>NZ_JBICKA010000084.1:0-151825 GCF_043103635.1 Pseudomonas sp. yb_9 | reverse complement strand
ATAGAGTTCTTTCAGGGCCGCTCGGCCGCCGAGTTTTCCTCTGCCACCGGCGTCCCCCGCCCAGCCTCCTGGCGCCACTGCAGGGCAATCAGGATCAGCGTAGGCACACCCAGCAATGCGGTAATCAGGAAGAAGTCGTGGTAACCAAACTTCTCGACCATGACCCCCGAATACCCGCCGATCAACCTTGGCAACAACAGCATGATCGAACTGAGCAGCGCGTACTGGGTCGCCGAGAACTTCAGGTTGGTCAGGCTCGACAGGTAGGCGACGAAGGCCGACGTGGCCATGCCGGAGCTGAAGTTGTCCAGCGAGATGGTCACCACCAGCATTTCCAGGTTCGGGCCCATGTCGGCCAGCATCAGGAACAGGATGTTGGTGCCGGCCGAAGCTACGCCGCCGATGAACAGGATCGGCATGATGCCGAAGCGCACGATCAGCAGCCCGCCGACCCCGGCGCCGACCAGGGTCATGATCAGGCCGAAGATCTTGCTGACGCTGGCGATCTGGTCCTTGGTGAAGCCCATGTCGATGTAAAACACGTTGGCCATCACACCCATCACCGTGTCCGACATGCGATAGGTGGCGATCAGGCCGAGCAGCAGCAGCGCCTGCCAGCGGTAGCGGGTGATGAAGTCGTTGACTGGCGTCAGCACCGGGGCCAAGCCGCGACGGCCAAGGCTCGACAAGCACGCCCAGGTCAGCAGTACATAAAGGATCAGGCGCAGGAACGCACGGTCTTCCAGTAACAGGTCAAGCGGCGTGGCATCACCGGAAATGACGCTGGACCAGCCGGTATTGAACATCTGGGTAAAGCTGGCCGGTACCGACACCAGCAGGATGATCAGCACGAACACTGAGGCCATCTGGTGCACCAAACCGTAGCGCGCTGCCGACAGCTGGGTGCGCAAGGGCACCGGCGGTTCGCGCATGACCAGGGTCGTGAACAGGGCGGGCAGCATCATGACCCCGAACATCACATAGGTGCCGGCCCAGGCCTTGTGCAGGTAGCTGAAACCGGTGGAGCCGAACCACTCGGCGAAGAACAGGGCGCCGGCCGTGGCGAGCAGGGCGGCCACCCGGTAGCCAGCCATGTAACTGGCAGCTAGCGCTGCCTGGCGTTGATCGTCAGCGATTTCCAGGCGGTAGGCGTCGACAGCAATGTCCTGGGTAGCCGATGCGAAGGCCACCAGCACGGCCATGGCGATCAGCCACGACAGGTGCTGTTGCGGGTCGCACAGGCTCATGCCGACCAGGCCGATGACCACCAGCGCTTGCGACAACAGCAGCCACGAACGACGTCGACCCAGGCCACCCAACAGGGGCAGGCGCCATTGGTCGAGCAGCGGTGACCACACCCACTTGAAGGCGTAGGCCAGGCCGATCAGGCTGGCGTAGCCGATGGTCTCGCGGGCAACACCGGCTTCGCGCAACCACACGGACAGGGTGGAGAACACCAGCATGTAGGGCAGGCCGGCGGCAAAGCCAAGCAGCAAAAGTACCAAGGTTGACGGGCTGGCATAGGCAGCAAGCGCAGCGCGCCAGGTTTTACGGGGCATGGGCCAACATCTGCCTCAAGTTTGCGAAAACAAAGCGCGCACTCTAACCGCTGTGCTCCATTGGGCGCCAGCCATGGCGCGTCATATCCACACGATTGTTGGTTACATTCACACCTTCCGCGCGTAATCGCGCCCGTTGTTCATCCCCTGACGGGGTACCCAATGCCAGGCTCAGCCGGCCGCCTGCGCCGAGCACCCGGTGCCAGGGCAGGCGGGTGTCCGCAGGCAACTGCCCGAGGGTGCGCCCGACCCACCGTGCTGCACGGCCAAGGCCCGCCAGCTCGGCCAGTTGGCCATAGCTCACCACCTTGCCGGAAGGCACCTGGCCCAGCACTGAATATAGCGCCGTTCGTCGGCCCTCGGCGGATTCGAGCGCAGGCTGATCTACATCAGACATCACGCCCCCGTTGGGCTGCAGATGAAACCGGACAGGTGGTCCGGCAAATGAGAGTTGAACTCAACGGCATACGCTTGGTCTGTCCTTGCTCTGGTCGTCGGTATCTGGATAATGCCCGGCTTTTTTCGTCAAATCGAACCCGTAGTCCGCTTATGTATTCTAGATCCCTGTTGTGCTTGCTAGCTGCTTCCGTGTGCGCCGCCCCGGTGTTCGCCGACACCGTGTGGATGAAGAACGGTGACCGCCTCAGCGGCAAGATCAAAGTGTTCGACGGCGGCAAGCTGCTGCTGGAAACCCCTTATGGCGGGTCCATCGCGCTGGACTGGAAAGAGGTCCAGACCCTGGAGAGTGACCAGGAGATGCTGGTCAAGCAGGACGCCTACACCGGGGAAAAGGCCAAGTCGCTGAAAGCGGCCGAGCCTGGCAAAGTCACCTTGGCCAATGGCGAAGCGCCCAAGACCGTGGAACTGGCCAGCATCGAGCAGATCATGAAGCCCAGGCCGCTGGTCGAAGACTTCGTGTGGAAGGGCAACGTGGACGTTGCCCTGGATTACAAGCGCGCCGAGAACGACACCGACGATTACGATGTCGGCTTCAAGACCACCGCCCGCCACGGCCGCTGGCGGCACAACGCCGAAGGCGAATACAACCGCGAGAGCAAGGACGACGTCACCACCACCGATAACTGGAGCGCCGAGTACGCGCTGGACCGCTTCATGACCGAGAAGTGGTTCTGGCAGGGCCGAGCGGAGTACAAGCGAGACCGTATCGAAGACCTGGCCCGCCAGCGCACGGTCGGTACCGGCCCGGGTTATCAGTTCTGGGACAACGAGCTGGGCGCATTCTCGCTGGGTTCGTTGATCAACCGCACCGACTTCGAATACCAGGACGGCGCCAAGGACAACTTCTACTCTGCGGCGGTGAAGTGGGACTACACCCGCTACCTGATCGGCAAGAACGTGCAACTGTTCACCAACGGCGAATTTGCCAAGCCGCTGGGGGGCGTGGCCGATTACTCGCTGGATGCCGAAGTTGGCTTGCGCTACAAAGTTACCGAATGGGCCTCGCTCAACCTCAAGGCGGAGAAGGACATCATCACCGGCACCCGCGACAGTGATCTGGACAAGACCCGCTATACCGCAGGCTTCGGCGTGACCTGGTAAATCTTCGGGGGCGATTGGGCTGCGCAGCAGCCCCATTGGCACTGAAACTGATAATGCTTATCTTGTCCCCATCCAGTCCGTTGCCAGGAGCCATCCCCAAGTGAGTACCAACGCCCTCCGCCCCGCCCGGGAACTGCTCCTCAAAGAGTACCGTGGCGTGCTCTCGACCCATTCCAAGTCGATGCCCGGTTTCCCCTTTGGTTCGGTCGTGCCGTACTGCCTGGACGCCCACGGCAATCCATTGATTCTCATCAGCCGCATCGCCCAGCACACCCACAACCTACAGAAAGACCCCAAGTGCTCGCTGCTGGTAGGTGAGCGCGAGGCCGAAGATGTGCAGGCTGTGGGGCGTCTGACCGTGATGGCCGAGGCGCACAAGTTGGTCGACGAAGCGGCTGTCGAGGCGGCTGCCGAACGCTATTACCGCTATTTCCCGAACGCTGCCAACTATCACAAGGCTCACGATTTCGACTTCTGGGTCCTGCAGCCGGTGCGCCATCGCTACATTGGCGGCTTCGGCGCGATCCACTGGCTCGACCAGGTAACCTTGGCCAACCCGTTCGCCGGCAAGGCCGAGTCGAGCATGGTCGAGCACATGAACAGTGACCACGCCAATGCCATCGCCCACTACGTGGAGCTGACCGACCTGCCACGCCATACCCCGGCGCAGATGGTGGGGGTAGACAGCGAAGGCATGCACTTGCGCATCGGCCAGGCGGTGCACTGGTTGCCGTTCCCAAGTACTTGCAACACGCCGACACAAGTCCGCGAAGCCTTGGTGCTGCTGGCGCGCGCGGACCAGTGGCCGGCTGTGGAGCAGGCAGAGGGTTGAAAAAGCGAGCACCCGCATCCATCTGTAGGTCCTACAGGAAGGTTCTCTTCCGACGAGGAATGCTTTGATGCGTGCTTTTCTACTGTTGCTTCTGCTGTTTCCCGTGCTGGAGCTGTTCGTCTTCGTGAAGGTCAGCGCGGCCATCGGGTTCTTCCCGGCGCTGCTGCTGATCATCGCCGGCTCCGCCCTGGGTGTGCTGGTGATGCGCGTGGCCGGCCTGGCCACCGCACTGCGTGCCCGTGAAAGCCTGCAACGCGGCGAGCTGCCTGCCGAGGACATGTTCCAGGGCATGATGTTGGCCGTGGGTGGTGGCCTGCTGCTGCTGCCGGGTTTCATCAGCGACGTGCTGGGCCTGCTGTGCCTGCTGCCGTTCACCCGCCATCTGGCTGCGCGCAAGATGCGCGAGCGTGCCGAGGCCCAGGCCATGCGCCAGCGTGCGTTTCAGGACGACCCGTTCCAGGCGCAGCCGCGTGACGGTGGCCACCGGCCGAACGTGATCGAAGGCGAGTACGAGCGCCGCGACAAGTGATACCCCCGGGGCCGCACACGCGGCCCCGGTGTTTTTCAGCCTCAAGAAAAATTTTGTATATCAAGCCTTGTAATTGAATATGGCGGCCTCATGTATGTGGTCACCGCAAGGTTTCTGGTGGCAACGCCAGACATGACTCAGGTGGTTCGCCCAATGCGGGCCACCTCCCGGCAACGCCGGACAGCATCAACCCGCCGGTGTCGACACCGGCCGATGAAAACCACAATTTGGGAGAGATCGACAATGAAGCTTCGTCCTCTGCATGACCGCGTCGTTATCCGTCGCAGCGAAGAAGAATCGAAAACCGCTGGCGGTATCGTCCTGCCGGGTTCGGCCGCTGAAAAACCAAACCGCGGCGAAGTCGTTGCCGTCGGCACTGGTCGCATCCTGGACAACGGCGAAGTTCGCGCGCTGGCCGTGAAAGTGGGTGACAAAGTGGTTTTCGGCCCTTACTCGGGCAGCAACACCGTGAAAGTCGATGGCGAAGACCTGCTGGTCATGGCCGAGAACGAAATCCTCGCCGTTATCGAAGGCTGATTTCCCCGACTTCCCGTTACTCCAAAGAATTCCAAGGATTAAACGATCATGGCTGCTAAAGACGTAAAATTCGGCGATTCCGCTCGTAAGAAAATGCTGGTTGGTGTCAACGTTCTGGCTGACGCGGTAAAAGCGACCCTGGGCCCGAAAGGCCGTAACGTGGTATTGGCCAAGAGCTTCGGCGCGCCAACCATCACCAAGGACGGCGTTTCCGTCGCCAAAGAAATCGAGCTGAAAGACGCCTTCGAAAACATGGGCGCCCAGCTGGTCAAGGAAGTTGCTTCCAAGGCCAACGATGCTGCCGGTGACGGCACCACCACCGCTACCGTTCTGGCTCAGGCCATCGTCAACGAAGGCCTGAAAGCCGTCGCTGCCGGCATGAACCCGATGGACCTGAAGCGCGGTATCGACAAGGCCACTGCTGCCGTTGTTGCCGAGCTGAAGAACCTGTCCAAGCCATGCGCCGACTCCAAGGCCATCGCCCAGGTGGGTACCATCTCCGCCAACTCCGACAACTCCATCGGTGAAATCATCGCCGAAGCCATGGAAAAAGTCGGTAAAGAAGGTGTGATCACCGTTGAAGAAGGCTCGGGCCTGGAAAACGAACTGTCCGTCGTAGAAGGCATGCAGTTCGACCGTGGCTACCTGTCGCCATACTTCGTCAACAAGCCGGACACCATGGTTGCCGAGCTGGAAGGCCCGCTGCTGCTGCTGGTCGACAAGAAGATCTCCAACATCCGTGAGCTGCTGCCAGTGCTGGAAGCCGTTGCCAAGGCCGGTCGCCCACTGCTGATCGTTGCCGAGGACGTTGAAGGCGAAGCGCTGGCTACCCTGGTAGTCAACAACATGCGCGGCATCGTCAAGGTTGCTGCGGTCAAGGCCCCAGGCTTTGGTGACCGTCGCAAGGCCATGCTGCAGGACATCGCTGTCCTGACTGGCGGCCAGGTCATCTCCGAAGAAATCGGCCTGTCCCTGGAAACCGCTACCCTGGAGCACCTGGGTAACGCCAAGCGCGTGATCCTGTCCAAGGAAAACACCACCATCATCGACGGCGCTGGCGCCGACACCGAGATCGAAGCACGCGTCAAGCAGATCCGTGCCCAGATCGAAGAAACCTCGTCGGACTACGACCGTGAGAAGCTGCAAGAGCGTCTGGCCAAGCTGGCTGGCGGTGTTGCCGTGATCAAGGTCGGTGCTGGCACCGAAGTTGAAATGAAAGAGAAGAAAGCCCGCGTTGAAGACGCCCTGCACGCTACCCGTGCAGCCGTTGAAGAAGGCGTGGTGCCTGGCGGTGGTGTTGCCCTGGTTCGCGCCCTGGCGGCCATTGCCGACCTGAAAGGCGACAACGAAGACCAGAACGTCGGTATCGCCCTGCTGCGTCGCGCTGTTGAAGCCCCGCTGCGTCAGATCACTGCCAACGCCGGCGACGAGCCAAGCGTTGTGGCCGACAAGGTCAAGCAAGGTTCGGGTAACTTCGGTTACAACGCTGCTACCGGCGAATACGGCGACATGATCGAGATGGGCATCCTGGACCCAGCCAAGGTCACCCGTTCGGCCCTGCAAGCTGCTGCTTCGATTGGCGGTCTGATGATCACCACCGAAGCCATGGTTGCTGACCTGCCAGAAGACAAGCCAGCTGCTGGCATGCCTGACATGGGCGGCATGGGTGGCATGGGCGGCATGATGTAAGCCAGCCTTACCCCCTGCACCATCAAAAAGGCCCCGGTTCGTGAGAACCGGGGCTTTTCTTTTTCCTGTTGGGGCCATTGGGGCCGCAAAGCGGCCCCAGTGTCAGGCGACGCTACGTTCGACAGCTGGCGCTTCCACCACTCCACGCCGATACAGAACCAGGTAATACGACCCCAACCCGATCAACCAGCAGAACACCGCCGTCCACACGTTATGCGACAGGAAGTGCGCCCCCTGCATCATCCTCCCTACGCCGAGTACCGAACCGGCCAGCAAAGCCACCACAAATGCTGCCCGCGCCAACCGCGGCTTGCGATCACGCAGCATGAAGAACAGGCCGAACAGGCAGAACCCGGTCGCCGCATGCCCACCCGGCCAGCACAGGCCAGGCTTGTCGGTAGCAGGCCGCGGTTCCAGCAACTTGCTGTAGGTTTCCGTGCCGCCAAACTGGGTCAGGCTCCACGGGCACTGTACCTGGGTCACCTTCTTCAACGGCGTGACAAACGCCGTTGACAGGCCCAGTGCCAGCACCAGGCAGCCCAGCTCGCGGCGCCAGCCGAACAGGCGCTTCCAGAAGAAACTGCCAGCAAAGGTGAGCAGCGAGATCACCCCCAGCAAGATCACCACCTGCTTGACCCGGTCGTGCAGGATGTTTTCCAGCCAATAGCTGTGGCGGCCGATGAACTGCCCGGCAGCGGGGTCGAAAAACAGGTTGGCCACGTCCATGTCGACTGACGTCAGCTCCAGCAGAATCAAGACCAGCGCGGTCGCCAAGGGGACGCCCAGATACAGCCAGAAATTGATAGGGCGAGGGCGGGTTCGTTGCTGCATGGTGGCTCCAGGGCACGAAAAAGATCGGGCATTGTCGGCTGCCCGCTATCCTGTGTCCGTGAAGGATCAGTGAAAAAACCGTCAAGTGGGGTGAATTTTCCGGGGGGCTGGCACCGTGCAAGCATAGGCCTTAAGCTGCGCCTGCCGCGCACCACTGCGAGAAGCGCCGCACAGGAGAAACCGATGCGCATTCTTTTGGTTGAAGACAACCGCGATATTCTGGCCAACCTGGCCGACTACCTGGGCATGAAGGGCTACACCGTCGACTGCGCCCAGGATGGCCTGTCCGGCCTGCACCTGGCCGCCACCGAACACTACGACCTCATCGTGCTCGACATCATGCTGCCCGGCATCGATGGCTACACCCTGTGCAAGCGCCTGCGCGAAGACGCCCGCCGCGACACACCGGTGATCATGCTCACTGCCCGCGACCAGCTGGATGATCGCTTGCAAGGCTTCCGCTCGGGGGCCGACGACTACCTGCTCAAACCGTTCGCCCTGTCTGAGCTGGCGGCGCGCATCGAAGCAGTGCTGCGCCGCGCTCAAGGCGGAGGGCGCCGGACCCTGCAGGTGGCCGACCTCAGTTACGACCTCGACACCCTGGAAGTTACTCGCCAGGGCCGCCTGCTCAAGCTCAACCCGGTGGGCCTCAAGCTGTTGGCCGTGCTGATGCAGAAAAGCCCGCACGTACTGCGCCGCGAAGTACTGGAAGAAGCCCTGTGGGGCGACGATTGCCCCGACAGCGACAGCCTGCGCAGCCATGTACACCAGCTGCGCCAGGTGATCGACAAGCCGTTCGAAAAACCCTTGCTGCATACCGTCCATGGCGTCGGCTATCGCCTCGCCGAGGGCCGCGATGGAGTTTAAGCAAAGCCTTGCCCAGCGCATCATCATCGCCTTTGCCCTGATGAGCGCGCTGGTGGCCGGGGCGTTCGCCTTCGGCATCGTCGCCACCGTGCACCTGGTTGAAGAGCGGCTGATTTCCTCTGTGCTGGGTGGCGACCTGCAGCGCCTGCTGCGCATGGACAGCGTCAGCGACTGGAGCCACCGGCCGCGCCCCGACCAGCTGTTCTACTTCAGTGGCGGGCGTGACGACTTCGAACTGCCCAAGGACTTGCGCCACCTTGACCGGGGTTTCCACGAAGTATTCCGCGACCAGCTGTCATACCACGCCATGGTCGAGATCGTCGATGGCCGCCGTTACGTGCTGCTGCAGGACCAGAGCGACTTCGAAGAACGCGAGCGCGTGTTGTTCGCGGTGGTGGTGGTGGGCTTCTTACTCAGCCTGGTGCTGGCAGTCATCCTCGGCTGGCTGGTGGCGCGCCGGGTAATGGCACCGGTGATCCGTCTGGCGCGCCAGGTGCGCCATCGCGATCAACTGCTGGGCCTGGCCCCGCCACTGGCACCGGACTATGCGGCGGACGAAGTCGGCCAGTTGGCAGTGGCCTTCGACGATACCCTGGGCCGTTTACGCGATGCGCTGACCCGTGAACGGCTGTTCACCAGTGACGTCAGCCATGAGTTGCGCACACCGTTGATGGTGCTGGCCACTTCCTGCGAGCTGCTGATGGAGAACCCCAACCTCGACGCCCGCGCGCGTAGCCAGGTAGAGCGGGTGGCGCGTGCCACGGAAGAGATGCGCGAACTGGTCAAGACCTTCCTCATGCTGGCCCGTGCCCAACGTGACGAAGGCGCGGTGGCATCGCGGGCAACCTTGCGCGAAGTGGCCGACGAACTCATCGGTGTGTGGCGCGATACCATCGAGCAGAAGGGCCTGACCCTCTATTTCGATGGCCGCATCAGCGCCAGCCCGGTGCTGTACAACGCTACCTTCCTGCAGTCGGTAATGGGTAACCTGTTGCGCAATGCTGCCCACTACACCGACAGCGGCTACATCCGGCTGAGCCTGGAGGCCAACGGTTTCAGTGTGGAGGACAGTGGCGTGGGCATCCCCGAAGAGCAGCGCGAGGCGATGTTCAAACCGTTCGTGCGCGGTGACGAGCGGCGTGGCGAAGGCTTGGGCCTGGGTCTATCGCTGGTGCAACGCATTTGCGACGACCAAGGCTGGCATGTCACCCTCACATCGACCCTGCCGCATGGTTGCCGCTTCCAGGTGGACCTGAGCAACACCAAAGCCCAAGGCGGCCCGGACGCCATGGCCGAGTAATCCGTTGTAACAGGTTAAAGGGCGCGCGACATTTTTTTCACATTGGCATGACCTGATTCCAACGCTTGCTTACCTAAGGTGAGCGGCACTGGAGTCAGGAGATGCCCAATGCGTAGCCCCATCAAGCTTGAATTTTCCGAGAAGTACGACAAAGACCACGCCCGCGAGTACTTTCTCAAGCACCAAGATGGCCTGGCGCGACGTCTTTCCCACAAGCGAGATGAGCAGCTGGCGCGTCGCGCCCTGGCATTGGCCGGCGAGCCCGGCCTGGTACTGGACCTGCCGTGCGGTGCCGGCCGTTTCTGGCCACTGCTGGCAGAAAAGCCCAACCGGGTGATCATCGGTGCCGACAACTCCGAGGCGATGATCGAGACAGCCTGTGCCGCGCAACCGCCAGAAGTGGTGGCGCGGGTACGCCCTTTGCAAACTTCAGCGTTCGCCATTGACTTGCCGGATAATTCGGTGGACAGCATCTTCTGCATGCGCTTGTTCCACCACATTGGCGAATCGGCGCACAGAAAGACCATACTTTCGGAATTTCAACGTGTTAGCCGTGATAGTGTGATTTTGTCTTTGTGGGTCGATGGCAACTTCAAGGCTTGGCGCCGGAAAAAACTGGAGCAACGCCGCAGTGCCAAGGCCGAGCAGGACAATTACCAGAACCGTTTCGTGTTACCAGCCGAAACGGTCGAAGAAGAATTCAGGGCCGCCGGCTTCAGAATCCAGGAACGCCTCGACTTCCTGCCGTTCTATGCCATGTGGCGGGTCTACGTATTGCGTAAGGGGTAGTGTTTGATGGCTGTAGCCCAGAAAGGGGAGTCGCGGTTCGATTTTTACTGGCGCCAGCAGGGCGAGTGGGTCGAGGAGCCTAACCAGCGCCGCGGCGGCGAAAGTGGCGTGCAACGCCTCAACGATGCCAATGGCAAGCTGCTGTATGCCAAGCGCCAGGTCGGGCATATCTATCGCAGCCTTATGCACCCTTTTGGGCGACCAACCGTATTGCGTGAACTCGATGCACTGAACAGCTTCGAGCAACTGGGCGTTCGCGTCCCCCGCATCGTCTTTTGTGGTGCCGAGCGCGATGCCGACCACCAATGGCGTGCGCTGCTGGTGAGCGAGGCGCTGGACGGCTTTGTCGAACTCGACACCTGGCATGCCGAAGGTGCCCGTGAGCGCTACCCGCAGGTGGTGCATGAGCGCATGCTCAAGGACCTGGCGGACAACCTGGCGCGCATGCACCTGGGGCACTGGCAGCACGGCTGCCTGTACGGCAAGCACGTATTCATCAAGGTGATCGGCGAAGGCGAGCAGGCGCGGGTCGAAGTCGCACTGCTGGACCTGGAAAAGTGCCGGCGGCGCATCAGCTGCCAGCGTGCGGCAGGCAACGACCTGCGCCAGCTGCGCCGCCATTCGTCGATCAATGACGCCGAATGGCAGACGCTGCTCTACTTTTACAAGATGGCGTTTGGCAGCGCTGTCAAAGGGTTAGAGTAATGAAACTAGAAATAGCTCGAGCTTTGTTCCTGGTAGCTGGCCTGGCGGTGACCACCGTGGCGGTGGCTGCCTGGGAAGAGCCGAGGCCGACTGTGTTCAGCAAGGCTGAGATGGCCGACCAGTGCGCGTTGCCGCGGGAAGCGAAACCGCAGCAGCAGGCACAGGTCACGCCGGACCAGGACCTTTTGCTGTTCCTGTTTGGTCTGCGTCAAGGGTTGCGGCCATTTGGTTGAACCCGGTGTGAGCTAGAAATGCCAGAGGCTCCGCAATCGCGGGGCCTCTGGCATTTTTGCGTCTGCTTCACCGGCCTCTTCGCGGGCAAGCCCGCGAAGAGGCCGGATCAGGCTATGGCAGGTTCCTTGGCTTTGGTCTTGTGCGCCAACAAGGTGTAGATACAGGGCAGCACGAACAAGGTAAACAGCGTGCCTATCGACATCCCGGTGGCAATCACCGTTCCGATGTCAAAGCGGCTGACCGCCCCGGCGCCAGTCGCTAGAATCAGCGGCACCATGCCGAATACCATCGCCGCCGTTGTCATCAGC
Organism: Pseudomonas sp. yb_9; assembly: GCF_043103635.1. NCBI lineage: Bacteria > Pseudomonadati > Pseudomonadota > Gammaproteobacteria > Pseudomonadales > Pseudomonadaceae > Pseudomonas > Pseudomonas sp. yb_9. The sequence continues at coordinate 140,085 of NZ_JBICKA010000084.1, read as the reverse complement.
ACCGGCCGCAGGCGAATCGCCGCCGCTTCCTCGATCGCCTCACGCACGCTCAAGCCGCGTTCCTCACGCAACTGATTGGCGAATTCGACGATCAGGATGCCGTGTTTGCTGATCAGCCCGATCAAGGTCACAAGCCCGACCTGGGTGTAGATGTTCATGCTCGAAATACCCAGGAACAGCGGCAGCAGCGCCCCACAGATCGATAATGGCACCGTCACCAGGATCACCAGCGGGTCGCGGAAGCTTTCGAACTGCGCCGCCAGCACCAGAAAGATGATTGCCAGCGCCAGGCCAAAGGTGACCCACAGTGCGCTGCCTTCCTGCACGTACTGGCGTGCTACGCCGGCATAGTCGAAGGCGAAGCCTTCCGGGGCCTCTTCGCGGGCGATGTCCTGAACGGTTTTCAGCGCTTCGCCCAGGCTGACCATGGGCACGCCCTGGATGATCGCCGAGTTCAGCTGCTGGAACTGGTTGAGCTGGCGTGGGCGGGCGCGGTCGGTGAGGGTGATCAGGGTCGACAGCGGCAGCATCTGACCCTGGTCATTCTTCACGTAGTAGTTGTTCAGCCAGCCGGGGTTGTCGCGGTACGGCCGTTCGACCTGGGCAATCACCTTGTAGCTGCGGCCTTCGAGGGTGAAACGGTTGATTTCCGCCTCGCCCAGCAGGGTGGCCAGGGTGCCGCCGAGAGTGTCCATCGATACCCCCATCTGCGCGGCCTTGGCCCGGTCGATGTCCACCACCACTTCGGGCTTGTCGAAGGCCAGGTCGATGTCGAGGAAGGCGAACTTGCCGGATGCCTGCGCGCGGGCCTTGATGCGCTGTGCTACATCCAGCAGTGCCGGGTAGTCGCCCGCTGTATTGATCACGAACTGGAACGGCAGGCCCTCGCCGGTGCCGGGCAGGGAGGGCAGGTTGAAACCGAAGATCTGCAAGCCTCCGATTTCCTCAAGTTTGGCCTGCACCAGCGGCAACAGCTCCATCTGTGTGCGCTCGCGTTCGTTCCAGGGTTTGAGCAGGAAGCCGCCGATGCCGGTCTGCACGCCGTTGAATCCGTTGATCTGGAACGATGAGTAGTACTCGGGGAAGGCCTTGAACAGTGGTGTGAATTCGTCGGTGTAGGCGTTGAGGTAATCGAGGTTGGCCGGCTGCGGCGAGCTGCTCATCATGAAAATCACCCCCTGGTCCTCGTTGGGGGCGAGTTCGTTCTGGGTAAACGTGAGCAGCACCGGGATCAGGCACAGGATGATCACGGCAAACACCAGCACCACCGGGCGGCTGTCGAGGGTGGCATGCAGCAGGCGCTGGTAGCGCACCTTCAGGCGTTCGAACAGCACGTCCAGGCGGTGGGCCAGGCCACTGGGGTTCTGCTCCTGGCGAAGCAGCAGGGCGCACATCATCGGCGACAGGGTGAGGGCGACGATGCCAGAGATGATGACCGCCCCGGCCAAGGTCAGGGCGAACTCCTTGAACAAGGCCCCGGTGAGCCCGGTGAGGAAGCCGATCGGTGCATACACGGCAGCCAGGGTGATGGTCATCGAGACCACCGGCAGGGCGATTTCGCGGGCGCCCTCAAGGGCCGCATCGAACGGCGATTTGCCTTCTTCCATGTGCCGGTGGATGTTTTCCACCACCACAATGGCGTCGTCCACCACCAGGCCGATGGCCAGCACCATGGCCAGCAGGGTCAGCAGGTTAAGCGAGTAACCCATCATCTGCATGAAGAACAGCACGCCGATCATCGACAGGGGAATGGTCACCACCGGGATCAGCACCGAGCGCAAGGCACCGAGGAACAGGAACACCACCACGATGACGATCAGCACCGCCTCGCCAAGGGTCTTGATCACTTCGTCGATCGAGGCCTGGATGAACAGCGTGGCGTCGTAGGCAATCGACACTTTCAACGCCGAAGGTAGCTGGCTCTCCAGCTCGGGCATGATGCGGCGCACTTCCTTGATCACGTCCAGGGGGTTGGCAGCGGGGGTGGCCTTGATGCCGATGTACACCGAGGGGGTGCCGTCGAACGAGCTGACCGTGTCGTAGTTTTCCGCACCCATCTCGACCCGCGCCACATCGCCCAGCAGCACGCGGCTGTCGCCGCTGGTCTTTACCGGCAGGGCGGCGAACGCCTCGGCCGACTTCAACTCGGTGCTGGCGTTGATGCTGGTGACCACGTATTCGCCCTTTACCTCGCCGGCAGCGGAGAGGAAGTTGTAGCGGCGCACGGCGTTGGTCACGTCGGTGGCCGACAGGCCGAAACCGGCCAGTTTCACCGGGTCTAGCCACAGGCGCATGGCAAACACCTGGTTGCCGAGGATCTCCGCTTCGGCCATGCCCGGCAGGGTGGCCAGCTTGGGCTGGATGACCCGCGACAGGTAGTCGGTGATCTGCGGGTTGCTCATCTCCTTGCTGTAGAAACTGACATACATCAGCGCCGAGGCGTCGGCGGCTTCCTTGCTGAGCACCGGGTCTTCGGAGTCCTGCGGCAGTTTGTTGCGCACTTCGTTGGCCTTGGCCAGCAGCTCGGTGAACAACCGGTCGCTGTCGGCGCCGATGCGCGCGTAGATGGAAATGATCGAGAAGTTCTGCCGGCTCACCGAGGTCATGTAGTCGATGCCTTCGGCACTGGCCAGGCTCTGCTGCAACGGCTGGGTGATGTAGCCCTGGATGGTTTCGGCGTTGGCCCCGGGGTAGGCGGTAGTCACCGTGATCAGGGCATTTTCCATTTGTGGGTACTGGCGGATCTGCAGTTTGTTCCAGGCCTGGAAACCCAGCAGCAGGATCAGCAGGCTGACCACACTGGCCAGCACCGGGCGACGGATGAACGGGTCGGTGAACGCCATGTCAGCCTCCTCAGTCCTTGCCCGGCACGCCCTGTTCGGGCTTGAGGGCTTTGTCCTGGCCGATGCGGATCGCAGCGCCCGGGGTGAGCTTGAGTTGCCCGGCGGTAACCACCTGTTCCCCGGCTTGCAGGCCCTTGCTGACGACCACTACGCCGTCGCGGCGCTCGCCGGTCTGTACGGTGCGTTGTTCGGCAATCAGCTGCGGCTGGCCCTTATCGTCGTTTTCCGGCTTGCCGTCCTTGTCTTTCTTCGGCGTGGCGACGTACACCGAGTTGCCATACAGGGTGTAGGTAATGGCGCTTTCCGGCACCACCACTTGTGGCTGTGGGTTAGGCAGCAGCACCAGCAGGCTGGCGAACATGCCTGGCAGCAGTTTGCCGTCGGGGTTGGCCAGGGTGGCGCGCACCAGCAGGTTGCGCGTGGTTTCCTCGACCTTGGGGTTGATGGCGCTGAGGCTGGCGGGGAAGGTCTGGCCTGGGTAGGCGGCTACCTGCACCAACACCTGCTGGCCCAGGCTCAATTGCGGCAGGGCCTGTTCCGGTACGTTGAAGTCGACGTACAGGCTGGATGTGTCCTGCAGGGTGGCAATCACCGTGCCGGCGGCCAGGTACTGGCCGATGTCCACCTGGCGGATGCCGATGGTGCCGCTGAACGGGGCGTTGATGCTTTTTTTGATCTTCTGCGCCTTGAGTTGCTCGACCACCGCCTGGTTGCGGCGGTACTGAGTGGTGAGGCGGTCGAACTCGCCGCGCGAGATGGCCGAGTCGCCGACCAGCTGGCTGCCGCGGCCGAAATCGACCTTGGCCAGGCCCAAGTCGGCCTGGGCGGTGCCAAGCAGGGCGGTTTCCTGGTCATCGTTGAGTTGCAGCAGTAACTGGCCGGCTTTGACCTGCTGGCCCGAGTCGAAGTGCAGGGCTTTGACGATGCCTTCCACCTCCAGGCTCAGCTCCACACCCTGCAGTGCCTTGAGGCTGCCGACGGCGGGCAGGCGCGCTTGCCACTGGCGCTGTTCGGCCAAGGCTGCCGCAACGGTGATGGGCGGCTTGGGGGCAGTGAACACCTGGATCTGCTGGTAGATCGAGAACGCCTTGTAGCCCCCCAGGGCCAGCACGATCAGCAGAACCATGGCTAACATGATGAGCATGCGGCGGCGCAGCATAAGTCCGGTTCCTTGGATTGGTTGTTATTCGGTTAGACACGACAACGGGCGATCCTGCCCACGTGTGGATGGGGGAAGTATTGACTGTTTTTCAGGGGAGGGGGTGAAATGCCTGTGCCGGCCTCTTCGCGGGCAAGCCCGCGAAGAGGCCAGTGAAGGCTGCAGAAGAATCAGACGAGATGCAGGTGGTTGTCCCAGAAACCGGACGGCAGGTTCATCGGCTGTCCGACCAGCTCGGCCTTGCGGCAATCGTAGAACCGGCAACGGCCCTGCCCGGAAGTAACGACGAAACCATCCTTCACCGCGCCAACCCCCGCGCAATCGGGCATCGGTGCATCCAGCCGCACCGCACCCGTGTCCAGGTCCCAGACAAACAACCGGTTGGCCCGTGGCGCAGTCAGCGCCACCAGCCGCAGGTCGCTGTGGATCGCGACGCTGGCGGTGTACTGGGCCATGGCCTGCAACTGCCGCTCCGGCACCGGGAAGGCCTTGAACGGCTCGCCCGGGCGCTTGATCGCCAACAACTCGGCCGTTTCATCGGCATCACCCATGAACTGCTGGCAGGCGGCGATGGTGCCATCGCTGCCCACTGCCAGATGACGCACGCTGTTCATCTGCTGGGCCAGGGTTTCCTTGCTCAGCAAGGTGCCGTCACGCTGCATCAGCACCAGGCTCGGTTCCATGGCATTGAGGTTCATCTCTACCCGGCTTTCGGCTTCGGTACGAATGCCGCCGTTGGCCACGATCAGCGTCTCGCCGTCGGGCAGCCAGGCAACCTCGTGCGGGCCAATGCCGTGGGTCGGGATTTCGCCGGTGTGTACCAGGCGTTCGCCTTCAAAACGGTACACGCCCAGCACGCCACGCCCAGGGTCGGTCGTGTCGTTCTCGGTGGCATACAGCCATTCGCCACCCTTGTGCACCACCGCATGGCCATAGAAGTGCCGGTTCGGCTGCGAGGTCACGGTTTGCAGCAGGCGCCCGTCGCGCAAATCGACCAGGTAGCTTTCGGTACCGGGGCGGCGGGCGACGAACAGGGCGATTGGCTGCTCGGGGTGGTGGATGATGGCGTGGCAGCGCTGGGCGACCTGGGTGCTGAACACCTGGGTGCCGTCCAGGCGGAAACCCACGGCATAGTGCTTGCCGTCGCCATCGTCACGCGCCGAAAGCAGGAGAGGTTCGCTGCCTTTGTTGCGGAACAGGCTCCAGCCGCCCAAGGTCAGGGCACTGAGCAAAACGCTACCGAGTTTGAGGGCCTGGCGTCGCAGCATGATCAGTCACCGTCGTTGGCATTGAAGCCCAGCTGAATGTTCAACGCCTTGGCCAGGTCGCCTTCGTGCAGGCGATGGACAGCGTTGAGGCTGTCGTAGATCTGGTTCAGGGTTTGCTGGCCAGCGTCGTCGGCCAGCAGCTCGCCCAGCGACTTCTGATTGTCGGCCAGCAGTTTGAGCGAGGTAGCGTAGGCGGCGTCGATCTTGTCCGCCAGCGCTTTCTGATCGCTGGACAGCAAGCCGCGCAGGCCTTGGTTGTCGACCCCGACCCAGACGGTTTCGGCCGCCTTGAGGGTGGCTTCCAGGCTCTTCAGCGAGGAGTGGCTGCGCCAGGCTTCGGCCTGCAACGGCTGCGGGATGCCCTTGCTCTGGCGGCCCATCGGCGCACCCAGCTTCTTCTTCAGGGTATCCAGGGCGGTGACCTGAGAGCGCAGCAGGTCGGCGATGGCCTCGTGGGAGTCGGCGTAACGCTGGTTGGGGAACTTGGTCATTTGCGACAGCATGCCGTCGGTGCTGTTCCAGCTCTTGAGGATATCCTCGGCCAGGACCTTCTGGTGTTCACCAATGGCCACCAGCAGCGGGCAGTAGCGGGCTTTCTGCTCGGCAGTGGCGACGTCCGGCTTGCTGTCGAACAGGATGTACTCGTAGGCCGACAGGCCACGTACCACCACGCTGGCCTTGCCCAGGGACGCGACGTCTACCGGCTTGTCGCCGTTGACCAGTTGCTCGACCTGGCGGCCGACCAGGTTCTTCTTGTCGGGCCAGAACTGTACCTGCCAGGCGCGGTTGCCTTCGGCCAGCGGGCCGACCAGCAGCGGTTGCAGCTCGGCCCAGGCCTTTTGCGCATTGAGGAAGTCGGCACGGGCCTTTTCCAGGTCTTCCTTGCCTTCGCAGTAGGCCAGGGCGCTGGCGGCCAGCATGCGGTCGGCTTCGACCCAACGGCTGTAAGTGGGCAGGATGACCTGCTTGGCGATGGCAGCGGAGGTGACGGCTTGCGGGTCCTGCGGCGAGCAGGCGCCGAGGGCGAGTGCAGCGAGGCTGGTGAACAACAGTTTGGGTCGGAACATGCCCGGCTCCTTTGCGCGTTTTAAAGTGAATTCAGGAACGCCAGCAGCGCAGTGCGTTGCTCGGCATTGAACGTGAGTACAAAGTTGCGTGCCGCCTCGGCTTCGCCCCCGTGCCAGAGCACGGCTTCCAGCAGGTTACGGGCGCGGCCGTCGTGCAGGAACTGGCTGTGGCCGCTCACCGTTTCGCTCAGGCCGATGCCCCACAGTGGCGGGGTACGCCAGTCCTGGCCGTTGGCGGCGAACTCGGTGCGCTCATCGGCCAGGCCTGGGCCCATGTCGTGTAGCAGCAGGTCGCTGTAGGGGCGGATGACCTGGTTGGCCAACTCTGGCTCGGCAGCATCGGCGGCGGTGGTGAACTGCGGTGTGTGGCAACCCTGGCAGCCGGCCTGGTAGAACAGGTTCTTGCCTGCCAGCACCTGCGGCGAGCCGACGTCGCGGCGGGCCGGCACGGCCAGGTTGCGGGTGTAGAAGGTGACCAGGCGCAGGATGTTGTCGCTGACTTCCTTTTCGCCATTGGCGCCGTCGCCATTGGGCGCGGCGAGGCAGTCGGTTTGTGCCGGGGTGCAATCGTCTTTGGGCTGCAGGGTGCTGGTCAGGCCCATGTCGCCGGCGAAGGCGTGCACGTTCTGCTGGTTGACGTTGGGCTGCCCGGCTTTCCAGCCGAAGCGGCCGACCACGGTCTTGCCCAGGGCGTCGTCCCACACGCGGTTGGCCCGCCCGCGGATGCCGTCGCGGTTGCGGTCATCGGGGTCTTCGTTGGCCAACACGTCGGCTTCGGGGATGGCTTCGAGCAGGCCCAGCCCGATCATTGGCGGTGCCACCCGCGCCGAAAAGCGCGTGTCGGGGTGCATGACGCCGTAGCCGAGCTGGCTGATCTGCAGGGCCGGCTTGCGCAGTTCGACCTGATGGCCGTCCTTGAACGACACGGTTTCGCGGGTGTAACTCACCCGTACCTTGCCTTCCGGCGCCACACCGGGGATGGCCATGTCCTGCAGCTGAGTGCCGTACACCGGCTCAGGTACCACGCCCAGGCGCTCGATGACCTTGGCCAGATAGGGCTGGTCGGGGATCGACAGGCGTACCAGCATGCCCACCGCGTTGCTGTTGCCCGGCGCTGGCGGGTGGCCGCGGCCGTCGCGCACATGGCAGTTCTGGCAGGCGTTGGTGTTGAACAGCGGGCCCAGGCCGTCGCGGGCGGTGGTGGTGGAAGGGGCGATCACCCAGGGGTTGCGGAAGAAACTGTTGCCCACGGCGAAGTCCACGCGACGTTCGGATGCGAGGTTGGCCGAGGGCAGGGAATAGGCGTTGCGGTCAGTCCGCTGCACGGTTGCCTTGCCGCCCGACAATGCTTCGCCGGGTTCGGCCTGGGTGAAACGCGGGGCGTCGTCACAGGCAGAGAGGGCGAGGACCAGCAGCAGCGGGGAGAGTCGGGACAGCGACGAGGACATGCAAAATCCTGGGCGTGGACGAAAAACCGGCGTGCAAGCTTAGCAAAGTGGGGGTGTTTGAATAAGAGCAATTTGCAATTGCTGGATGAAATCGGTGTCAGTTGGCCATAGTTATCTGTTGTCTGTGCCGGCCTCTTCGTGGGCAAGCGCGCTCCCACAGGTAATCTGCAGGTCTCAAGTACAATGCAGTCTCTGTGGGCGCGGGCTTGCCCGCGAAAGGGCCATAAGCAAAAAAGGCGACCCGAAGGCCGCCTCTGTCAACACTGCTACAGCAGGATCAGAATTCGTGATCCGCAGTATCCGGGTTCAGGTTGGCAATACCCAGCTTGCCAGCCGCCTGCTCGATCGCACCGGTCTGCTTGACCAGTGCGGCGATGGCGTCACGCACGATCTGGTTGCCGGCAGCGTTGTCGGCAGCGATCAGCTGGTCGTAGTGCTCGCCTTTGAGGGCGTGGTCGACCATTACCTGGATCTTGGCTTCGGTGGCTTCCAGGTCGGCCTTGAGGGTGGCGTCGGCGGCCGGGTCGACCTTGGCGACCAGCGACGACAGGCTTGGGCCGGTCAGCTTGGTACCGTCCGGGCGGGTGTACTCGCCCAGGTAGACGTTGCGGATACCCTTGGCGTCGTAGAAGTGCGAGTAGTGGGTGTTGTCGCTGAAGCAGTCCTGCTCGTCTTCCGGCGAGTTGGCTTCCAGCGAAACCTTCATGCGCTCGCCCGCCAGTTCGCCCAGCGACAGGCTGCCCATGCCGAAGAGCATCTTGCGCAGGCCGTCGTTGACAGGCTCCGCTTCCAGCTTGGCGCGGTAGTTGTCGGCGACGTTCGGCGCCCAGTTGCCGACCATTTCTTCAAGGTCGGTAACCAGCAGCTGTGTAACGGCTTTCAGGTAGGCACGGCGGCGCTCGTTGTGGCCACCGGTGGCGCCCTGGCCTTCCAGGTAGTCGGATGCCGGGCGGTTGCCAGCGCCTGGGCCGGTGCCGTTCAGGTCCTGGCCCCAGAGCAGGAATTCGATGGCGTGATAGCCCGTGGCAACGTTGGCCTCGGAGCCCGCCAGTTCGTTCAGGCTGGCCAGTTTCTCAGGGGTAATGTCCTTGACGTCGACCTTCTCTTCACCCACCTGGATCTCGGTGTTGGCGATGATGTTGGCGCCGGCGGCCGGGTTGCCCAGGGCATGCTCGTAGCTCTTGTCGACATAGTCGATCAGGCCTTCGTCCAGGGGCCAGGCGTTCACCTGGCCTTCCCAGTCGTCGATGATGGTGTTGCCGAAGCGGAAGGCTTCGGACTGCAGGTACGGAACGCGCGCGGCGAACCAGGCTTCCTTGGCGGCCTTCAGGGTTTCGTCGTTGGGCTTGGCCAGGAACGCGTCCACTGCGGTCTGCAGGGTTTTGGCGGTGCTCAGCGAGTCGCTGTACACCGCATGGACCATTTCGGCGTAATGCTTGACCACGGCTTTGCCAGCGGCTTCGTCGACAGCCCCGGGCGCGGCAGCGGTGGTGGCGGCAGCAGCAGGTGCCTGGGCCTGCGGCGCGGCGGCTTTGTCGTCCTTGCCTTCACCGCAGCCGGCGAGAGCGATGGCAATGGCCAGCAGACTGGCGGAGGCCAGAGGCATTCGAATCATTGTTGGTTTTCCTGCGTCGTGTGGTTGGACCAAGGGTGGACCGTGCGCCGTGGCACGCGAAACCGCAACATCATGCGAAAGATTTGCATTTGCTGTAAAGAGGCGGGCGTGCAATTCATGTAAATGGCGGTCACGGCATGTAACCGGGCAGGCGTCCTCAGAACATCGAAACCTGGTTACGCTGCGCCTGCTTCAGGAAACTGGTCAGCTCGCGAGCCGACAGCGGCTTGCTGTAGTGGTAGCCCTGGCCCTCGTGGCAGCCCTGGGCAACGATGTAGGTTTCCTGCTCGGCGGTTTCCACGCCTTCGGCGATCACCTGCATGCCCAGGCTCTTGCCCAGCTGGATGATGGCGCGAACGATGGTGGCGTCGTCATCGTCATCGAGCAGGTCCTGGACGAAGCTCTTGTCGATCTTGATCTTGTCCAGCGGCAGCGATTTCAGGTAACTGAGCGACGAATAGCCGGTGCCAAAGTCGTCGATGGCAATCAGTGCCCCGGAACGGCGCAGGCTCAGCAGATGCTGGGCAGCGGTGCTGATGTCTTCCATCAGGCCGGTTTCGGTGACTTCCAGCTCCAGGCTGCGCGGCGGCAGGCGGTAGGCCTGCAGCAGGTTGTTGACCACCCGTGGCAGCTCGCTGTGGTGCAGTTGTACAGTCGACAGGTTGACCGCCATGCGCAGCTCGCTAAAGCCTTGGTCGTGCCATTCGCGCAGTTGCCGGCAGGCCTGGTCCAGTACCCATTCGCCGATGCTGATGATGCTGCCGTTTTGCTCAGCCAACGGGATGAACTGGTCTGGCGGCACCATGCCCAGCTCCGGGTGCTGCCAGCGCAGCAACGCCTCCACGCCGACCACGCGGTGGTCGCGGTAGCTGATTTGTGGCTGGTAAACCAGGTACAACTGGTTGCGGGGCAGGGCTTCGCGCAGGTCTTTTTCCAGCTCACGGCGGCGGCGCATCTCGCTGTCGACGCTGGCAATGTAAAACTGGTAGCGGTTGCGCGAACGGGCCTTGGCCAGGGTCATGGTCTGTTCGGCTTTTTGCAGCAGTTTCTCGGTGCTGTCGCCGTCTTCGGGGAACAGGGTAATGCCGATGGTGGCGCGCAGGCGGATCTGCTGGTGGTGGTCGAGGTTGAACGGCACTTCCAGGTCGTCGAGGATGCTCTGCGCCAGTTCGGCTGCCTCGTAGGGCTGCTCGATATTAGCTTGCACCAGGGCAAACTGGTCACCGCCCAGTCGCGCCAGGGCCCCCAGCCGGCCACTGTGGGCGCGCAAGCGGTCGGCCAGGGCCAGCAGCAGCTGGTCGCCCACCTGGTAGCTGAATTGCTCGTTGATGCCCTTGAAATCGTCAAGGCCCACGCACAACACCGCCACACGGTGCTGCAGGCGACCACCGTCGACGAGGATCTTGTCCAGTTGCTGCTGCAGTTGCTGGCGGTTGGGCAGGCCGGTGAGGAAATCGTACTGGGCCATGCGTTGCAGGCTGTTTTCGGCCTCGTGGCGTAGGTGGGTGTTGCGCTCGATCGAGGCCAGCAACTGGTTGGCGGTGTTGACCCACAGGCCCAGTTCGTTCTTCTCGTGGCCCTTGAGCAGCGGTATCTGGTGCTGACTGGGGCGGTCGGGGTTGATCTGGGTGAGGTGCTCGATGATCTTGGACAGCGGCTTGGTTAGCAGCCAGTGGTACACCAGGTACAGCACCAGGCCCATGGCCAAGGCCCGCAATACGCCGGAAATGAAGATGATTACCGCATTGATCAGGAAGTCTTCGCCGTAGGACGACGTGTCGAGGGTGATGCTGAGGTCGCCGTAGTATTCGCTGTAAGGGCCTCGGCCGACCAGTTGTGTGGTGTAGGTGCGTTCCTGGCCGAGGATAAGGTCGGTCAGCCAGCGCATGGGCATGTCCTGCAGCGGGCGCGACTTTTCGGCCAGCATGGTTTCGTTGGGGTGCCCGATGGAGGCCATGCGCACCGATTCGTCCTGGAACAGGCCTTCCATCACCTGCATGCCCATTTCGCGGTCGAGGCTGTACACCGCCTGGGTGGACGGGTCGCGGAACATGTCGAGGATGCGCTGGGCATCGTTGTTAACGGCCTGGCGGGTCTTGTAGGTGTCGTAGACGATTTGCGCACAGCTGAGCACCACGCCGACTGCCAGCGCCGACAGCAGCACGACCCTGAGCAACTTGACCGACAAGCTGTTCCGCAATTCCAGCTTCAATGGGGTTTCCTTAATCCATGCGCATGGCATCATTTTGCCATCAACGATGACGATACACTATCGGCCGATCATGAGCAGTGTATCGGTTGCCTGACCCCGCAACTTGAATGCGCTGTGTCAATCTTCCAGAGATTTGATGTTAGCGCGCTATGCGGGCTGAGCAAGCAAAACCGTGTCGCCTTGCGCGCGCGCGGGAGGCCGGCACTGGCATAAAAAAACCCGGCACAGGGCCGGGTCTTCATGTTCAGGGCTGAATGACTCAGGCCTTGAAGGTCTTGCCTTCGAACTGTTCGGCAACGAAGGCCCAGTTGACCAGGTTCCAGAACGCCTCGACGTACTTCGGACGCAGGTTGCGGTAGTCGATGTAGTAGGCGTGTTCCCAGACGTCGCAGGTCAGCAGCGGGGTGTCGCCGCTGGTCAGCGGGCAACCGGCGCCGATGGTGCTGGCCAGGGCCAGGGAACCGTCAGCTTTCTTCACCAGCCAGCCCCAGCCGGAACCGAAGGTGCCAACCGAAGTCTTGGTGAACTCTTCCTTGAACTTGTCGAAGGAACCGAAAGCGGCGTTGATGGCGTCAGCCAGGGCACCGGTCGGTTGGCCACCAGCGTTTGGCGCCAGGCAGTTCCAGTAGAAGGTGTGGTTCCAGACCTGAGCGGCGTTGTTGAAGATGCCGCCCGAAGAGGTCTTGACGATCTCTTCCAGGGTCTTGCCTTCGAATTCGGTGCCTGGGACCAGGTTGTTCAGGTTCACGACATAGGTGTTGTGGTGCTTGTCGTGGTGAAACTCCAGGGTTTCCTTGGAGATGTGCGGCTGCAGGGCATCGTGGGCGTACGGCAGCGGCGGCAATTCAAAAGCCATGGTGGATCTCCTGATTCAGGTCTAGTTCGCGGTTTGCGCAGGGCCGATCACGGGCGGCCCTATGTACGTCGGCGAGTTTGTACTCTTTGCGACGCAAGGGCCCGATCATAGCACCAGCCCCGGCGCATAACCACGCAACAAACATAGGGAATAGAGGTTCCAGAGCGGCTTGGCGGACGCCGACCAATGGTGGTCGCTTTCAGGCGGTACGCGTTACGCCGGTCCTTGCAGGCCTGACATCAGTTGAAGATCAACTGCGCCGCCACCGCGAACATCATCACCGCCACCATGAGGTCGAGCATGCGCCAGGTTGCCGGCCGTGCCAGCCACGGTGCCAGCCAGGCCGCGCCGATGGCCAGGGTGGAGAACCACAGCAGCGAAGCACTGGCCGCGCCCGCCACGTAGGCACCGGGGGCGGTCTGCTGGGCGCCCAGCGAGCCAATCAGCAATACCGTGTCGAGGTACACGTGCGGGTTCAGCAGCGTCACTGCAAGGGCGCTGAGCAGCACTGCGCGGCGTGAGCGCATGCCTTGGCCTTCCTGGTGCTGCAGGCTCTGTTTGGAGCAGGCGCTGCGCAGTGCCTTGGCGCCGTACCAGATCAGGAACACCGCACCGCCCCAGCGCGCGACCGCCAGCAAGGTCGGGTTGTGCGCCAGTACCGTGGCCAGGCCAAACACACCGGCAGCCACCAGAATGGCGTCACAGACGATGCATAGCGCCGCCACGGGCAAGTGATGTTCCCGGCGCAGGCTCTGGGCGAGGACGAAGGCGTTCTGTGCGCCGATGGCCATGATCAGCCCGAAGGCCACCAGCATGCCGTTGAGATAGCTTTGCCACATGATGGGGCTCTCCAGAAAGGTCGTAGAAGATGCTGGCTATTGTGATGACCGGCCCTGTATAAGAAAAACAAATAAAGCTGATAAGGCATTAGAGAAATCGATGTTCGACTACAAGCTGCTGGCCGCCCTCGCGGCGGTGATCGAACAGGGTGGTTTCGAGCGTGCGGCGCAAGTGCTGGGCTTGTCGCAGTCGGCCATTTCCCAGCGCATCAAGCTGCTGGAGGCGCGGGTCGGCCAGCCTGTGCTGGTGCGTGCCACGCCGCCTGGCCCGACCGAGGTAGGCCGCCAGTTGCTCAACCATGTTCAGCAGGTGCGCCTGCTTGAACGTGACTTGCAGCGCCAAGTGCCGGCGCTGGACGAAGAGGGTATGCCGGAGCGCCTGCGCATCGCCCTCAACGCCGACAGCCTGGCCACTTGGTGGGCCGGCGCGGTGGGGGATTTCTGCGCACAGCAGAACGTTTTGACCGACTTGGTGGTAGAAGACCAGGAAGTGGGCCTCAAACGTATGCGTGCCGGCGAAGTGGCGGCCTGCCTGTGTGGCAGTGAGCGCCCGGTAGCGGGGGCACGCAGCCAGCCACTGGGCGCCATGCGCTACCGGGCATTGGCTAGCCCCGGGTTCATGGCGCGGCATTTTCCCCAGGGTTTTGTCGCCAGCCGCCTGGCCCGTACCCCGGCGATCGTGTATGGCCCGGACGACTTCCTGCAGCATCGCTACCTGGCATCGCTGGGTATCGAGGACGGTTTTCTGCATCACCTGTGCCCGTCCTCCGAAGGCTTCCTGCGCATGACCGAGGCCGGCCTGGGCTGGGGACTGGTGCCCGAACTGCAGGCCCGTGAGCAACTGGCCAGCGGGCAGTTGGTGGAAATCTGTCGCGATACCCCTATCGATGTGCCGCTGTACTGGCATCATTGGCGCAATGGCGGGCAATTGCTCGCGCAACTGACCGATCACCTGCGGTACACCGCACGGCAATGGCTGGTGCCCTTGTAGCCACGGCTGGCGTCAGTTGCATCTGAAATCTGGCAAGACGGAGTCTTACATGCGAATTCTGGTCACCGGCGCGAGCGGCTTCATCGGCGGGCGCTTTGCGCGCTTTGCCCTGGAGCAGGGCCTGGACGTGCGGGTCAGCGGCCGCCGCGCCGAAGGGGTCGAGCACCTGGTCAAGCGCGGCGCCCAGTTCATCCCTGGCGACCTGGGCGATGCCGAGCTGGCCCGTCGCCTGTGCCAGGGCGTCGAGGCCGTGGTGCACTGCGCGGGCGCGGTGGGCAGCTGGGGGCGGTACCAGGACTTCTACCAAGGTAACGTGGTGGTAACCGAGAACGTGGTCGAGGGCTGCCTGAAGGAGCATGTACGGCGCCTGGTGCACCTGTCGTCGCCGTCGATCTATTTCAATGGCCGTTCGCGCCTGGATGTCCGTGAAGATCAGGTACCGCGCCGCTTCCACGACCACTACGGGCAAACCAAGCACCTGGCCGAGCAGAAAGTATTCGGCGCGCAGGAGTTTGGCCTGGAAGTGCTGGCGCTGCGCCCGCGCTTCGTCACGGGCGCCGGCGATGCCAGCATTTTCCCGAAGCTGATGCAGATGCAACGCAAAGGCCGCGTGGCAATCATCGGCAATGGCCTGAACAAAGTTGACTTCACCAGTGTGCACAACCTTAACGAGGCGCTGCTCAGCGCCTTGTTCGCCGACGATAGGGCGCTGGGCCAGGCCTATAACATCAGCAACGGCCAGCCGCTGCCGCTGTGGGATGTGGTCAACTACGTGATGCGCCAGATGCAGCTGCCGCAGGTTACCCGCTACCGTTCCTACGGCCTGGCCTACAGCCTGGCCGCGCTGAACGAGGCGGCCTGCATGCTGTGGCCAGGGCGTCCGCAACCGACCTTGTCGCGCCTGGGGATGCAGGTGATGAGCCGCGATTTCACCCTGGATATCAGCCGCGCCCGGCAGTATCTGGACTACCAGCCCAAGGTCAGCCTGTGGACAGCGCTGGATGAATTCTGTGGCTGGTGGAAGCACCTGCCGCCGGGGCAGTGAAGCCGCAGGGCTGACAATGGTCATCAATGCGCCGCGCTGGCGGTTTATACTCGTGCCTCTTTGCGACTACCGCGGTTGAATGTATCCATGCGTAACCATGCTCACGATGACTACGATGACGTGCCTACCTTGCGGGCGGGCACCGTTGATGATGACGAACTGATGCCGGCGCACGTCGTGCGCAGCCGCCAGAAGGCCGCGCGCGGGCCAAGCACGGCGCCGTTGTGGGCGTTGCTCGGTGCATCGTTCATCGCCTTGGCAGGCCTGGGTTGGTGGAGCTTCCAGCAGATCTCGTTGATGGAGCAGCAACTGGTGGCAACCCAGGAAAGTTTTGCCCGCATCAGTGAAGAAGCGGCAGGGCGTCTGCAGGCGATCAGCGGCAAGGTGGATGCCAGTGAGTCTGGCGCTACCACCAGCAGCGAGGCATTGAAGCTTCAACTGCGCCAGTTGCAGAAAGGTGTGGCCGGGCAGACCGGTGACCTGGGCAAGCGCCTGGAGCAGGTGCTGGCTGATACCCGTGAGCAGCAGAAGGCTGTGACCGAGCTGCAAAGCCAGTTGCAGGCGCAGTTGAAGCTGGTGAATGGCGAACTGGCCGCGCTGCGTTCGGGCCAGGTGGATGGGGGCAAGCTGGATGCCCAGTTCAAGGGGTTGAATGAGCAGGTTGCCGCGCTGAAGGCCGCGCAGGTGGATGGCGGCAAGCTGGACGGGCAGCTCAAGAGCCTGGGCAGCGATATCGCGGCGCTGAAGAAGCAGGGAAACCCGAGCGCTGCCATTCAAGGCCTGGAGCAGGACATGCTGGTGCTCAAGAGCCAGATCGACAACCGCCCGGCTGCGGCGGCGCCCGGTGGTGCTTCGGTGCAGGAGTTCGATGCTTTCCGGGCACAGATGACGCGGAACCTGAATACCTTGCAGAGCCAGATTCAGAACCTGCAACAGCAGATCAACACCCGGCAGTGACAATTCATGGGAGGGCTTTGCCCTCCTATCGCGACACAAGGCCGCAAAGCGGCCCCGGCAATCTCGATTACAACCGCGGATAATCGATGTACCCCACCGGCCCCCTGCCATAAAAGGTCTCGGGTCGCGCTTCGTTCAGTGGCGCATCCACCGCCAGCCGCGCCGGCAGGTCGGGGTTGGCGATGAACGGCACGCCAAACGCTACAGCATCGGCCTTGCCGCTGGCCAGCGCCGCATTGGCACTGGCTTTGTCAAACCGCTCGTTGACGATGTACGGGCCGCCAAACGCTTCCTTGATCAGCGGGCCAATGCTGTCATCGGCTTCCTTCTCCCGCGAGCAGATAAAGGCAATGCCACGCTTGCCCAGTTCACGGGCCACGTAGGTAAAGGTTTCGACGCGGTCGGCATCGCCCATGTCGTGTGCATCGGCGCGCGGTGCCAGGTGCACGCCCACGCGGTTCGCGCCCCACACCTCGATGGCCGCATCGGTCACTTCCAGCAGCAGGCGCGCACGGTTTTCCAGCGAGCCGCCGTAGCGGTCTGTGCGCTGGTTGGTGCTGCTTTGCAGGAACTGATCGAGCAGGTAACCGTTGGCGCCGTGGATTTCTACACCATCAAAGCCAGCCGCCTTGGCATTCTCGGCACCGCTGCGGTAGGCCTCGACGATGTCGATGATTTCTTCGGTTTCCAGCGCGCGTGGGGTGGGGTAGTCACTCAACGGGCGCACCAGGCTTACATGCCCCTTGGGCTGGATCGCGCTGGGGGCCACCGGCAGCTCGCCGTTCAGGTAGCTGGGGTGGGAGATACGGCCAACGTGCCACAGTTGCAGGAAGATGCGTCCGCCTGCGGCATGCACAGCCTTGGTGACGTTGTTCCAGCCACGTACCTGCTCATCGTTCCAGATACCGGGGGTATCCGGGTAGCCGACCCCCATGGCACTGACCGACGTCGCTTCGCTGAGGATCAGCCCGGCGCTGGCGCGCTGCACGTAGTATTCGGCCATCAGCGCATTGGGTACGCGGCCTTCGTCGGCACGGCAGCGGGTGAGTGGGGCCATGATGATGCGGTTGGGCAGTTGCAGGTCGCCCAGGGTGATCGGATCGAAAAGCGTGGTCATAGCGGTTACCTGCTTTGTCAAAGTGTTTGGCGCAGTTGTTCGAGGAACGCCTCGATGGTGGCTTCGTCGCGTTTGAAGAAGTGCCATTGGCCGATCTTCTGGCTGCGGATCAGCCCGGCGCGCTGCAAGGTGGCCAGGTGGGCAGAGACGGTCGACTGCGACAGGCCGCAGCGTTGGTCGATCTGCCCGGCACACACACCGTTCTCGGTGCTGTGGTACTGGTCGGGGAACTGCGTTGCCGGGTCTTTCAGCCAGCTGAGGATTTCTCGCCTGACCGGGTGGGCCAGCGCTTTTATTATTTCGTCGAGATCGAGAGGCATGGGGTGAGGCTCGTTGTAGCGGTATATCGCGATGGAACGAAATGTAAATCGTCAGTTACCGATATACAAATATGAAGAGGTTCTGAGCTGAGCACGAATCGCTATATCGCGTTATAACGATATAGGAGCGAGCGGTGCTAGACTGCGCGCATGAACTACCTTGCGCACCTGCACCTGGGCGGCCCGGCGCCGCAACAACTGCTTGGCAGCCTGTATGGCGACTTTGTCAAAGGTTCGCTGGAAGGGCGCTTTCCGCCTGCCCTGGAGGCGGCCATACGGTTGCACCGGCATATCGACAGCTACACCGACCAGCACCCGTTGGTGCTGGCGGCACTGGCGCGCTTTCCGCGCGAGCGGCGGCGCTTCGCTGGCATTGTCCTGGACGTGTTTTTTGATCATTGCCTGGCGCGGCATTGGCAGGACTATGCCGAGCAGCCGCTGGCGCAGTTCACTGGGGATTTTTATCGGGTGTTGTTGGCGGAGCCCGAGCTGCCGGGGCGGCTGGGGCGGATTGCGCCGTTCATGGCAGCGGATGACTGGCTGGGGGCGTATGGCGAGTTTGCCACGCTGGAGCAAGTGTTCAACGGTATTGCCCGCAGACTGTCCCGGCCGGAGGGGATGGCCGGTGTGATGGGGGAGCTGGAGCGGTTGTATGAGCCGCTGCTGGCGGACTTCCGGGAGTTTTACCCGCAGTTGCAGGCGTTTGCGGCGGCGGGTCGGATGTCTGGCAGTTAGTTTTGTATTGGTAGTGCCGGCCTCTTCGCGGGTTTACCCGCGAAAGGGCCAGCACTGGCAGTGCAAATCCTCAGGCAGCCCGCGCTTGCCGCCTTGGCACTGCTTCCACTTCCTCAACCCCGAACAACGCCAGCTGAATCGCCTGTTGCGCCTGCAACGCCAGTACCGCCCGCTCTTTACCCACACTGCCAATCGGCTGCAGCAGGTGAATGCAAACCTCCCCCCGCGGCTGGGCGAACAGGCGCATCAGGTGCGACACCAAATCATCATTGCCCATGAACGGTGCAATCGGGTCGATCTGGCCATCGCGCAAGTACTGAATAGCCACCGGCTGCACCGCCACACCCCGGTCGATGGCACCTGCCAGCAGCCGGCCATGGAAGGTGCGCAAGGTGCGACCGCTGGTGGTGGTGCCTTCGGGGAAGATCAGCAGCGGCCGGGCCAGGCCCAGTTGCCCGGCGATCTGCTCGCGCAGGCGCTGGCTGTCGCCACCGCCACGTCGAATGAACAGCGTTCCGGCTTTTTCCGCCAGCCAGCCGGCTACTGGCCAGTGACGCACCTCGGCCTTGGACAGGAACGACAGTGGCAGCAGCATGCCCAGCAAGGGGATGTCGGTCCAGGAAACATGGTTACTCAACCACAGCATCGGCCGCTGCGGCAGTTCGCCCACCACACGCACGTCGAAGGGCAGGGCGGCGACCAGGCGCTTCATGAACAGGCAGGTCCAGCGCTGGCGGCGTTCGATGGGGGCCTTGTAGCCCAGGCGTTCGCCAAGGGCGATCAGGCTCGCCATCAGCATGCCCAGCAACAGTACCAACAGCAGTCGAGCCAGGCGGGTCATTACCCGCAGCTTCGGCATCAGACGGCCGCCTTGAAGTGGCGCGCGTAGCGCGGGCACAGTTCGTCGCGCTTGAGCAGGATGAACACGTCAGCCACCTGGAAGTCTTCGTCCCAGCACGGCTCGCCGCAAATTTTTGCGCCCAGGCGCATGTAGGCCTTGAGCAACGGTGGCATTTCGGCGATGACGTTATTCGGAAGGGCCAGGTTCGGCAGCGGGTTTTTCGGCTCGGCGCGCAGGTGCTCGGTGCACAGGTAGCGGTCACGCAGGCGCTGCATCACGGCATGGGCTTGCACGCCGCCGTCTTGCATGGGGATGCTGGCACAGCCCATCAGGTAGCTGTAGCGGCCTTCATTGAGCACTTCGGCCAGTTCGCCCCACAGCACGGCGATGGTGCCGCCGTTGCGGTAGTCGGGGGCGACGCAGGTACGACCCAGTTCGAGGATGGGCCCTTGCAGCTGCAACAGACCGTGCAGGCTGAACTCTTCTTCGCTGTAGAAGCGGCCCAGGCTGCTGGCGGCCTGGTGGTCGAGCAGACGGGTGGTGGCGACCAGCTCGCCGGTGCAAAGGTCGCGAACACCAATGTGGCGGCAATGCACGTCGTAGTCGTCCATGTCCAGACCTTGCTCGGCGCCCTTGAGCTTGGCCTTGAATTCTGCGCTGAACACTTTGTAGCGCAGGGCCTGGGCCTCTTGCAGCGCCGTGGCGCCAACCAGGCGTTCGGCTTGCAGACGGCGTTCAGTGCTGTTGTCGCCAGAGAGAGCGATCCGAGTCATTGCGAGTCTCCATAAGCCAGCCATGAAGGGTTGCGGCCGGTCGGCTTTGTTGTGCAAAGTCAGCCTAGGTAGACGCGGTGTCACCCCTGTGAATCTTTGGTGATGCTTGCGTGACACCCCTAGAACCTTGACCAGAAAGCCCCAGCAAGGAGCCGTCACATGGCCTGGTTGCAACGACTGAACGACCCGCTTCGCCAAGCGCTGGCGGGCACCCTTGGCGAAACCTACGCCGCGCTGCTTGAGCGCCTCGGCCCGGTTGCCCCTTTTGAACTGGCGGTGTTGGGCGGGCGTGCGATGGCCACGCCGGGCCTGGCGTTCCTGGTGGGTTACCAGGCTGCCTTGCGTGTGCTGTGGCCCAGTGCCCCGCCAAGCCTCGGTGCCCTGTGCGCCACCGAGCGGCGCAGCGTGCGGCCAGCGGACATGCATACGCGGCTCGACCACTTGCGGCTCACGGGCAGCAAGGATTTCGTCACGGCCGGGCTGGATGCCGAGTGGCTACTGGTGGCCGCGCGTAGCGAGGCGGCTGGTGCGGCGCCACAGTTGAACCTGGCGGTGGTCTATCCCGGGGAGCCTGGGGTAACGCTCGAACCGCTACCAACCCTGCCGTTGATGCCGGAAGTGGGCCATGGCCGGCTGGTGCTGGAGCAGGCCGCGTGCGAGTTGCTGGCCGGTGACGGTTGGGATGCCTATGTGAAACCGTTCCGCTCGCTGGAAGACTTGTATGTGCTGGCGGCGTTGACGGCCTGGTTATATGGCGTCGGACAGGCGTGCGCCTGGCCGCAGGGGTTGCGGCTGCAATTGCTTGGATTGCTGGCCGGGTGTGCCGAGGGCAGCCGGCAGTGTGCCGACAGTGTGGGGTGCCATTTGCTGCTGGGTGGGTTGTTTGCGCAGTTCCAGGCGTTGCGGGGGGAGATTGATGCGGCCTTGGCAGCGGGGCCGGCGCATTGGGCGCAGATCTGGCAGCGGGACCAAGGGGTGATGGCGCTGGCGGCGGCGGCCCGGGAGAAGCGGCTGAACAAAGCCTGGGCTGCTGCGGGATTGTCATGAATGCCTGCTAGTTTTTCATGATTTTCTGAATCTGGGGCCGCAAAGCGGCCCCAATCAAGGCGATCACAATGAAGGTACTGTTGGTCATCATTGCGATGGTTTCGGGCAGCGCCTGGGCTGAAAACTGGCCTGATCCGCAATGGCAGACCGACCCTGACACCCTCAACTGGCAAGCCGTCGACACTTACGCCTTCCCCACCCGTACCCCAGACCGCAGCGGCATCCGCACCGACGCCCTGCTGATCATCCGCGATGGCCGCATCCTCCACGAACGCTACGCCGACCCCACCACTGCCGCCACCGCACACCTGACCTGGTCGGTCAGCAAAAGCGTACTCGCCACGCTGATGGGCGTGGCCCAAGGAGAGGGACGCTTCCAGTTGCAAGATCCGGTCGCGCGTTTCTATCCCGCCATGCGCACCCACCCGGGCGTGCGCATGACCGACCTGCTGCACTGGGCCAGTGGCCTGGACTGGCAGGAAGGCTACGAATACGCCCCGCTCAAGTCCTCGGTGGTGGCCATGCTGTATACCCGTGGCCACGAAGACATGGCCGCCTACACGGCAGCCCGAGGTACGACGGCCAGCCCTGGCCAGCGGTTCCTCTATTCCAGTGGCGACAGCAACCTGCTGGCCGCCGCACTGCGCGGCATGCTCGATGCCGGGCAGTACGCCGATTACCCCTGGTACGCATTATTCACCCCGCTGGGTATCGACAGCGCGGTGTGGGAACGTGACCAGGCGGGCACCTATGTGGGCTCTTCCTACCTCTACCTCAGCGCCCGTGACCTGGCCCGTATCGGCTTGCTGATGCAACGCGAGGGGCGGTGGCAAGGCCGGCAACTGTTGCCCAAGGCCTGGGTGGCCTTCAACCGTACGCCGTTTGCCCATGCCGAACCTGTCCCCGCAGAGGCCAACCCAGGCGGCCACTGGTGGCTCAACCAGCCGCTGGCCGGCGCTACACGGCCTTGGCCAAATGCACCCGCAGACACCTTCGCCGCCCTGGGCCATTGGGGCCAGGCGCTGTACATCTTGCCCAGGCAAAAGCTGGTGATCGTGCGCTATGCCGATGACCGGGACGGCGCTTACCAGCATGACGAACTGCTCAAGCGAGTGCTGGCGGCACTGGCCGGGGAGGGGGCATGAAACGCGTACTGCTGCTGGTGCTGTCGGGGCTGGTGTTCTGGGCCTGGTACGAGCGTCAGGCCCTGGCAGACTTCCCTGGCATTCTCTCGGCCTACTCGGCCAAGGAATACTGCTCGTGCCGCTTCGTCATGAGCTTCGAGCAGGCGTATTGCCAAGGCTATGTAAAACAGTGGCTGCCACTGAGCCTGCTTGAGGAAAACACCTCGCAGCGACACATCACTGCCGAGGGCCTGGGGCGGCGCAACCAGGCTGCCTGGCTGGGCCCGCGCGAGGGCTGCCGCTTGCTGCCATGAAGGCGGGCGGGTAAGGTTGGCGGCCTGGTTTCACGAGATCTGTCATGTTCAAGCTGCCCCGTCTTTTGCCTGCCCTGCTGCTGGCTTTGTGCCTGCCCGCCCACGCCAATTGGCACCTCGATGGCGAATCGTCGCGCCTGTCGTTCATTACCGGCAAGAACGGTGACACGGCCGAGGTGCATCGCTTTCTGGTGCTGCATGGCAAGGTCGACCGCAAGGGGGCGGCCGGCTTGAGTATCGAGATGGATTCGGTCAGCAGCGGCATCCCGCTGCGTGACGAGCGTATGCGTGACGACCTGTTCGAGGTCGAGCGTTTTGCCGAAGCCAAGGTGCAGGCGCAACTGGACCTGCGGCCAATCAACGACCTGGCCAACGGTGCCCAGATCGAACTGCGTCTGCCGCTTACCGTTATCCTGCATGGCCAGTCGCACAGCTACAACGCCCTGCTTCTGGCCACGCGTCTGGATGAGCGACGCTTTCAGGTGGTAACCCTCGAACCTCTGGTGCTACGTGCCGAGGATTTCGGCCTGCTGCCTGGGCTGCAAACCCTGCGCAAGCTCGCCGGGCTCAAGTCCATCAACCCGTCGGTGCCGGTTAGCGCGGTGCTGATCTTCACCGCCCGCTGACATGCCGGGGCCGGTCTTCCCCTGGCGGGATGGCAACCAGTTCGAACTGCTGATCGACGGCCCCGAGTTCTTTCCGCGCATGCTCACGGCGATCGTGCGTGCTGAGTTCCAGGTCGATCTGGAGTTGTATCTGGTCGAGGCTGGCGCGTGTGCCGAAGCCGTGGTCGAGGCGTTGGAACAGGCCGCCCGGCGCGGTGTACGGGTGCGCTGCCTGTTCGATGACTATGGCTCGCTGGCGTTCAACAGCGCCTTGCGCCAGCGCCTGCTGGAGGCCGGCGTGTACCTGCGTTGGTACAACCGCCTGCGCTGGAAGCGCGGCCTGCGCAACCTTTACCGCGACCACCGCAAACTGCTGCTGGTGGATGAACGCTGGGCAGTGGTGGGCGGCACGGGTGTTACCGACGAGTTCTGGACGCCGGGCGATGCGACCAGCGAATGGCATGAGGTGATGGTGCAGATTCAGGGGCCGGTGGTTACCGACTGGCAACTGCTGTTTGACCGCCAGTGGTCCGCCAACAACCGCCGCACCGCCTGGCGCCCTGCCGAAGGCTTTGGCCTGCCGCGCCTGCCTAAACTGCCTGCGCAAGGGCAAGGCATGGGGCGGGTGGCCTATGCGGACGCCCGCCAGCACCAGGACATCCTGCATTCGTTGGTGCGGGCGCTGAACAGTGGCAAGCAGCGGGTATGGCTGGCCACACCGTATTTTCTGCCGACCTGGAGCGTGCGCCGTTCGTTACGCCGTGCTGCCAGCAAAGGGCTTGATGTGCGCCTGTTGCTGACCGGCCCTCGTACCGACCACCCGTCGGTACGCTACGCCGGGCACCGCTACTACCCACGGCTGCTGCGTGCCGGGGTGCGGATTTTCGAATACCAGCCGTGCTTCCTGCACCTGAAGATGGCCGTGGTAGATGACTGGGTCAGCGTTGGTTCGTGCAACTTCGACCACTGGAACCTGCGCTTCAACCTCGAAGCCAACATTGAGGCGCTGGACCCGCCACTGACGGCGGCTGTGGTGGCCAGCTTCGAGCGTGACTTTGCCTTGAGCGAGGAAGTCGACCTCGACCACTGGCATGCCCGGCCGCTGTGGCGCAGGGTGAAGCAGCGGATCTGGGGATGGATCGACCGGCTGGTGGTCAACCTGCTCGACCGCCGTGACTGACAGGGGCTATCGTGCAGTATCTGTTAACCGAAGGAGTGGGTGCGATGACGGCGAAGAAGATCCTGATGCTGGTGGGCGATTACGTCGAGGATTACGAGGCGATGGTGCCGTTCCAGGCCTTGAGCATGGTCGGCCACACGGTGCACGCGGTGTGCCCGGAAAAACTGGCGGGGCAGACGGTACGCACCGCCATTCATGATTTTGAGGGTGAGCAGACCTACAGCGAAAAGCCGGGGCACAACTTTGCCCTGAATTATGACTTCGTGCGGGTGCGGGCCGAGAGTTACGACGCGCTGCTGATCCCGGGTGGCCGTGCGCCGGAGTACCTGCGCCTGGATGAAAAGGTGCTGGAGCTGGTGCGGGCATTTGACCAGGCAGGCAAGCCGATTGCTGCCGTGTGCCACGGTGCCCAGCTACTGGCGGCGGCGGGTGTGCTGGAAGGGCGCGAATGCAGCGCGTACCCGGCATGTGCGCCGGAAGTGCGGTTGGCGGGTGGGACATTCATTGATATTGCGGTGGACCAGGCACATGTGGACGGCAACCTGGTCACGGCCCCTGCATGGCCAGCGCATCCGGCGTGGCTGGCGGCATTCCTGAAAGTGCTGGGTACCCGTATCGCCTGACAGGGCCTCTTCGCGGGCAAGCCCGCGAAGAGGCCGGTACAGGCTTAGGCAACCTGCTCAACCCAGTCATTGAGGTTGTAGTAGTTGGTCACCCGGGCAATCTTGCCGCAGTGGATATAGAAGAAAGCCCCCGCCGACAGCACATAGGTCTGCCCGTTGGCCGCTGGCAGTCCTTCGTCATCGGCCAGGTATTCACCGTGTACTGTGAACTCTGCCGCCGCACGGCTGCCATCGCCGTTCTGCATCACCACGATGTCGGCCAGGCGCTCGCGGTAGCAGCGGTTCATCTTGTCCATGAACGCGGCAAACCGCGCCTTGCCCATCTCCCGCTCGCCCTGGTTGATGTCGTGGATCACGTCCTCGCTCAGTAGCGCCAGAACCCCTTGCATGTCACCGGCGTTGAAGGCGGCGTAGTAAGCATTTACCAGTTCGGTAGCGGTCATGGAACAATACCTGTCGTGTCGGGAAAAGGCCGGTCGTTGCCCCGGATGATAGGGTTTCCCCTCAAGCCCGGCTTAGCCGAGCGCGTCATCCACATCGACAAAACGACCGCCAAGCATGGAAATACGCCTGTTGCACGGCGCCGCTATCGCGCCTTACATCGATGACCTCGCTCGCCTGCGCCTTAGCGTGTTTCGCGAGTTCCCTTACCTTTACGACGGCACTCCGGAATACGAGGCCGACTACCTCGCTACCTATACCCGCTCCGGACGCAGCCTGGTGGTGCTGGCGCTGGACGACGGCCAGGTGGTCGGCGCCTCCACCGGCCTGCCACTGGTGGATGTCGCCCCCGAATTCCAGCAGCCTTTCCTGGCCCAAGGGCGTGACCCGGCCAGCGTGTACTACTTCGGTGGGTCGCTGGTACTGCCGGAATACCGGGGTCAGGGCTTGGGGGTGCGCTTCTTCATCGAACGTGAATCTTACGCGCACAAGCTGGCCGAATTTGATTACTGCGCATTCTGTGCGGTCGAGCGGCCAGGCGTGCACCCGAGGCGGCCAGCAGACTACAAACCCTTGCACGGCTTCTGGCGTAACCGGGGTTTTCTGCACGACCCATCGTTGCGCACAAGCTTTGCCTGGCGAGACCTGGATGAGACGGAATGCACCGACAAACTGATGTCCTACTGGCTGAAGGAACTGCCAATATGAAGAGAGGGGTAGCAAGGGCAGGTACTTACCTGCAGGGATTGGCCGGAGCCGTTTGGTAGCTTCCGGTAAAAGCTGCAGTGCGCTCTTCGCTGTTTTATCGCGAAAAACGCACCGCATTTACATCAGGCTTACTTCACTTCGACTGCCAGGCTCTCGGCAATCTTGCTCTGCCACAGGGCAGGGCCTGTGATGTGTACCGACTCACCGTTGCTGTCTACGGCAACGGTCACCGGCATGTCCTTGACTTCGAACTCGTAGATCGCTTCCATGCCCAGCTCGGCGAAGGCCAGGACCTTCGACTTGCGGATGGCCTGGGCCACCAGGTAGGCAGCGCCACCCACGGCCATCAGGTAGACGGCTTTGTTGTCCTTGATCGCTTCGATGGCGGTCGGGCCACGCTCGGACTTGCCGATCATGCCCAGCAGGCCGGTTTGCTCAAGGATCTGGCGGGTGAACTTGTCCATGCGGGTGGCGGTGGTCGGGCCGGCTGGGCCAACCACTTCGTCACCGACCGGGTCGACCGGGCCTACGTAGTAAATGAAGCGGCCTTTCAGGTCGACCGGCAGCTCTTCGCCACGGTTGAGCATCTCGACCATGCGCTTGTGCGCAGCATCGCGGCCGGTCAGCATCTTGCCGTTGAGCAGGATGGTCTCGCCCGGCTTCCAGCTGGCGACTTCTTCCGGGGTGATGTCGTCGAGGTTGACGCGACGGGCGCTCGGGCCGGCTTCCCAGACGATTTCCGGGTAGGCGTCCAGCGACGGTGCTTCCAGCTCGGCCGGGCCGGAGCCATCGAGCACGAAATGGGCGTGGCGGGTAGCGGCGCAGTTGGGGATCATGCACACCGGCAGCGACGCGGCGTGGGTCGGGTAGTCCATGATCTTGACGTCGAGCACGGTGGTCAGGCCACCCAGGCCCTGGGCGCCGATGCCCAGCTGGTTGACCTTCTCGAACAGCTCCAGACGGATTTCTTCCAGGCGGTTCTGCGGGCCACGGGCTTTGAGCTCATGGATGTCAATGGACTCCATCAACACTTCCTTGGCCATGACGGCGGCTTTCTCGGCGGTACCGCCGATGCCGATGCCGAGCATGCCAGGCGGGCACCAGCCAGCGCCCATGGTCGGGACGGTCTTCAGTACCCAGTCGACGATCGAGTCGGACGGGTTGAGCATGGCCATCTTCGACTTGTTCTCCGAGCCGCCGCCTTTGGCTGCGACATCGACCTCGACCTTGTCGCCGGGGACGATGGAGTAGTGGATCACTGCCGGGGTGTTGTCCTTGGTGTTCTTGCGGGCACCGGCCGGGTCGGCCAGGATCGAAGCGCGCAGGACGTTTTCCGGCAGGTTGTAGGCGCGACGCACACCTTCGTTGATCATGTCGTCGACGCTCAGGGTGGCGCCGTCCCAGCGCACGTCCATGCCCACGCGCACGAACACGGTGACGATACCGGTGTCCTGGCAGATCGGGCGGTGGCCGGTGGCGCACATGCGCGAGTTGATCAGGATCTGGGCGATGGAATCGCGCGCAGCGGGCGACTCTTCACGCAGGTAGGCCTCGTGCATGGCCTGGATGAAATCGACGGGGTGGTAGTACGAAATGAATTGCAGGGCGTCGGCGACGCTCTGAATCAGGTCGTCTTGCTTGATCACGGTCATGCAGCGCGCTCCTCTTAAAGACGGGAACATTCATTACGGCGCTCGACGGTGCCGACCAGCGTGTCGAAGCGCCTTGCAAGGCGCCGGCAGGTCAGGCCGACGGAAAAAGGCGCGGCAGTATAGCGCGCATCCGTGCCGGGCACACCTGCGGTGGGTCTGGACCATGGTCGGCAGTGGTTGGGCATCCTTTTTGCTGCCGTTGCGCGCTTGGCTTACAGTGGACTGTGATTTGTGGAGAACGACCAACCATGCCCGAACTTTGCGTGGGCGAGCGCCGCTGGGCGGTGCCAACCGGCAGCAACCTGCTCGATGCCTTGAACGATGCCGGGCTCAACGTGCCTTACAGCTGCCGCGCCGGCAGTTGCCATGCCTGCCTGGTGCATTGCCTGGCCGGGCAACCGCTGGATGCCCTGCCCGAGGCCCTGGCGCTGGACAAGCATGCCCTGGGCTGGCGCCTGGCCTGCCAGTGCCGGGTGGTCGAGGACCTGCAAGTGGCGCTGTTCGACCCGCAGCGCGATGGCGTGCCGGCCCATGTCTGTGCGCTGGATTGGTTCGGTGATGTGTTGCGCGTGCGGCTGCGGCCTGAACGGGCGGTGCGTTACCAGGCGGGGCAGCATGCGGTGTTGTGGAATGGTTCGGTAGCGCGGCCGTATTCGCTGGCCAGCCTGCCGGGGGAAGAGGACTTTCTGGAGTTCCACATCGATTGCCGGCGCCCTGGCGCTTTCTGCGACAAGGCCCGTGGTTTGCAGGTGGGTGATGTGCTGCGCCTGGGCGAGTTCAGAGGCGGGGCGTTGCATTACGATCCGGACTGGCAGGACCGGCCTCTATGGCTGCTGGCTGCGGGCACCGGGCTTGCGCCGTTGTGGGGCATCCTGCGCGAGGCGGTGCGGCAGGGGCATCGCGGCGAGATTCGGGTGCTGCATGTGGCGGAGGACAGCGCCGGGCATTATCTGGCTGGGCCGTTGCAGGGAATGGCAGGTGTGACTACCGAGTTGGTGATGGCGGAACATGTGGAGGAAGCGCTGGCCGGGTTGCGGCTGACGTCACGGCAGACGGTGGCGCTGGTGTGTGGGGCACCGGGGAGTGTTGAGCGGTTTGCGCGGCGGCTGTTTATTGCCGGGGTGCCGCGGGGGCAGGTGTTTGCTGATGTGTTTGTCGAGCATGCCTGAGGCATGTGTTGATTGTACCGGCCTCATCGCGACCTTTGGTCGCTCCTACAGAGAACTGCGATCCCCTGTAGGAGCGACCGAAGGTCGCGATGAGGCCGTCAAGCGGACCCCGAGGGCTATCAGCCGACCAGCGGATCACCGACATGCAGAATCTTCATGCCATTGGTGCCACCGATGGTGTGGTAGCTGTCACCCTTGGTCAGGATCACCCAGTCACCTTGCTCCACCAAACCACGCTTGAGCAGTTCGTCGACCGCAGCCTGGCTCACCTTGTCGGCCGGCAGCGAAGCCGGGTCGAAGGCAATCGGGTACACGCCACGGAACATATTGGCGCGTGCCTGGGTGGCGCGGTGCGGCGACAGGGCGAAGATCGGCACGTGCGAACGCAGGCGCGACATGATCAGCGGGGTGTAGCCGCTTTCGGTCAGGGCGATGATCGCCTTCACGCCCGGGAAGTGGTTGGCGGTGTACATGGCCGCCAGGGCGATGCTTTCGTCGCAGCGCTCGAAGGTGGTGTGCAGGCGGTGGCTGGACTTCTGGCTGGTCGGGTGCTTTTCAGCGCCCAGGCAGATGCGGGCCATGGCCTGAACGGCTTCGATCGGGTACGAACCTGCAGCACTTTCAGCCGACAGCATCACCGCGTCGGTATTGTCCAGCACGGCGTTGGCCACGTCGGACACTTCGGCACGGGTCGGCATCGGGTTTTGGATCATCGACTCCATCATCTGGGTCGCCACGATCACCGCTTTGTTGTTGCGGCGGGCGTGCTGGATGATCTTCTTCTGGATGGCGATCAGCTCGGCGTCGCCGATTTCCACGCCCAGGTCGCCACGGGCAACCATCACCGCGTCGGAGGCGGCGATCAGCTTGTCGAGGGTCTCGTCGTCGGCAACTGCTTCGGCGCGTTCGATCTTGGCCACCAGCCAGGCGCTGCCACCGGCTTCGTCACGCAGCTTGCGCGCGTATTCCATGTCGCTGGCGTCACGCGGGAAGGACACGGCCAGGTAGTCCAGGTCCATTTCCGCCGCCAGCTTGATGTCGGCCTTGTCTTTTTCGGTCAGGGCCGGTGCGGTCAGGCCGCCACCTTTGCGGTTGATGCCTTTGTGGTCCGACAGCGGGCCACCGATGATCACCACGCAGTGCAGGGCATCTGCAGTGGCGGTTTCGACGCGCATGACCACGCGGCCATCGTCCAGCAGCAGTTCGTCACCGACGCCGCAGTCCTTGACCAGGTCGGGGTAGTCGATACCGACGATGTCCTGGTTGCCTTCGGTCAGCGGGTGGGCGGTAGAGAAGGTGAACTTGTCACCGATCTTCAATTCGATGCGCTTGTTGGCGAACTTGGCGATGCGGATCTTCGGACCCTGCAGGTCGCCCAGCAACGCTACATGGCGGCCGTTCTTGGCGGCGATGTCACGGATCAGGCGCGCGCGGGCCTTGTGCTCGTCCGGAGTGCCGTGGGAGAAGTTCAGACGTGCCACGTCCAGGCCAGCGAGGATCAGCTGTTCGATCACTTCCGGCGAGTTGCTGGCGGGGCCAAGGGTGGCGACGATTTTGGTACGGCGGATGCTCATGCACAGACTCCTATAGTGAAGCGCAGCGAAAGGCTACTCCTGAATCTCGCTGTAGTCATTGTTCCATTGCACTACCTGCGACCTTCTGGGTAGGGCAGCTGCAAGCTACAAGCGGCAAGCTACAAGTAAAAGCGCGAGTGGCGCAGGCGCTGCTTTTTCTTGCAGCTTGCAGCTCGCAGCTGAAGAAAACCCGATAGCGGCCGATATACTTCCCATCTAAGGAGATCCCCATGCGAGCCCTGATCGTTTTAGCCCTGGCCGCCAGCGTCGTCGGCTGTACCCGCTGGTCGATGGACCACCACCTGAACAATGCCTACCGTGCCTACGACCGTGGCGATTGCGCCCGGGTCATGCTGGAGCTGTCGCAGGTCGACCGCACCAGCCGTGCGCGGCCATTTATCCACCCCGAGGTGTCGCTGCTACGCGGCCAGTGCCTGGAGCGCCAGGCGCTTTATGTGGATGCCGCGCAGACCTATCAGTACCTGATCCAGCAGTACCCGGGCAACGAGTATGCCTATCGCGCCCAGGCCCGCCTGCAGACGCTGGAGAAACTGGGCCATTTGCGCGGCGGTGAAACGGCGGTGGCCAAGCCGGTGACGACCGTACCTTGGCGTTAACACCAAGGTGTGGTTTATTTCACGAGATTTGCAGCGCCTGCTGCGCTAATCTGTAACTCAGCTGTTACAACAACCGCCAGTTCCTTGTATTCCTGGCATCAGGTACGGAATACACTCGCGATCATGTTCAACAAGCGCCATATCGAACGCCATCAGCTGCCTTGTGTCCTCAAGGTGTTCAACCGGTTTACCAATCAGGAAATCGGCCAGCTAGGCAATGCCTCCGAAGATGGCTTGATGGTCATCAGCCAGCTGCCCGTGCTGGTCGGGCCGGATTACGAGCTGCAACTGCGCATGCCATTGGTCGGCGGAGGGCATCAGTTCGTCAACCTCACCGCCAGTTGCCTGTGGTGCCGTGAAGACCAGACGCCCGGGCACTATGATTCGGGCTTCATGCTGCTGCAGGCCCCGCGCGAATACGACGAGTTCGTGCATTCGTTGCGTGACTACTTCAGCTTTCACCCCGCCAACGCTTCTGTCTGAGGCTGCGCTAGAATCGGGTCGACCTCGATACAGGACGACCCCGTGACCTCCAGCATTTTCTGGCACGACTACGAAACCACCGGCATCAACCCGCGCTGCGACCGCCCACTGCAGGTGGCCGGTGTGCGCACAGACTTTGACCTCAACGAGATTGACGAGCCGATCAGCCTTTATTGCCGGCCCTCCGACGATATCCTGCCGCATCCGGCCGCTTGCCTGGTGACCGGCATCACGCCACAGCTGCTGGCCGAGCAGGGGCTGTGCGAAGCCGAGTTCATGACCCGGGTGCATGCACAGCTGGCTCAACCGGGCACCTGTGGTGCCGGCTACAACACCCTGCGCTTTGACGATGAAGTGACCCGCTACAGTCTGTACCGCAACTTTTTCGACCCTTATGCCCGTGAGTGGCAGGGCGGCAACAGCCGCTGGGATCTGATCGATATCGTGCGTACTGCCTATGCCCTGCGCCCGGACGGTATTGAATGGCCGCAGCAGGACGGCCGCACCAGCCTGCGCCTGGAGCTGCTGAGCAAGGCCAATGGCATTGATCACGGGCATGCCCACGAAGCGCTTTCCGACGTACGGGCAACCATTGCCCTGGCCCGCCTGATTCGGCAGAAGCAGCCCAAATTGTATGACTGGCTGTTCCAGTTACGCAGTAAGCATAAAGTGATGGAGCAAATCCGTTTGTTACAGCCGCTGGTGCATATATCCGGGCGCTTTTCGGCGGCGCGTAATTACCTGGGTGTCGTATTGCCACTGGCCTGGCACCCGCGTAATCGCAATGCACTGATTGTGTGCGACCTGTATCAGGAAACCCTACCGTTACTACGGGAAAGTGCTGAAGTTTTGCGCCAGCGTTTGTACACCCGGCATGATGAATTGGCCGAGGGTGAATTACCGGTACCGCTCAAACTGGTGCAGATCAATCGCTGCCCGGTACTGGCGCCGTTGTCGGTATTGCGCCCGGTCGATCAACAGCGATTGGGCCTGGACTTGACGTTGTTACAATTGCGCGGTGAAGCGTTGGCCAATCAACAGGCGCAATGGCAAGACAAGCTGGAGCACATCTATGGCAAGGATGAGTTTGCCCCGAGCGAGGACCCGGAACAGCAATTGTACGAGGGTTTTATTGGTGACCGTGACCGACGCTTATGCGAACAAGTTCGTGCGCTGGAACCGGCGCAGTTGAGCCATGGGCAGTGGATGTTCGATGACCCGCGCTTACCGGAACTGTTGTTCCGCTATCGGGCGCGCAACTTCCCCGATACCTTGAATAGCGAAGAACGCCAGCGCTGGCATGGCTTCTGCCAGCAGCGCCTGAGCGACCCGCGATGGGGGGCACCGAATACGCTGGGTGACTTTGAGCAAGCACGCCAGCAAGCCTGGGAGGGCGCTGACGAAGCGGGCCGGCGTGTGCTGGAGGCTTGGCAAGTGCATGCCCGGCAATTGCAGGCACAATTTGCAGTTGGCTGATCACCAGACAAACAAAAACGCCGGCGATGTGCCGGCGTTTTTGTTGCGATAAGCAAAAGGCGTAGATGGACAATCAGTCCAGCAGGGTCGCCCAGCTTTCAACCACATCGCCACCCCAAGTGGCTTTCCACTCTTTCAGGGTTTTGTGGTTGCCGCCTTTGGTTTCGATCACTTCACCGTTGTGCGGGTTTTTGTATTGCTTGACCTTGCGTGCACGCTTGGTGGCAACAGCCTTGACCGCACCACGAGGTGCCTTGCTCAGTTTCGACTCTGGGTCGAGCAGGGCAATCACGTCGCGCAGCGACTTGGAGTACTCGCCCATCAGCGTGCGCAGTTTGCCTTCGAACTCCAGTTCTTTCTTCAGCTTGTCATCCTGCGACAGGTTGGCCAGGCGGGCCTGAAGTTCCTTGATGGCTTCTTCGGTGGCGCGGTACTCGTTGATCAGGGACATGGAGTGTTCCTTAATGCGTGTTCAGAAATGTGTGGGGCAATAATAGACAGGCGATAGTCGCAAGTAAACATGCTATTGGGCAGTTAACTGTTAATTAAGCTGTGACAACATTTCTCCAGGTGAACAAAAATTTACATAAAGGCCCGCTATTTCGTCATGTCTGTCAGACAAGGCGCGCTGCTGCGTTTGCTGGCCAGCATTGACCCACGCGGCTGCGATCAATACTGCGTTTTTTCTGTCGGGCCGCTAGAATAGGCGCCTTTGCGAAGTTCTGGAGTCTCATTCATGCGCACCTATCGTCTGGTGATCGCCTGCCCCGACCGCGTAGGCATCGTGGCGAAAGTCAGTAATTTCCTGGCCTTGTACAATGGCTGGATCAACGAGGCCAGCCACCACTCTGATGAGCACAGCGGCTGGTTCTTCATGCGCCATGAAATCCGCGCCGAATCGCTGCCGTTCGGTATCGAAGCCTTCCGCGAGGCGTTTGCGCCCATTGCCGAAGAGTTCTCCATGACCTGGCGCATTACCGACTCGGCGCAGAAAAAGCGCGTGGTGCTGATGGCCAGCCGCGAGTCGCACTGCCTGGCCGACCTGCTGCATCGCTGGCATACAGACGAGCTGGACTGCGAGATCCCCTGCGTGATCTCCAACCACAACGACCTGCGCAGCATGGTCGAGTGGCACGGTATTCCGTTCTTCCATGTACCGGTCGATCCCAAGGACAAGGCCCCGGCCTTTGCCGAAGTGTCGCGCCTGGTCAATGAGCATGCTGCTGACGTGGTAGTGCTGGCCCGCTATATGCAAATCCTGCCGCCGCAACTGTGCCAGGACTATGCCGAGAAGGTGATCAACATTCACCACAGCTTCCTGCCGTCGTTCGTTGGTGCCAAGCCTTACCATCAGGCCGCTCTGCGTGGCGTGAAGCTGATCGGTGCGACCTGCCACTACGTTACCGAAGAGCTGGACGCCGGCCCGATCATCGAGCAGGACGTGGTACGCGTCAGCCATGCCGACAGCATCGAAGACATGGTCCGCTTTGGCCGCGATGTAGAAAAGATGGTGCTGGCCCGTGGCCTGCGTTATCACCTGGAAGACCGGGTGCTGGTGCATGGCAACAAGACCGTGGTGTTTGACTGATACTGGCCGGTTGGCTCTGAGACTCTGGGGCGCAAAGCGCCCCCGGGAATCTTGAAAGGAACTTCCATGGCCAAGCAACGTAACACCCCCACTGCTTCACCCCCGCCCACCCTCGGCGAAGGCTGCCTGGCCCGCTACGACCCCGAAGCCCTGGATGACACTGACGGCACCGACTTCCCTGGCGCCGCCGAACTCTGGCAGCAGCTCAACCCGCCTGACGCCGCCAGCGCTCCAGCAACGGACGCGCCAGCAGGCACACGAACACCGGCCCACCCGCCAGCAGATAAAAGTAGTAAGTAACTGCCCGCCATATCAGGACCGCCGCCGCTGCGGTCGAACTGCCCACCAAGGGCGTCAGCAGGCTGGCCGACGTCAACTCGGCGGCCCCTGCCCCTCCAGGCAACAGGCTGAACTGGCCGGCACTGAGCGATAGCATCTGCACCAGAAAGCTGGGTATCCACGCCAGGTCCACACCCAACCCTCTCAATACCAGGTACAGCACGCTGTAGCGCAGGCCCCAGTGGGCGCAGGTCAGGGTGAATACCAGGCTCAGGGTGCGTTTGGGCAGGCGCCAGGTCTGCGCCAGTGCATCGATGAAGTGCAGCAGTTTGCGCGCCCAGCGGCGCTGGCGCAGCCGGCCTACGCCCAAGTGCTGCAGCAGCCTGCCGTTCATGCGCATTACCATGCGCCGGTAGCGCAACAGCCCGATCACCCCGGCCAGTGCCGTGCAGAGCAGCAGTGCGCTGCCCAGCAGCATGCTTTCCTGGCTGCGGCCCAGGCTGTTGAACAAGGCGTAGCCGGCTATCGCGAGCATTGCGCAGAAGAAGAACGCCAGATCGTTCAGCTGGTCCATGGCGAACACGGCGCCGCTGCGTGCCGGGCCGATGCGGTGACGCGCCAGCAGGGCCATCAGGGTCAATGGCCCGCCACTGCCACCGGGTGTCGTGCAGATGGCAAACTCCGTGGCCATGACCACGCCGAGGCTGCGTGCGTGGCTTAACTGTTTTGCCTGCTCACCCAGCAACAAGCGCAAGCGCAGCGTGTTGATGACCCAGCACGACAGAATCATGCCAAACAATATGAGCAGCAGTTGCGGGTCGAACCGGCTTAGTCTGGGAAGCAGCTGGCTACCTCCCAACAGCGCTGGCACCAGCGCTGCGCCCAACAATGCCAGCGTCAGCAAGGCCCAGCGGTTCATGCTGCCACCTGGCGCTCCAGCCAGGCCGATTTGGTCAGCGGTTCGCGGCCATCCTTCAGCAGTTGTTCCAGTGTTCGCAGCCAATAGTCGCGGGACGAGCGATGGCGCATGTCTACCGGGTGCAGCCCCAGGCGTAATGTGGTCGCGCCTTTCCAACGACGGCATTGCCAGTCGCACAGCACGCGGGACAACGTGCGACGCCATGCACTGCGGGCGCTCCAGACAAGGCCTGGTGCATCGATGGGGATGAAGTCAGGCAAACGGTACAGATGCTGCGGTGTGCTGGTGTACTTCAGCGGCAGGCGACGCAACGCTTGCCGAGTGCCCTGGCTCATGAGCCAGGCCGGTGCGACAAACCCTGCCACAGGCCAACCTTGGCCCTCGAACAGTGCCAGGCCCTCCTGCAGGCGGGTAAGTGCTTCGGCTTCATCGAGGCTGTAGAACTCGCCCTCATGGGTATAAATGCGCCGCATGAAGTAGTCGATGGGGCGGCGCGGTGGCGGCCCTTCGTCAGCATGGGCGTAGCCGTGCAGCGCCAGTTCGTCCCCGTTGGCCAGGCGTTTGTCCAACAGACGGCAGAACGAGGGTGCCAGGTGCAGCGGATTGCGCCGATGGAAGTCCGGAACCACTAGCCATGTCATGGGCACATTGCCCAGCGCATCGACGGCCTCTACGAACGGCTCGTAGTCCGGCCAGGTTTCCGGGGCTACATCATGCAGTACCAGCATGAGGCTGCGGTGGCTGGAGGAGGGCTCAGGCATGGGCACGCACCTGTGGCTGATAGCCGAGCACGGCCTGGTAGTGCTGGAGCAGGCCCGCGACCACGTTATCCCACGAGTAATGCTGTTCTACATGCCGACGGGCCTGCGCCCCCAGCTTGCCTACGCCAGCCTCGAACGCTTCGCGCACAGCGGTTGCCATGGCGCGGCCATCGTTGGCGCGGCACAGGAGGCCGCACTGATCATTGATGATTTCACCAAAGGCACCCGCGCGCACGGCCACCACCGGCGTAGCGCTGGCCATGGCTTCGAGAAGGACCAGGCCGAACGTTTCCTGGTCGCCCGCGTGCACCAGCAGGTCGGCGCTCGCCATCAGCCGGGCCACCTCTGCAGCCGGGCAGAAGTGGTCGATGACGCTGACATTGTGTGGCACGTTGGCGGGCATGCTCGAACCTACCAACACCAGGTGGTAGGGGGCGCCGAGCTGCTGCATGCAGTCGAGCAGCACCGGCAGGTTCTTTTCCCGCGAACCGCGGCCGGCGTAAATCAACAGGCGGCTGGTGTCGGCAATGCCCAGCTGCGCACGCAAGTGCGGGTCGCGCTGGTCGGGGTTGAACGTGGCCAGGTCCACGCCCAGGCGTTGCACATGCACGTCGCGTATGCCCAGGCGGCGCAGTTTGTCGGCCATGACCTGGCTGGGCGCCAGCACCCGGTCGAAATTGCCGTACAGCTTGCTCACGTAGGCCTCGACATTGGGCGTGAACCAGTTGCCCATGCGGTTGCTGACCAGCAACGGCAGGTCGGAATGGTAGAAGCCGATCACCGGCACATCCAGTTGGCGCCTTGCCTCCAGTGCCGCCCAGGCGGTCAGGTAGGGGTCGCCGACTTCGATCAGGTCGGGTTTGAGCGTACGCAGTGTCTTGCACCAAGGGGCCAGGCGTACTGGAAACCGGTAGCCCTTGCCAAACGGCAGGGGTGGGGCGGGTACCTGAAAGATGCCATCGGCATGCCGGGCGCTGGCCCCGGGAATCAACAGGCTATGGCGTACGCCGTGGATGGCGTCGAGGCGGTGGTGTTTGGCATCAAGATAGGTACGTACGCCACCGCTGGCTGGGGCGTAGAACATGGTGATGTCGGCGATGTGCACGATCAGCATCCCTCCGGGATCGTCTTCGGGTCTGTCATCCGGCGGTAACGGGCCGGCGATGACACGCCTAAAGGTTGACCTTTCAGAAGGATAGTTTGTTCGATCGGGGTTGGGCGGGGAGCGGCGTGGGCTTCTTCGCGGGTAAACCCGCACACAGGAGGCCGCGCAAGTATCAAGGCCTGCGCTGTCTCTGTGGGGGCTTGCCCGCGAAGCAGGCGACGCGGTACGTGCTTAGATGCGGAAGCTGCCCACCAGATGTTTAAGGCGACCAGCCTGCTGCTCTAGGTCGGAACAGGCGCGCAGGGTGGCCTGGAGGTTCTCCACGCCTTCCTGGTTGAGCATGTTGATCTCGTTGATGTCCATGTTGATGGCCTCGACCACGGCGGTCTGCTCTTCGGTAGCCGTGGCCACGGACTGGTTCATGCCGTCGATCTCGCCAATGCGCACCGTCACGCTGTCCAGCCGCTCACCGGCCTGGTTGGCGATCTGCACACTGTCCTGGCTGTGACGCTGGCTCTGGTCCATGGTCTCGACCGACTCACGGGCGCCGACCTGCAGCTCTTCGATCATGGTCTGCACTTGTTGCGCCGATTCCTGGGTGCGGTGCGCCAGGTTGCGTACTTCATCGGCGACCACGGCAAAGCCACGCCCGGCTTCACCGGCGCGGGCCGCCTCGATAGCGGCGTTCAGCGCCAGCAGGTTGGTCTGCTGGGAAATGCTGGTAATCACTTCGAGGATCTGGCCAATATTCACGGTCTTGCTGTTCAGCGTTTCGATATGCTCGCTGGACGTGACGATCAGGTCGGACAGGCGGTTCATCGCGGCAATGTTGCGCTCGACCACTTGCTGGCCTTCCTCGGCCAACAGGCGCGCGGAGCTTGCATGCTGTGAAGCCTGGGCAGCGTTGCCGGCAATTTCCTGGGCGGCGGCACCCAGTTCGTTGATGGCGGCTGCCACGCTGTTGGTACGGTTGGACTGCTCGTCGGAGTTGGTCATCGACGAATTCGAAGCACTGATCACACGCAGGGCCACTTCGTTGACCTGCTCGGTGGCCGAGGACACTTCGCGGATGCTGCTGTGAATGCGCTCGACGAACCGGTTGAAGGCGTTACCGAGGATGCCGAACTCGTCGTGGTTGTGAATGCGCAAGCGTTTGGTCAGGTCGCCTTCACCTTCGGCAATGTCTTCCATGGCGCGCGTCATGGTGTGCAGCGGCTGCATCAACACGCGGATCAGCAGGCCCAGCAGGCCGATGATGATCACCACCGCTACCACCGTGGCGATCACCGCCGAGGTGCGGAAAGTGCTGAGCATCGAGAAAGCCTTGTCCTTGTCCACCGACAGGCCGATGTACCAGTTGGCCGACGGCAGGCCGGTAATCGGGGTGAAGGTCAGCAGGCGGGCCTGACCATCGCTCTGCACTTCGGTCAGTTCGCCGGTCAGTTTCGGCGTGTGCTGCGGGAACAGGTCCGACAGCGACTTCATCACCAGGTCTTTGTCCGGGTGCACCAGGACCTTGCCTTGATCGTTGACCAGGAAGGCGTAGCCCATGCCGCCGAAGTTCAGCGAGTTGATGATCTGCACCAGGCCGTCCAGGGCCAGGTCGCCACCCACCACGCCGACACTGCTGGACACCTTGCTGAGGATGCCAATGACCATCTTGTTGGTGGTCATGTCGATGTACGGCTCGGTCAGGGTCGCGCCTGCCGCATTCATGCCGTCCTTGTACCAGGGGCGGGTGCGCGGGTCGTAGCCATCGGGCATCTTGGCGTCCGGGCGTACGCTGAAGCCGCCGTCGGTTTTGCCCAGGTAAACGGTAAGAAAGCTGGAAATCAGGGCATTCTGGCCCATCAGTGTTTCGGCCTTGGTCGGGTCCTGGGCAATGTTCTGCGCCAGGTTCTCTACCAGTTTGATACGGCCTTCGAAAAGGTTACGAATGTTGGTCGACGTGGAGGCGCCCATTTCAGCCAGATAGTTTTCCAGGTCCTCGCGGATCGCATTACGCTGGAGGTAATCGTTGTAGAGGGTGAAAAGGCTGAAGGCGAGCATCACGATCAGTGATGCGGCCAAAAGAATCTTGTGGCTGAAACGAAGGCTTTTGTTCATGGCGTAATCGGTTCCGCTAAGGTGTTATATCAGGCGTCCGCTCCAGAGGAGCGCAAGGCAGTGCAACATCCCGAAATCTCCCTTTTCGGTTGTTCCTCTCTATTAAGGCGAATATCACCCGAAGGTATCGGCCGAATTAAGGTAAAGCTTGAGCAGAGGATTAATGAGATGTCGGAATCTTCGACCATTGTTGTAGGCGCTGGCCCGGATGGCCAGCCAGTCGGGCAAGCGATGCGGCTGGCCAACCGTCACGGTCTGGTGGCAGGTGCAACGGGCACGGGCAAGACCGTCACTCTGCAGCACCTGGCGGAAGTGTTCAGTGACGCAGGGGTGGCCGTGTTCGCGGCCGACGTCAAAGGTGACCTCTGTGGCCTGGGGACTGCCGGTGCGCCACAGGGCAAGGTTGCCGAGCGCATCGCCGGCATGCCCTGGCTGGGGCATACGCCTCGGGCCTATCCCGTGAGCTTGTGGGATATAGCGGGGCAGTCCGGCCACCCCTTGCGCACCACGCTCAGTGAGATGGGGCCGCTGCTGCTGGGCAACCTGCTGGAGCTGACCGACAGCCAGCAAGCCGCGCTGTACGCCGCCTTCAAGGTTGCCGACCGCGAGGGCCTGTTGCTGCTGGACCTGAAAGACCTCAAGGCGCTGCTCGCGCACCTCAAGGACAACCCGCAACTGCTGGGCGAAGACAGCGCCCTGATGACGACTGCCTCAACCCAGGCGTTGTTGCGGCGGCTGGCGACCCTGGAGCAGCAGGGCGCCGAGGCACTGTTCGGTGAGCCGGCATTACAGCTTGAAGACCTGCTACGGCCGGACCCGGATGGCCGTGGGCGCATCCACCTGCTCGATGCCAGCCGGTTGGTGCACGAAGCGCCCAAGGTTTACGCCACCTTTCTGCTGTGGCTGCTGGCGGAGTTGTTCGAGCAGTTGCCCGAACGTGGGGATGCCGACAAACCGGTCCTGGCATTGTTCTTCGATGAAGCGCACTTGCTGTTCAGCGGCACGCCCAAGGCGTTGCAGGACCGGCTGGAGCAGGTGGTGCGGCTCATTCGATCCAAGGGTGTGGGGGTGTACTTCGTTACCCAGTCGCCCGGCGACCTGCCGGATGCGGTGTTGGCCCAGCTGGGTTTGCGTATTCAGCATGGCTTGCGGGCCTTTACCGCCAAGGAGCAGAAGTCGTTGCGAGCGGTGGCCGATGGCTTTCGCCCCAACCCGGCGTTCGACACCCTGGCAGTGTTGACCGAGCTGGGGATTGGCGAGGCGCTGGTGGGTACGCTGGAAGAGAAGGGCACGCCGGCCATGGTGCAGCGGGTGCTGGTTGCACCGCCGCAGTCGCGCATCGGACCATTGTCTGCGGCTGAGCGCAGTGCGCTGATTGCCGCTTCGCCGCTGGCGGGGCGCTATGACAAGCCGGTGGACCGTGAGTCGGCTTATGAAATGCTGACCCAGCGCAAGGGCGAGGCCGTGGAACCGGCGCCGCAGCCAAAGGCGGATGAGGAGAGCTTTGCCGACAAGGCGGGGGACTTCTTGCAGAGTGCGGCGGGGCAGGCGATCAAATCGGCGGTGCGGCAGGCGGCCAATCAGCTGGGGCGGCAACTGGTGCGCGGGTTGATGGGGTCGTTGCTGGGGGGTAAGAAAAGGTAGTTGGCCTGTACCCACGAAGAAGTCGGCAAAGGCTTGCGCTCTTTCATACGGAAAGCACCCGATACGGCCAGCGGTCGGCGTGTTCTACATAAGGTTTGGATCGACAGGAGTCAATATGCAGGTCATCTACATTATTCTGTGTTTTGCGGGCGCGGCTTTGCCACTTTCGCAATTTATTCCGTGGCTCGCTGTTCACGGCCTCAGCATACCGCTACTGGTGCAACAGGCAACTTCCGACAATATCGCTGCATTCGCTTGGGCTGATGTACTCATTTCAGGAATAGTGGTTGTTGTATTCGTGATAGTAGAAGGTCGTCGGCTGGGAATGCGCCGACTGTGGGTGCCGCTGTGTAGCCTTGCTGTTGGTCCTTCCTTGGCGTTGCCACTTTTTCTTTTCTTCCGGGAGCGTCATCTTGCGGCTACCGGGCTTGACGCAGCTGTTCTGGATTAACCCTTCATCACCCTGCACTGCGGTTGCTGGAGAGCGTGCGACGGACCAGGCCGCATTGTGGAATGAAAAAAAAGGCGCCCATGGGCGCCTTCGTTCAGAGCGTTATCACTCAGCCAATGGCTTTCGATGCCAGCCAGAACAGGCCGGCCGCCAGGCCCATCGAGGCCGGCAGGGTGAGGACCCAGGCCAACAGGATGGTCTTCACGGTGCCGCCTTGCAGGCCGCTTTTGTTGGCGACCATGGTGCCGGCCACGCCGGACGACAGCACGTGGGTGGTCGATACCGGCAGGGCGAACACGTTGGCCATGCCGATGGCGCAGGCTGCGGTGATCTGTGCCGACATACCCTGTGCATAGGTCATGCCCTGCTTGCCGATCTTCTCGCCGACGGTCAGTACTACGCGTTTCCAGCCAACCATGGTGCCCAGGCCCAGGGCCAAGGCGACGGCCACGATTACCCAGAACGGGGCGTATTCGGTAGTGGCAGTGAGGTCTTTGCGCAGTTTTTCCAGGTCGGCCTTTTCACGGGCCTCCAGGCCTGGCAGCTTGCCAACCTTCTTCGCCGTGTCATCCAGGCACAGCAGGTAGCGACGCACTTCGACACGCTTGTCGGCACTCAGGCTGTGGTAGTCGGTCACGCCTTGCAGCGAGGCCTGCAGCGCGGCAATGGTCGGCTCGGTCTGCTGCGGGTTGCAGCTGAACTGCTCCGGCAGGTCGCTGGACTTGGCTTTGCCCAGTGCCAGGAACTCGCCCAGGGTGGCGGCGTTGCGCTGATAGAACTGGCTCATGTGCAGCGTGGCGTCGCGGGTACGCTCGATCTGGTAGGTGGTGCTGTTCAGGTCGAGGACGAACTTGGCCGGGACGATACCGATGAGCACCAGCATGATCAGGCCGATGCCTTTCTGGCCGTCGTTCGAGCCGTGCACGAAGCTGACGCCCATGGCGGAAACCACCAGCACCATGCGGTTCCAGAACGGCGGGTGTTTCTTGTCGTCGAGCTTGCGGCGCTGGTCGGGGGTTTTGTGCATCTTCGACAGCGGGCGCCACCACTTCAGGCCGATCAGCACCAGGGCGGCAACGGCGAAGCCGGCCATTGGCGAGACCACCAGCGACATGGCGATGTCGATCGCCTTCTGCCAGTTGACGCCGTCACCCAGCGGAATGTCGTTGATCAGGGCGTTGGCCAGGCCGACGCCGAGAATGGAGCCGATCAGCGTGTGCGAGCTGGAAGCGGGGATGCCAAAGTACCAGGTGCCCAGGTTCCAGGTGATGGCCGCAGCCAGCAGCGAGAAGACCATGGCCAGGCCGTGTCCGGTGTTCACGTTGATCAGCAGCTCTACCGGCAGCAGGTGCACGATGGCATAGGCCACCCCAACACCGCCGAGCAGAACGCCAAGGAAGTTGAACACGCCGGAGAAGAACACGGCGAGGTGCGGCGGCATGGCTTTGGTATAGATGACGGTAGCTACCGCGTTGGCGGTGTCATGAAAGCCATTGATGAACTCGAAGGCGAGTACGAAGGTCAAGGCGAGCAGCAGGCTCACCAACACCCAGGCATCCAGTCCGCTGAATAAATCGATCATGAAGGTTGTCTGGCGGTCATAGGGGGGCGGGATTATGCCAGAAAACCTTGGCAATCGATGCACCTGCTACAGACCGATGGCTATCTTCATGGCGTGGGTGCGCCGTGCAAGGTGGGGTCTTCAGGCAGGGAAATATCGGCTAAAAAGCGTAAAGTTTGGCGAAATCAGGCATAAAAGCCAAGAAAATGCTGGCTTGCCACCATTCAAACGATCGTATGAAATTTGTGTAATTCCATTTCATCATCGGTCAGGCGGTAAAGATCGAATCAATTTTGACCGCGCCCGGGCTGGCCGGGCGACGACGCGCTGGCGTAGTCCTGGGGTCAGGGGGTGTCGCTGCGCAGTTCCTTTTCCATGCGTTCCAGTTCCTGGCTGAAAGCCTGGTCCCGCACACTGGCACGTTTGCGCCAAGGTTTGCGTTCCGGATCCGGTTGTGCGGCATAAGTGGTGACTTCGCCGCCGTAAACATCCTTGTAACGTTCAGCCTGGCGCTCGAGTTCTGCGCGCAGTTCATCTTTCGTCACATGCAGTACCTGAATTAAGAGTAATGACTGTTGTTATGCACTGTGCAGCATGCACAGGCCATGCGGGCCGCAACGGCTGGATACAACGGAAGGTT
Source organism: Pseudomonas sp. yb_9 (assembly GCF_043103635.1). Lineage (NCBI taxonomy): Bacteria > Pseudomonadati > Pseudomonadota > Gammaproteobacteria > Pseudomonadales > Pseudomonadaceae > Pseudomonas > Pseudomonas sp. yb_9. The sequence continues at coordinate 95,932 of NZ_JBICKA010000084.1, read as the reverse complement.
CCTTGACCACGCTGGTGTCGGGGCCTGCGCAATCGATTATAGCAACCGGTAATTCGCCGAACATCGTTATTTACCCGGTCTTGGCATCATCTGACGTAAGTAGTGGGATGTGCCTGGAAACAGTTTGGACCTTTCGTACAAGTTTGAAAGACAAGGCGGATAAAAGTTCGCTGCAACGCCGGGATGAGGCCCGAATGAAAAACGGCCTCGCCAGAAGGCGAGGCCGTTGCCTGGGGACTTCTACGGTGGGTACCTGACCAGTCTCTCCAAAGAAGCCACAAGTGGCATGAGAAAGGTATAAGCAAAAGTGTCGGCGGTCAATTGCGATTATCGGCCGTTTGTTCGATAATCGCACGAACCGGCGTTTTTTTTGAGGTGTGCGATGAGTGACGAAACCCTGGGCAACGATTCGGGCAATCCGGAGGTAGCACGGCCTGCTTCGGCTGCCATGGCGCCCCCGATCGTGGCTTCTCCGGCCAAGCGCATCCAGGCCTTTACCGGCGACCCGGACTTCATGACCTCCCTGGCACGTGGCCTGGCCGTGATCCAGGCGTTCCAGGAGCGCAAGCGCCACCTGACCATCGCCCAGATCAGCCACCGTACGGAAATCCCTCGTGCAGCGGTGCGCCGTTGCCTGCATACGTTGATCAAGCTGGGTTACGCCACCACCGACGGGCGTACCTATTCGCTGCTGCCCAAAGTGCTGACCCTGGGGCATGCCTACCTGTCGTCGACACCGCTGGCGATTTCTGCCCAGCCATACCTGGACCGCATCAGCGACCAGTTGCACGAGGCGGCCAACATGGCCACGCTCGAAGGTGACGACATCCTTTATATAGCCCGTTCGGCCACGGTGGAGCGGCTGATTTCGGTCGACCTGTCGGTGGGAGGGCGCCTGCCGGCCTACTGCACGTCGATGGGGCGCATTCTGCTGGCGGCCCTGGACGACACCAGCCTGCGCGAGTACCTGGAGCGTGCCGACCTGAAAGCGCGCACCAGCCGTACCCTGCATGACCCTGAATCGTTGTTCGCCTGCATCCAGCAGGTGCGCGCCCAGGGATGGTGCGTGGTGGACCAGGAGCTGGAGCAGGGGCTGCGATCGATTGCGGTGCCGGTGTATGACGCTTCGGGGCAGGTGTTGGCGGCGTTGAACGTGAGTACCCACGTAGGGCGTGTAACGCGCAGTGAGTTGGAGCAGCGCTTCTTGCCGATTTTGCTCGCTGCCAGCCGCGACCTTTGCCATCAGTTGTTTGGTTGAAATTGGCGGGGCCGCAAGGCGGCCCCAAAATAGAACAGGCAAAACCGTTTCCTGTGCGATAAACGCACAGTGTCGTTACGGGTGAATTGCTTCACCTGCGCCCGCTGATTAATGTTTCTCGCAACGGTCGGCCCTGCCTACCGAACAAGAAAAACATAAGAGGCACATAACATGAATACTGTCCCCTCGCTGCCGCGGCCGCACCCGCGCGCAGTACCGTTGTATCCAGGCTGACGCAGGCCATATTCCCCACTCATCGCCCTCTGTGCCGGTTGCCCGTGTGCAGTGGTCTGGCTGTGCCCTACATTCTGGATAACAACAATGAACCAAGCGCAAAACAACGTCGGCAAAAGCCTCGACGTTCAGTCGTTCATCAATCAGCAGCCGCTGTCCCGCTATCAGTGGCGGGTTGTGCTGTTGTGCTTCCTGATCGTCTTCCTCGATGGCCTGGACACTGCCGCCATGGGCTTCATCGCCCCGGCCCTGTCGCAGGAGTGGGGGATCGACCGTGCCAGTCTTGGCCCGGTCATGAGTGCCGCATTGATCGGCATGGTGTTCGGCGCCCTGGGTTCCGGGCCGCTGGCTGACCGTTTCGGCCGTAAAGGTGTTCTGGTGGGCGCGGTGCTGGTGTTCGGCGGTTTCAGCCTGGCTTCGGCCTATGCCACCAACGTCGACCAGTTGCTGGTACTGCGCTTTCTGACGGGCCTGGGCCTTGGTGCCGGTATGCCCAACGCGACCACGCTGCTGTCCGAATACACCCCTGAGCGCCTCAAGTCGTTGCTGGTCACCAGCATGTTCTGTGGTTTCAACCTGGGCATGGCGGGTGGTGGCTTCATTTCTGCCAAGATGATCCCGGCCTACGGCTGGCACAGCCTACTGGTTATCGGTGGGGTCCTGCCGCTGCTACTGGCGTTGGTGCTGATGGTCTGGCTGCCGGAGTCGGCGCGGTTCCTGGTGGTACGCAACCGAGGCACCGACAAGGTGCGCAAGACCCTGTCGCCCATCGCGCCACAGGTGGTGGCCGAGGCCGGCAGCTTCACCGTACCGGAACAAAAGGCCGTGGCCGCACGCAACGTGTTTGCGGTGATCTTCTCCGGCACTTATGGCCTGGGCACCCTGCTGCTGTGGCTGACGTACTTCATGGGCCTGGTCATCGTCTACCTGCTGACCAGCTGGCTGCCAACCCTGATGCGAGACAGCGGTGCGAGTATGGAGCAGGCCGCGTTCATCGGTGCGCTGTTCCAGTTTGGTGGTGTGCTCAGTGCGGTCGGCGTGGGTTGGGCCATGGACCGTTTCAACCCGCACAAGGTCATCGGTATTTTCTACCTGCTGGCCGGGGTGTTTGCTTACGCCGTGGGGCAGAGCCTGGGCAACATTACCGTGTTGGCCACGCTGGTACTGATTGCGGGTATGTGCGTGAACGGCGCGCAGTCGGCAATGCCTTCGCTGGCGGCACGCTTCTACCCGACCCAAGGCCGGGCCACGGGTGTATCGTGGATGCTGGGCATTGGCCGCTTTGGCGCGATTCTCGGGGCCTGGAGTGGCGCAACGCTGCTGGGCCTGGGCTGGAACTTCGAGCAGGTGCTGACGGCATTGCTGGTGCCGGCGGCGCTGGCGACCGTGGGCGTGATCGTGAAAGGGCTGGTGAGCCACGCAGACGCGACCTGAGGCCGGTAAAGGGCAAGAAGGGGATCGGTAGGTTTGCAACAAATGGTTCGCTAATCGCACAAATAGTCGATTATCGGATTGTAAGCAACCTGTCAGTCTCCTTAATCTGAGCTCACTGAAGCACCCTGACCAGTAGCCTCCAGCAGACCACCCCCGAACCACTGAAGTCGAGCCGTCCGCCCTGCGTGACCTCGAAGCCCGTACCGCAGGAGAAGCTTAATGCGCGACGTATTTATCTGTGACGCCATCCGCACCCCGATCGGCCGCTTCGGCGGCGCCCTGGCCGGCGTGCGTGCCGACGACCTGGCTGCCGTGCCGCTGAAGGCGCTGATCGAACGCAACCCGAGCGTACAGTGGGATCAAGTTGACGAAGTGTTCTTCGGCTGCGCCAACCAGGCCGGTGAAGACAACCGTAACGTGGCGCGCATGGCGCTGCTGCTGGCCGGCCTGCCCGATAGCATCCCGGGTGTTACCCTGAACCGCCTGTGCGCGTCGGGCATGGATGCCATCGGCACTGCCTTCCGCGCCATCGCCAGCGGCGAAATGGAGCTGGCGATTGCCGGTGGCGTCGAGTCGATGTCGCGTGCCCCGTTCGTCATGGGCAAGGCCGAAAGCGGCTATTCGCGCAACATGAAGCTGGAAGACACCACCATCGGCTGGCGTTTCATCAACCCGCTGATGAAGAGCCAGTATGGCGTGGACTCCATGCCGGAAACCGCCGACAACGTGGCCGACGATTATCAGGTTTCGCGTGCTGACCAGGATGCGTTCGCCCTGCGCAGCCAGCAGAAAGCGGCAGCCGCCCAGGCCGCCGGTTTCTTCGCCGAAGAAATCGTGCCGGTGCGCATTGCGCACAAGAAAGGCGAAACCATCGTCGAGCGTGACGAACACCTGCGCCCGGACACCACACTGGAAGCCCTGACCAAGCTCAAGCCGGTCAACGGCCCGGACAAGACAGTGACCGCTGGCAATGCCTCGGGCGTGAACGATGGTGCTGCGGCGCTGATCCTGGCGTCGGCTGAAGCGGTGAAGAAGCACGGCCTGACCCCACGCGCCCGCGTTCTGGGCATGGCCAGTGGCGGTGTCGCCCCACGGGTAATGGGCATAGGCCCGGTGCCGGCGGTACGCAAGCTGACTGAACGCCTGGGTGTGGCAGTCAATGATTTCGATGTGATCGAACTGAACGAAGCCTTTGCCAGCCAAGGCCTGGCGGTGCTGCGTGAGCTGGGTGTGGCCGATGACGCGCCGCAGGTGAACCCTAATGGCGGTGCAATCGCCCTGGGCCACCCGCTGGGCATGAGCGGTGCGCGCCTGGTGCTGACGGCACTGCACCAGCTGGAGAAGAGTGGTGGGCGCAAGGGCCTGGCAACCATGTGTGTAGGGGTTGGCCAGGGTCTGGCTTTGGCTATCGAGCGGGTTTGACCTGTACCGGCCTCTTCGCGGGCAAGCCCGCTCCCACAGGATGATTGTTGCCCACTGCACAACGAAAACCCGTGGGAGCGGGCTTGCCCGCGAAGAGGCCGGTCTTGTTAGACACAAGGCCAATTGCCAGCCAGAGAGCGGAACGAGTGTGTTACCAGGTATGTCTAGACTTACCTGGGACCCTCTAGGAGTAAAACCGTCATGACCTCAACCTATTACACCGGCGAAGAACGCAGCAAGCGCATCTTCGCTATTGTCGGTGCCTCATCAGGCAACCTGGTGGAATGGTTCGACTTCTACGTCTACGCGTTCTGCGCGATCTACTTTGCCCCGGCCTTCTTCCCTTCTGACGACCCTACCGTGCAGCTGTTGAACACGGCAGGTGTTTTCGCCGCAGGCTTTTTGATGCGCCCCATCGGTGGCTGGATCTTCGGCCGCCTCGCTGACCGCCATGGTCGCAAGAATTCCCTGATGATCTCGGTGCTGATGATGTGCTTCGGCTCCCTGATGATCGCCTGCCTGCCCACTTACGCCAGCATCGGTACCTGGGCGCCAGCGCTGTTGTTGCTGGCCCGCCTGATCCAGGGGCTGTCGGTGGGCGGCGAATACGGCACCACTGCCACCTACATGAGTGAAGTGGCGTTGCGCGGTCAGCGCGGCTTTTTTGCTTCGTTCCAGTACGTCACCCTGATCGGCGGCCAGTTGCTGGCGGTGCTGGTGGTGGTGATCTTGCAACAGTTGCTCACAGAAGACGAGCTGCGTGCCTGGGGCTGGCGTATTCCGTTCGTGGTTGGCGCCATTGCGGCGCTGATCTCGCTGATGCTGCGCCGCTCGCTGCACGAAACCAGCAGCGCCGAAACCCGTCAGGACAAGGACGCCGGCACCATCAAGGGCCTGTTCCGCAATCACGCCGCGGCCTTTGTGACCGTGCTTGGCTATACCGCGGGTGGTTCACTGATCTTCTACACCTTCACCACTTACATGCAGAAATACCTGGTGAACACGGCCGGCATGACGGCAAAAAACGCCAGCTACGTGATGACCGGTGCGTTGTTCCTGTTCATGGTGCTGCAGCCGTTCTTCGGCATGCTGTCCGATCGCATCGGCCGGCGTAATTCGATGCTGCTGTTCGGGGCGCTCGGTACCCTGTGCACCGTGCCGCTGCTGATGGCGCTGAAAACGGTGACCAGCCCGTTCATGGCCTTTGTACTGATCAGCCTGGCGTTGTGTATCGTCAGTTTCTACACCTCGATCAGCGGCCTGGTGAAGGCCGAGATGTTCCCGCCGCAGGTGCGTGCGCTGGGTGTGGGCCTGGCCTATGCAGTGGCCAACGCGGCATTCGGCGGCTCTGCCGAGTACGTCGCCCTGGGCCTGAAGACCCTGGGTATGGAAAACACTTTCTACTGGTACGTGACGGCCATGATGGCGATTGCCTTCCTGTTCAGCCTGCGCCTGCCGAAGCAGGCGGCGTACCTGCACCACGATGATTAAGGACGTGGCATGACCAACCAACTGTTCGACGCCTATTTCACCGCGCCGGCCATGCGTGAGATCTTCTCCGACCATGGCCGCTTGCAGGGCATGCTCGATTTCGAAGCTGCGCTGGCCCGTGCCGAAGCCGCTGCCGGTCTGGTGCCGCATAGCGCCGTGGCCGCCATCGAGGCCGCTTGCCAGGCCGAGCGCTATGATGTTGGCGCGCTGGCCAATGCCATCGCCACCGCGGGTAACTCGGCAATCCCGCTGGTGAAGGCGTTGGGCAGGGTGATTGCCAGCGGCGTGCCCGAGGCCGAGCGCTATGTGCACCTGGGCGCGACCAGCCAGGATGCGATGGACACCGGGCTGATCTTGCAGCTGCGCAATGCCCTCGACCTGATCGAAGCCGACCTTGGCAAGCTGGCCGATACCCTGTCGCAGCAAGCCTTGAAGCATGCTGATACCCCACTGGTAGGCCGCACTTGGTTGCAGCATGCCACCCCGGTGACCCTGGGCATGAAACTGGCTGGCGTATTGGGTGCCTTGACCCGCCACCGCCAGCGCCTGCAGGAACTGCGCCCGCGCCTGCTGGTGCTGCAGTTCGGCGGTGCTTCGGGCAGCCTGGCGGCCTTGGGCAGCAAGGCGATGCCGGTGGCCGAGGCCCTGGCGGAACAGTTGAAGCTGACGCTGCCGGAGCAACCCTGGCACACCCAGCGCGACCGCCTGGTGGAGTTTGCCTCGGTGCTGGGCCTGGTGGCCGGCAGCCTGGGCAAGTTCGGCCGCGATGTCAGCTTGCTGATGCAGACCGAGGCGGGGGAGGTGTTCGAGCCTTCCGCGCCAGGCAAGGGCGGTTCGTCCACCATGCCGCACAAGCGCAACCCGGTGGGCGCTGCCGTGCTGATCGGCGCCGCCACCCGTGTGCCGGGCCTGGTGTCGACGCTGTTCGCCGCCATGCCCCAGGAACACGAGCGCAGCCTGGGCCTGTGGCATGCCGAGTGGGAAACCCTGCCGGATATCTGCTGCCTGGTTTCCGGCGCGCTGCGCCAGGCCCAGGTCATTGCCGAGGGCATGGAGGTGGATGCAGCGCGCATGCGCCGTAACCTCGATCTTACCCAAGGCCTGGTGCTGGCCGAAGCGGTGAGCATCGTGCTGGCCCAGCGTCTGGGCCGCGACCGTGCCCACCACCTGCTGGAGCAATGCTGCCAGCGCGCCGTGGCCGAACAGCGTCACTTGCGTGCCGTGCTGGGTGACGAACCGCAGGTCAGTGCCGAGCTGTCTGCCGAAGAACTTGATCGCCTGCTCGACCCTGCCCATTACCTGGGCCAGGCGCGCGTCTGGGTGGCGCGCGCCGTGACCGAACATCAACATTTCACTGCCTGAAGGAGACCGCTGTGGCGCACTTGCAACTGGCCGATGGCGTTTTGAACTACCAGATCGATGGCCCGGAAAACGCCCCGGTACTCGTCCTGTCCAACTCGCTGGGCACTGACCTGGGCATGTGGGACACCCAGATTCCACTGTGGAGCCAGCACTTCCGGGTGCTGCGCTACGACACCCGTGGCCACGGTACCTCGCTGGTCACTGAAGGCCCCTACAGCATCGAGCAACTGGGGCGGGACGTGCTGGCCCTGCTCGATGGCCTGGACATTCAGAAAGCGCACTTCGTCGGCCTGTCGATGGGCGGCTTGATCGGCCAGTGGCTGGGCATCAACGCCGGTGATCGCCTGCACAGCCTGACCCTGTGCAACACTGCCGCCAAGATTGCCAACGACGAGGTGTGGAACACCCGTATCGACACCGTGCTCAAAGGCGGCCAGCAGGCCATGGTCGACCTGCGCGATGCGTCCATCGCCCGTTGGTTCACCCCAGGCTTCGCCCAGGCCCAGCCCGCGCAGGCCCAGCGCATCTGCCAGATGCTGGCGCAAACCAGCCCGCAAGGCTATGCCGGCAACTGTGCAGCGGTGCGTGATGCCGATTACCGTGAGCAACTGGGCCGCATCCAGGTGCCGGCGCTGATCGTTGCCGGTACCGAAGACGTGGTGACCACCCCTGAGCATGGCCGCTTCATGCAGGCCGGTATCAACGGTGCCGAGTACGTCGACTTCCCCGCCGCACACCTGTCGAACGTCGAAATCGGTGAGGCCTTCAGCCGCCGCGTGCTCGACTTCCTGCTGGCTCACTGAGGACAACGCCATGGACGAGAAACAACGTTACGACGCCGGCATGCAAGTGCGCCGCGCGGTGCTGGGCGATGCCCATGTGGACCGCAGCCTGGAGAAGCTCAACGACTTCAACGGCGAATTCCAGGAGATGATCACCCGCCATGCCTGGGGTGATATCTGGACCCGCCCGGGCCTGCCGCGCCATACCCGCAGCCTGATCACCATCGCCATGCTGATCGGCATGAACCGCAACGACGAGCTGAAACTGCACTTGCGCGCGGCAGCCAACAACGGCGTGACCCGCGACGAGATCAAGGAAGTGCTGATGCAAAGCGCGATCTACTGCGGCATCCCGGCGGCAAACGCCACCTTCCACCTGGCGGAGTCGGTGTGGGACGAGCTGGGCGTAGAATCGCGCCAGTAAGCGTTATTGCTGAAGCCTGACCGGCCCTGCAGAGGTTTCCACGGCCGACTTCAAGGCCGGGCACAGGCCCAGCATGAACGCAGCTTCTGCCACCACGAACAGCGGCCCGATGATCAGGCCGCTGACATCGTCGACAAAGGCCGGTTTACGGCCTTCGTAGTAATGGCCGACGAACTGGATGATCCAGCCCAGCACGAATGCCCCCAGCCCGGCGCTTAGCCACAGCATTGTGGTCTGCATTGCCAGCACCTGGCCTACCCACAGGCACAGCCCCAGCAACAAGCCCATCACCAGCCCGAAGCGCAGGTCCAGACGCAGGTAGAACCATACCGAGGCCGCAGCGGCCAGCAGGGCAGGGGATAGCCACATGCCGGCCACCTCCCAGCCAGGGCGCGATAGCAAGATGGTGACGGCCAGCACGATCATGGGGATGCCGACGAAGTGGGTGGCGATGTTGCGTGGATCCCGGTGGTAGCTGGCGTATTGGCTCAGGTGGTCGACGAGGTTTTTCATTGTTGTGCCTCCCTGTTCAGCTTTGTGTTGCCTGATAGTGAACAGGATAGCCCGCAGCTAACAGCATCATCAGCTCAGCGAATGGCGGCAGCCTGCACTGGCATATCCAGCCCTACCAGTGTCTCGATCATCGCCCGCGCCGCTGGCGACAGCCGATAGCCACTGCGACTGACTATTCCACAGCGCACGCTCAGTACCTCCAGCGCCGGTGGCAGGTTGCGCCAGTGCAGGCGCACCAGTGTGCCGGCGGCCAGGTCTTCGGCCACGGCCTCTTCGCTGGCGGTACCGATGGCATCGCTGGCCTGCACAACGCTGCGCAGTACCGCCAGGTGCTCGGTTTGCAAGTGCGGGGTGAAGTCGCTGCGCCCGCTTAGGTTGGCCAGGCGCTTGCGCACACCGGGGGCGAGCAGGGCGCTGGCCAGCGGGTAGCTGAACAGGTCGTTGGTCGACAGGCTGTCCTTGGCCAGCAGCGGATGGCCCGGGCGGCAAAAGAACAGCCCTGGGCGTGGTGACAGGGGCTCGGTGTGGAAGTTGGGGTCGGCTTCGAACGGGCGGATATCATCCACGAAAAACTCGATCTGCTCGCGGCGCAAGGCCTGACCGAGGCGTTCGCTGTTGTCTACCAGCAGGGAAGTGCGGATACCGGGATGGCGCTCGATGAAGTGGCGCAGAGCGTCGGGCACCAGGCGCACGGCCAGGGCTGGGCCGCTGCCGAAGTGCAACTCGCCGGCGTCGAGCTTGGTCATTTGCAGCACTTCGTTGCTCAGCTGCGCGGCGCCTTGAACCAACCGACGGGCATGTTGCAGTACCACCAGACCTTCGGGTGTAGGGGGCAGGGCTTTGCTGGCGCGGTCGACCAGCGGGCAGCCGAAGGTGTGTTCCAGACCTTGGATGGCACGGCTGAAGGCGGGTTGGGTGATGCCCATGGCCTCGGCGGCACGGACGAAACTGCGGTATTCGGTAAGGGCGATGAAGTAGCGCAGCTGGCGGAGGTCCATGTCACGGCTCTGGGGCGGGGGGCAGGGGCCTATTCAAGCTGTTACAGCTTATGTCGTCAAAGAAGGTTTTTAGATTTGTTTATAGCTTAAAGTTATTTAATTGAACATCTGGCCTCTTCGCGGGCGCGCCCGCTCCCACAGGATCACCACAGTTTCAAAAGCTGTGGTGATCCTGTGGGAGCGGGCGCGCCCGCGAAGAACTTAAAGGAGATTCAGCGGGTAACTCACAATCAACCGGTTCTCATCGAACGCGTTGGTGCTGAAGTCCCGGCGCATGGTGGAGTTGCGCCATTTCACCGACAGGTCCTTGAAGCTGCCCGACTGCACCACGTACGCCAGTTCGGTCTCCCGTGCCCACTCCTTGCCATCATCCACGCTGCCCACGGTGACGTTGTCACCCTTGATGTAGCGGTTCATCAACGTCAACCCAGGCACGCCAACGGTGGCGAAGTTGAAGTCATGGCGAACCTGCCAGGAGCGTTCCTTGGCATTGTCGAAGCTGGAGTTGTAGCTGTCGTTGGCCAAGGTGCCGCCACTGGTGCCGTTGACCCGCATCCAGGCATTGTCGCCGCTGACCTTTTGCAGGCCGACGTAGAAGGTGTGGCCTTGGTAGCGCGCCGAGAGCATGGCCGAGGCGGTGCGGTTGTCCAGTTTGCCGGCGCGTTCGGCACCGTCTTCCTTGCCGATGAAGTAGCCCAGGTTGGCACCCAGGGTCCAGTCGCCCAGCGGTTGGCTGTGCGTCAGGTTGAGGTATTGCTGGCGGTAGATGTCCTTGAGCTGGGCATCCCACAGGCCAACCATGGTGCGCTTATCGTTGAAGGTGTACTCACCGCCGCCGAAGTTGAAACGGTCGGAGGTGAACCCGCCTTTGCCGTTCATCGACATGTCTTCCATGCTGGCGTCGTTACGCGGACTGTTGCCGCGGAACTGGCCGGCGTACAAGGTCAGGCCGGCGATTTCCTTCGAGGTCAGCTGGCCGCCGCGGAAGGTCTGTGGCAGCGAGCGCCCATCGTCCGAGCGCAGGATGGGCAGTACCGGCATCCACTCACCGACTTTCAGCTCGGTTTCGGACAGCTTGGCTTTCAGCGCCACACCCAGTCGGCCGAAGTCATCAGCTGGGCGGCCGTCATCATGCACGGGCAGCAGGTGCGTGTTGGTGGTGCCTTTGCCGCCGTCAAGCTTGACCGAATACATGCCTAGGACGTCCACGCCGAAACCGACGGTGCCCTGGGTGAAGCCGGAGCGGGCGTCGAGAATGAAGCTTTGTGTCCATTCTTCGGCCTTGGCCTGCGGGTGGGCGGGGTCGACGAAGTTGCGGTTGATGTAGAAGTTGCGCAGGTTGAGGGTGGCCTTGGCGTCCTCCATGAAACCGCCTTCGGCGGCGAACAGCGGGAAGGCGCAGGACATGGCCAACAGGCCGGGCAGCAGCTGGCGTGCGGGTTGCAAAGTGCTCATCTGTCGTGGATCTCTTGTTTTTATGGGGCGAGCCGGTGCACTGCTGGATCGAGCCTGCAGGTGCGGGTCTTTTGGATGAACTTGGGCAACGTTGCGTGAGGGGATGGTGCGGGGTTGTGCGGGGGTGAGGCAATTCGCCGCAAACGGAATGGGGCGATAATCGAACGGAATGTTCCGGTTGGTTAATTAATTTCCTCCGGCAAACAAAAGGCCCACCGCAAGGGTGGGCCTGATGCTGTTACACCATGAGTCAGCTTTTCGGTACATCTACCGATGCCTGCTGGTTGGCCTGCCCGGTCTGCTCATACCAGCCACCACCAAGTGCTTTGTACAGGTTGACCTCGCTGGTCAGCTGCGACAGGCGATCGGTGATCAGCGATTGTTGGGCACTAAACAGGTTGCGCTGGGCATCGAGGAAGGTCAGGTTGCTGTCGATCCCGATGCGGTAGCGGCGTTCGGCCAGGCGGTAGTAGTCCTGGTTCGCCTGCACCAGGTCACGCTGGGCCTGCAGTTGCTCTTCGAAGGTTTTCCGCGCCGCCAGGCCATCGGAGACTTCCTGGAAGGCGGTCTGGATGGTTTTTTCGTACTTGGCAACGTTGATGTCCTTCTGGATCTTCGAGTAGTCCAGGCTGGCCTTCAGGCTGCCGGCGTTGAAGATCGGCAGGTTGATCTGCGGCTGGAACAGCCAGGTGCCCTGGCCGCCCGAGAACAGGTGGCCCATGTCGGGGCTCAGGCTGCCAGCGTTGGCCGTCAGGCTGATGCTCGGGAAGAACGCTGCGCGGGCGGCGCCAATATTGGCGTTGGCGGCCTTGAGCAGGTGTTCGGCTTCCTGGATGTCCGGGCGACGCTGGAGGATGTCTGACGGCAGGCCGGCTGGCACTTCGGCCAGTTGGTCGGCATCGAGCTGCAGCGGCTTGGCCAGGTCGGCCGGAATACCGGTGCCCAGCAACACGGTCAGGCTGTTGACGTCCTGGGCGACCAGGCGCTGGTACTGCGAGTACTTGACCCGGGCGCCTTCCACGGCGGTGCGCGCCTGGCTGACATCCAGTGCCGAAGCCACGCCGACTTCGTTGCTGCGACGGGTGAGGTTGTAGCTTTCCTCGTAGGTCTTCAGCGTTTCTTCGGTCAGCTTGAACAGCGCCTGATCGGCCTGCCAGGTGTAATAGGCGTTGGCCACGCTGGCCACCAGGGCGATCTGCGTGGAGCGGCGCGCCTGCTCGCTGGACAGGTAGGTTTCCAACGCCTGCTCGGTCAGGCTGCGCACACGGCCAAACAGGTCCAGCTCATAGGCACTGACGCCCAGGGTGGCCGAGTACTGGCTGGTTATACCCGATTCACCGGTTTGCGACATGTTTGCCGGCACGCGCTGGCGGCTGCCACTGCCGGTGGCCGAAACCGCCGGGAACAGGTCGGCACGCTGGATGCGGTATTGCGCGCGGTAGGCGTCGATGTTCAACGCGGCGACGCGCAGGTCGCGGTTGTTGACCAGCGAGGTCTGGATCAGTTGCTGCAGTGCCGGGTCGTGGAAGAACTGGCGCCAGCCCTGTTCGGCGGCGGCAACGTCTGCCGACTGGGTCGGCGAGTACGCAGGGCCTTGCGGCCACTGCGCTGCCACCGGCGATTCCGGGGTCTGGTAGTCGGGAATCAGCGAGCAGCCGCCAAGAATGAAAGCGGTTACCGCCAGGGACAACAAAGACTTGGTCATTGCCCAGCCTCATAACGTGGAGTTTCAGGGGTGACGTCTTTTTCCGGCTCTTTGCTGCCGAACAGCGACGACACTGCGACGAAGAATAGCGGTACCCAGAAGATAGCCAGCACGGTCGCACTGATCATGCCGCCGATCACGCCGGTACCAATGGCGTGCTGGCTGCCGGCGCCGGCGCCACTGGCGATGGTCAACGGTACCACGCCGAGGATGAACGCCAGCGAGGTCATGATGATCGGGCGCAGACGCATGCGGCACGCTTCGATCGCCGCGTCGTACAGGCTGCGGCCTTGCTCGTGCAGCTCCTTGGCGAACTCGACGATCAGGATGGCGTTCTTCGCCGCCAGGCCGATGGTGGTCAACAGGCCGACCAGGAAGTACACGTCGTTGGACAAACCGCGCAGGCTGGTGGCGATCAGGGCACCGATGATACCCAGCGGTACTACCAGCACCACGGCGATCGGGATCGACCAGCTTTCGTACAGGGCTGCCAGGCACAGGAACACGAACAGTACCGAGAGGGCGAACAGCGCCGGCATTTGCGAGCCGGAGAGTTTTTCCTCGTAGGACATGCCGGTCCAGGAGAAGCCAATGCCGCTTGGCAGTTCGCCAGCAATGCGCTCGACCTCGGCCATGGCTTCACCGGTACTGTAGCCCGGTGCTGGCGCACCCAGAATTTCCATTGCCTCGACACCGTTGTAGCGCGACAGCTTGGGCGAACCGTAGGTCCACTCGCCCTTGGCGAAGGAAGAGAACGGCACCATCTCGCCAGCGCCATTGCGCACATACCACTTCTGCAGGTCTTCCGGGCTCATCCGGGAGTTTGGTTCGCCCTGGATGTACACCTTCTTGACCCGGCCACGGTCGATGAAGTCGTTGACGTAGCTGGCACCCAAGGCAATCGACAGGGTGTTGTTGATGTCGGCGATGGTCACGCCCAGGGCGCTGGCACGTTCGTCATCGATGGTCAGCTGGTACTGCGGCTCGTCGTTCAGGCCGTTGGGGCGCACGGCACTGAGGATCTTGCTTTGTGCTGCCTTGGCCAGGAACTGGTTGCGCGCTTCCATCAGCTTCTCATGGCCGACACCGCCGCGGTCCTGCAGGAACACGTCGAAGCCGGTGGCGTTACCCAGTTCGAGCACTGCTGGCGGGGCGAAGGCGAACACCATGGCATCGCGGAAGGTGAAGAAGTGCTGCTGGGCACGCTGGGCCAGGGCGAACACGCTGTTCTCCTTGGAGCGCTCATCCCAAGGCTTGAGCATGATGAACGCCATACCCGAGCTCTGGCCGCGACCGGCGAAGTTGAAGCCGTTGACGGTGAACACGGATGCCACGGTGTCGGCTTCTTCCTTCAGCAGATACTCACGCATCTGGTCGACCACCACCTGGGTACGCTCGGCACTGGAACCGGCCGGGGTCTGTACCTGGGCGAACAGTACGCCTTGGTCTTCCTCAGGCAGGAAGGCGGTAGGAATACGGGCGAACAGCCAGATCATGCCAACGACGATCAGTGCATAGGCCAGCAGGAACGGCACCTTGTTGCGCAGGATGGTACCAACGCTGCGTTCGTAGCCGGTTACGCTGCGGTCGAAGTTGCGGTTGAACCAGCCAAAGAAGCCACGCTTGGCCACATGGTGCTCGCCCTTCTTCAGCGGCTTGAGCATGGTGGCGCACAGGGCCGGGGTGAAGATAAGCGCCACCAGCACCGACAGGCCCATGGCCGAGACGATGGTGATGGAGAACTGCCGGTAGATCACACCCGTGGAACCCCCGAAGAACGCCATGGGCAGCAGTACCGCCGACAGCACCAGGGCAATACCCACCAGGGCGCCCTGGATCTGCTCCATCGAGCGCTTGGTCGCTTCCTTGGGCGGCAGGCCTTCTTCGGACATTACCCGCTCGACGTTCTCCACCACGACGATGGCGTCGTCCACCAGCAAGCCGATGGCCAGGACCATGGCGAACATGGTCAGGGTGTTGATGCTGAAGCCCGCAG
Organism: Pseudomonas sp. yb_9; assembly: GCF_043103635.1. Classification (NCBI taxonomy): domain Bacteria; kingdom Pseudomonadati; phylum Pseudomonadota; class Gammaproteobacteria; order Pseudomonadales; family Pseudomonadaceae; genus Pseudomonas; species Pseudomonas sp. yb_9. The sequence goes on along the minus strand of NZ_JBICKA010000084.1, from coordinate 80,858 downwards.
CGGCCAGGATGCCGAAGGTACCCAGCAACACCACCGGAACGGTCATGGTGGTGATGATGGTGGCGCGGAAGTTCTGCAGGAACAGGTACATCACCAGGAACACCAGGACCACGGCTTCGATCAGGGTGTGGATCACACCGCTGATCGATTCGGTGACCACCGGGGTGGTGTCATACGGGAATACGGCTTTCACCCCCGGCGGGAAGAACGGTTCCAGGTCGGAGATGGTCTGGCGCAGCGCCTTGGCGGTGTCCAGGGCGTTGGCGCCGGTTGCCAGTTTTACCGCCAGGCCGGAAGCCGGCTTGCCGTTGAACTGGGCACTGACCGCGTAGTTTTCACCGCCCAGGCCTACCTGGGCGACATCACCCAGACGTACCTGCGAACCGTCGCTGTTGACCTTGAGCAGGATCTTTTCGAACTGCTCGGCAGTCTGCAGACGGGTCTTGCCGATGATGGTGGCGTTCAGCTGGGTACCCGGCAACGCTGGCAGGCCGCCGAGCTGACCGGAAGACACCTGCACGTTCTGCGCGGCCACGGCGGTCTTGACGTCGACCGGGGTCAGCTGGAACTTGTTCAGCTTGGCCGGATCGAGCCAGATACGCATGGCGTACTGGGCACCGAACACCTGGAAGTCACCCACGCCCGCAGTACGCGAGATCGGGTCCTGCATGTTGGAGACGATGTAGTTGGCCAGGTCGTCCTTGGTCATGCTGCCGTCTTCGGACACCAGGCCGATCACCAGCAGGAAGTTTTTAACGGCCTTGGTAACGCGGATACCTTGCTGCTGCACTTCTTGCGGCAGCAGCGGGGTGGCCAGGTTCAGCTTGTTCTGTACCTGCACCTGCGCAGTGTCGGCGTTGGTGCCTTGCTCGAAGGTAGCGGTAATGGTCATGCTGCCGTCGGAGTTACTCTCCGACGACACATAACGCAGGTTGTCGATACCGTTGAGCTGCTGCTCGATCACCTGTACCACGGTGTCCTGCACGGTTTGCGCCGAGGCGCCCGGGTAGGTCACGGCGATGGCGATGGCCGGCGGCGCGATGCTGGGGTACTGGTTGATCGGCAACTTCAGGATCGACAAGGCACCGACCAGCATGATCACCAAGGCGATCACCCAGGCGAAGATCGGGCGATCGATAAAGAACTTCGACATGGTTTACTCCGCTTTGGCGTCTGCTTTCGCCGCGTTGGCCTGATCAGGGCTGGCCGGCTTCTTGACGTTGGTGGCTTCGCTGACCTTCACTTCGACGCCCGGGCGCACGTACTGCAGCCCTTCGGTGATCAGGCGGTCACCCGGGTTGAGGCCTTCCTCGATCAGCCAGTCGCTGCCCAGGGTACGGTTGGCTTTGAGCTGGCGCAGCTCGACCTTGTTCTCCTGGTTGACCACCAGCGCGGTCGGCGCGCCTTTGAGGTCGCGGGTCACGCCCTGTTGCGGTGCCAGGATGGCGTTGGCGTTGACACCGGCCTTCAGCCGCGCATGCACGAACATGCCAGGCAGCAGGGTGTGGTCGGGGTTGGGGAAGATGGCGCGCAGGGTGACCGAGCCGGTGGTCTCGTCGACCGCGACTTCGGAGAACTCCAGGCGACCTTCCTGCTTGAACAGGCTGCCGTCTTCCAGCACCAGCTGTACCGAGGCGGTGTTGTCGCCGGCCTTCTGCAACTGGCCGCTTTCCAGGTCACGGCGCAGCTTGAGCAGCTCGGCGGTGGACTGGGTGACGTCGACGTAGATCGGGTCGAGCTGCTGGATGGTGGCCATGGCGTTGCTCTGGCCATTGCTCACCAGCGCACCTTCGGTGACCGAAGAACGGCCGATACGGCCACTGATCGGTGCCAGCACCTTGGTGTAGCGCAGGTCGATCTGGGCGCTTTTCAGCGAAGCCTCGGCCTGCAATCGTTTGGCATTGGCGTCGTCGTATTCCTGTTTGGAAACGGCTTGCTCGTCGATCAGTTGCTTGTAGCGCTCAGCCAGCGAGCGGGTAGCCTGCAGGTTGGCCTGGGCATTGGCCAGGGTGGCTTCGTACACGGCTGGGTCGATCTGGTAGAGCTGCTGGCCTTCCTTGACCTCACTGCCTTCCTTGAACAGGCGCTTGAGGATAATGCCGTTGACCTGCGGGCGCACTTCGGCGATGCGGTAGGCACTGGTACGCCCCGGCAATTCCGAGGTCAGGGTGAAGGCTTGGGGCTGGATGGTCACGACGCCGACCTGAGGAGCCTGCGCCGCTGGCGCTGCTTCTTCTTTCTTACAGCCACTGAGCAGGGTTGCCAGGGCGACGGCGGAAACCAGAGCGGTAACGGCTGGCTTGAATTGCATGAGGATCCTCGGGTCGCTGGAGCAGGGAGACGCTCAAGAGTAGTGGAAGTGTCTTGATCTGGAAAAGATGCTATCCGGTAGATAAATAGCTTGCTAAGGAATATACTTACATTCATGGTTGTTTGTAAATACCGCTGAGTTGTACTTAGGTACCGCCACAGCCCTTGATTAGCTCATCCGCGAGGCCCCCTGCAGAGGTGCCCCCGGAGCGTTTCCCGTACGCGCTGCGCGTTCGGGCCAGATGAGGTTGTACTGCCATGGTCCGTCGAACCAAAGAGGAAGCCCAGGAAACCCGCGCCCAGATCATCGAGGCGGCGGAAAAGGCCTTCTACAAGCGCGGGGTTGCGCGAACCACCCTGGCCGACATCGCCGAACTGGCGGGTGTGACGCGCGGGGCGATCTACTGGCACTTCAACAACAAGGCCGAGCTGGTGCAGGCGCTGCTCGACAGCCTGCACGAGACCCATGACCATTTGGCGCGGGCCAGCGAAAGCGAGGATGAAGTCGACCCGCTTGGCTGCATGCGCAAGCTGTTGTTGCAGGTGTTCAACGAGCTGGTGCTCGATGCCCGAACCCGGCGTATCAATGAAATCCTGCATCACAAGTGCGAGTTCACCGATGACATGTGTGAAATTCGCCAGCAGCGCCAGGGCGCGGTGCTGGATTGCCACAAGGGCATCACCCTGGCGCTAGCCAATGCCGTGCGCCGGGGCCAGTTGCCTGGCGAGCTGGATGTCGAGCGCGCGGCGGTGGCCATGTTTGCCTATGTCGATGGCCTGATCGGGCGCTGGCTGTTGCTGCCTGACAGTGTCGATCTGTTGGGTGATGTCGAAAAATGGGTCGACACCGGGTTGGATATGCTGCGCTTGAGCCCGGCGCTGCGCAAATGACACTTTGTTAAGGATTGTGAGGGAGTGTTTCCCCTTTGTATTAAGCGGGGATTAAAGGCGGGGCTGGCGGGTGGCCCCGGGCTTCATCGCCCCCGCAGTTGCCGGTCGGGCAATGCCACTGCGGCTACTAGCCCGAGCACCGCAATCAGGGCACTCCCCATCAGTAAATGACGGAATGTTTCAGTCAGGCGCGCCTGTGTCACCAGGTCCACTTCACCGGCCTTCAGGCTCCCCAGCAACGGGTTACCCAGCATTTCGAATCCGCCCTGATGCAGCAGCGCCAGCAACAGGCTGGACATGCACGCCACGCCCATGGCCCCGCCCAGCGAACGGAACAGGTTGGTGGTGCTGGTGGCCACACCAATGTCTTTGCTTTCCACCGCGCTTTGCGTGCCCACCAGCGATGTCGGGAACTGCAGCCCGCAGGCGATGCCGGTCAGCAGCATGAACAGCGCGCTGAGCAAAGCCGATTGTGGCGGCGTTAGCGCCATGGCGAAAATGGCCACGGGCATCAACAACGCACCGGCCAGAATCTGCGGCTTGTAGCGCCCCGTGCGGCTGGTCATGCGACCGCCGGTGAAGGCGCCAAGGGGCAGGCCCATGGCCAGTGGCAACAGGTGCAGCGCGGCGCTGTCGGCGCCAGCACCCGTGATGCCCTGGTAGCGCAACGGCATGAGCATCGTCAGGGAAATCGACTGGAAGCTGGCGAAGAAGATCACCCCCCAGCACAGCACCGCCACCCGATTGCTGAACAAGCCCAAGGGCAATAGCGGCTCCGGGCAGCGCCGCTCATGGGCGATGAACAACGCCAGGCCCAGTACAGCGCAGGCGAACAGGGCCAGTACGGCAGGATCAATCCAGGCGTGGCCCTGACCGACCAAGGTGATGCCCAGCAACAAGCTGCCCAGGCCGAGAATCAGCAGCACGGCGCCGAGGTAATCCACCTGGGCCTCGCGTCGCTGCGCCGGCATGCCACCGAGGGCACGGCGGATCGCCCACAAGGCAACCAGCCCCAGCGGCAGGTTGATCCAGAATATCCAGCGCCACGACAAGTACTCGGTCAGCCAGCCGCCCAGCACTGGCCCGGCGACGCTGGCTACGGCGTACATGCTGCTGAAATAACCCTGGTAGCGGCCGCGCTCACGCGGTGGCACGAAATCGCCGATGATCGCCTGGCTGACAGAGACCATGCCGCCCGCGCCAATGCCCTGCAGTACACGGGCCAGCACCAGCTGTTGCATGTCCTGGGCCATGGCGCACGCGATGGAGGCCAGGGTGAACAGGCTGATACCGGTCAGGATCATCCGCCGCCGCCCGTACAGATCGCCCAGTTTGCCGTAGATCGGCACGGCCACGGTCATCGCCACCATGTAACCGGAGATCACCCAGGCCAGCAGGCCGACATCGTTGAACTGGGCGGAAATCGCCGGCAGCGAGACGGCGACGATGGTCTGGTCCAGTGCGCCGAGGAAAATGGCCAGCATGAGAGCGGTGAGCACATTGCGCAGGGTGGTGGGGGGCAGGGCGGCGGTCACGGGAATACCTTGTCTGTCTGTTACGGCCTCTTTGTGGGCACGTCGGATTGTAACCTGAGTTAGGTAGCTTCCTATGTACTATCTGCATCCCCTATGCCGAATCGGCATTGGCGCATTCATCCAGTGCTGCATGGCTGCGTGATATCGTTGGTATGCCACAGAGGCTGAAATTCGCGGCCTGCACCAGCTTGGTGCAACATTATGCCGCAGGTGTTTCAGTGTGCTGTCTCCCACACCTTTTATTCCTCTGCCTGCATGTCGAGCATGACCGCCCAGATGGCGACGGTTGGAACAGGTCAGGTAGACCCGATTACAGGGGTCGGTAGTTACCGTTCAAATTTCAACTTAAATTGCGGAGTGATCATGCCCAAGGCTTCCCATCAAGATCTGCGTTTTGCCTTCCGCGAGCTGCTCGCTTCAGGTTCCTGTTACCACACTGCATCGGTGTTCGACCCGATGTCGGCGCGCATTGCCGCAGACCTCGGCTTCGAGGTCGGTATCCTCGGTGGTTCCGTTGCTTCATTGCAGGTATTGGCCGCGCCGGACTTTGCCCTCATTACCCTCAGCGAGTTCGTCGAGCAAGCCACCCGTATTGGCCGGGTAGCGCAACTGCCCGTGCTGGCTGACGCCGACCATGGCTATGGCAACGCGCTGAACGTGATGCGCACGGTGATCGAACTGGAGCGCGCCGGCGTGGCTGCGTTGACCATCGAGGACACCTTGCTGCCTGCCCAGTTCGGGCGCAAGTCTACCGACCTGATTCCGGTCGAGGAGGGCGTTGGCAAGATTCGTGCGGCGCTGGAGGCACGGGTCGATTCGTCGTTGTCGATCATTGCCCGCACCAACGCAGGCGTGCTGACCACCGAAGAAATCATCGTGCGCACCCAGAGCTACCAGAAAGCCGGTGCCGATGGCATCTGCATGGTGGGGGTAAAGGACTTCGAGCAGCTTGAGCAAATTGCCGAGCATCTGACCGTGCCGCTGATGCTGGTCACCTATGGCAACCCGAACCTGCGCGATGACGAGCGCCTGGCGCGCCTGGGCGTGCGTATCGTGGTCGATGGCCACGCGGCCTACTTTGCTGCGATCAAGGCCACCTACGACTGCCTGCGCCTGCAACGCGGCCAGCAGAACAAGTCGGAAAACCTCAGCGCGACCGAACTCTCGCACACCTACACCCAACCCGAGGACTACATCCGCTGGGCCAAGGAATACATGAGCGTGGAAGAGTGACCGGCGGCGCGCCGTCAACTCAACGGACGGCGCTCAAGGTTGCGGTGTGAGGCACGCAATGTGCCTGCTCGCAGCTGTTGGCGGCACTGGGCTGGCTGCGTAACAGCTCGGCGCGCCAACAGGCTGAGCCGTACAGCCCTGCGACAGCAGTCAGGGCCATGACAAGGGCGACTCTTCTTGATTTGATGCCCATGGTACTCACCTCCAGTTACAGCGACAGGTGATACCGTTAAGCGTAGGTCATTTCTCACGTTACATCAGAGATCCCGGTCCCACTCGGGTTCGTTCTTGAACCGCTGCACCAGAAAATCCAGCATGCTGCGCAAGGTTGCCGGCATGTGCTTGCGTGACGTGTACACCGCATTCAGGTTCAGTTCGCGGGGCTTTGCCTCGGGCAGCAGGCGCACCAGTTCGCCCCGGCGCAGGGCGTCGGCGGCCTGGTAGGTTGGCAGCATGGCGATACCCGCGCCAGCCAGCGCGGCCTTTTGCAATGTCATGGCTTCGTTTGCACTGATATTCCCCGTCACCGGCACGGCGATCTGTTGGCCGCCCACGTCGAAATGCCACAGGCTATGGCCGAAATAGGCATGGGTCAGGCAGTTATGCCGGCTCAGTTCTTCGACCCGCTGTGGGGTGCCATGCTCAAGCAGGTAGGCGGGGGACGCACACACCACCGAGCGGCATATGCTCAGGCGCCGGGCGATCAGGTTGGGGTCCAGGTCGTTGCTGGTGCGGATGGCCAGGTCGATACGCTCGTCCACCAGGTTGACGGTACGGTCGAGCATCTGCAGTTCCACGTTCACACCTGGATAGCGCCGCACATAGGCCGCCACCGCATCCACCAGCTGCGCCTGGCCAAAGGACGTACTGACGCTGATGCGCAATGCGCCCTTGGGCGCGTCATCCGGCTGTTGCACGGCAGCCTGCAGGTCACCGGCCAACTCCAGCAACTGCCGACAGCGTGGCAGGGTTTCCTGGCCGGCGGCGGTGAGGCTGAGCTTGCGTGTGGTGCGCTGCATCAGGCGCGCGCCCACCCAGTCTTCCAGCGCTGCCAGATAGCGCGACACCACCGGCCGCGATAGCTGCAAATGATCCGCCGCTGCCGACTGGCTACCCAGGTCGACGACGGTGACGAAAACGCGCATGGCGTTGAGACGGTCCATGATTTGCCCGGTTTCAGAAACAAACTATGTTCGAGCATCGCATTTTTTGTCATGGATCGGGCAACTAAGCTGTTGGCCATCGTTATCTGGAAGGCGTTGCCAATGTCCCTGTTCACTCCCTTGCGTGGCCTGCTGCTGGCCTGCGTTACCCTGGCCGGCCCGGTGCTGGCCGCCGAACCCTTGAAGCTGGAAGTCTACAACCCTGGGCATGAGGCCATCTTCCCGGTCAGTTCGGTGATTGTCAGTGGCGAGCACGATGCCGTGCTGGTCGATGCCCAGTTCGGTAAGGCCCAGGCCCAGCAACTGGTGCAGCGCCTGCGAGCTGGTGGCAAGCACCTGACTACCATCTATATCAGCCACGGTGACCCGGATTACTACTTCGGCCTGGACACCCTGACAAATGCTTTCCCCGACGCCAAGGTGCTGGCCTCGGCCGCCACTGTCGCGCATATCCGTCAGACCATGGACCCCAAGCTGGCGTACTGGGGCCCGCATATGGGGGCAGACAAACCGGCACGGCTGGTGCTGCCACAGGTACTGGAAGGCAACCGATTGACGCTGGAAGGGCAGGCCCTTGAGGTGGTTGGCCTTGACGGTCCGCAACCAGACCGCAGCTTTGTGTGGATCCCGTCGATCAAGGCGGTGGTCGGCGGCGTGGTGGTGTCCGAGCACATTCATGTGTGGATGGCCGATACCCAGACGGCCCAGTCGCATACCGACTGGCTCAGCACCCTGGCGCACATCGAATCGCTGGCGCCGCGTACGGTCATCCCGGGCCATTACCTGGGGAACAGCAGCCGCTCGCTGGAGGCTGTGCGTTTCACGGCGAACTACATTCGTGACTTCGATGCCCAAGCGGCCAAGGCAAAAGACGCGGGTGCCTTGATCGAGGCGATGAAGCAACGTTACCCGGGCCTGGCCGATGAAAGCTCCCTGGAGCTGGGTGCCAAGGTCGCCAAGGGCGAGATGAAGTGGTAATTCCGTTCAATTTGATGGAGAGTATCCCATGAGCAAGATCGCAATCATCGGTGCCACTGGCCGTGCTGGCAGCCAGTTGCTGGAAGAGGCCCTGCGCCGTGGCCACAGTGTATTGGCCATCGCCCGTGACCCTTCGAAACTGCAGGGCCGGGAGGGAGTGACCGTCAAGGAGCTGGATGCCAAGGACAGCGCGGCCCTGCAAGCCGCGGTCACGGGCGTGGATGCCGTGCTGAGCGCTGCGCATTTCTCGACCATCGAGCCGCACGCAATCATCGAGTCGGTCAAGCGGGCCGGGGTCAAGCGCTTGCTGGTGGTGGGCGGTGCGGGCAGCCTGCTGTTGCCGTCGGGGCACCGGGTGATCGACAGCCCGGACTTCCCGGAAGCCTACAAGGCCGAGGCCACTGCCGGGGTGCGTTTTCTGGAGGCGCTGCAACGGGAGCCGAACCTGGACTGGACCTTCCTGTCGCCGTCGGCGGAGTTTGTCGAAGGTGAGCGCAGCGGGCGGTACACGCTGGGCAAGGATCATCTGCTGATTGGTGCGGATGGCAAGAGTTGGATCACCTTTGCCGATTATGCGATTGCCATGATCGATGAGCTGGAAAAGCCGGCGCATTCGCGGCAGCGTTTTACCGTCGGGTATTGAGTCGCCCCCTTCGCGGGCATGCCCGCGAAGGGGCTTCATAGGCTGGCCTGGCTCTCCAGCCAGTCCAGCAATTCCACCAACCCCGGCGGCAAGCTTCTGGCCTGGCTCACCAGGTAATACCCCTTGCCGGTCATCACCTTCAGCGCAAACGGCATGCACAGCCGCCCCCCGCGCAGGTCATCCCCAATCAGCGACCAGTCGCCAATTGCCACCCCGGTCCCCTGCGAGGCCATGGCCATCGCCATGTCCAGCGTCTCGAAATGCTGCTTGGGCCCATGAGCGGCCAACGTCACCCCGGCCGCCTGCAACCACAACCGCCAGTCATGTTCATCCCGTGATGGATGCAGCAGCATGTGCCGCGCCAGGTCCTCCACCTGGCGCAATGGTATCGGCCCGTCGCATAGCGAGGGCGCACATACCGGCGTCAGCTGTTCATCGAACAACTTGCGCACCTGTAACCCGTGGTTCGGCGTGTCGCCATACACCACCGCCGCATCAAAGCCCTCCCGGCGGAAGTCCACCCCGTGCTGCACCGTGGTCGTCAGCTCCACCGGCACATCCGGGCGCAGTGCTTGCCACTCCATAAGGCGTGGCAGTAACCAACGCATCACGCAGGTGGGCGCCTTGAGCTGCAAAGTCGTGCTGCGTCCGCCCACCTCATTCACGCCTTGTTCGATCAGTGCGAACACCTGCTGCACCCGTGGCAGCCAGTCCTGGCCTTCACGGGTCAGGCTCAGCCCACGGGCCTGGCGCTGGAACAACGCATACCCCAGGTGCTCCTCAAGGGCCGCGATCTGGCGGCTGACGGCGCCTTGCGTGATGTGTAGCTGTTGCCCGGCACGGGTGAAATTGCAGTGCTGGGCGGTCACCAGAAAGGTGTGCAGGGCGGCTAAGGGCGGTAGGCGTTTCATTGCGATAAGCCATGATTACAGGACATGGCTAGTATGTGTTTTTTTGCATTGTGGTGGTAGTCATGGGTTGGGTCCAATAAGCACATAACCCAACCAGATTCATGGTGAACCCTGATGGCAACGTGCGGCGAAGTACTGGTCAAACTCCTTGAAGGCTATGGCGTGGACCATGTCTTCGGCATTCCCGGTGTACATACCGTGGAGCTCTATCGCGGCCTGGCGGGTTCGTCCATTCGCCACATCACCCCGCGCCACGAGCAGGGTGCCGGGTTCATGGCTGACGGCTATGCGCGCACCCGTGGCAAACCCGGAGTGTGCTTCATCATCACTGGCCCGGGCATGACCAACATCACCACGGCGATGGGCCAGGCCTATGCCGATTCGATCCCGATGCTGGTGATTTCCAGCGTGCAGTCCCGTGACCAGTTGGGCGGTGGCCGTGGCAAGCTGCACGAGCTGCCCAACCAGGCGGCGCTGGTGTCGGGTGTGGCTGCGTTTTCTCACACCTTGATGAGTGCAGCAGACCTGCCGCAGGTGCTGGCCCGGGCATTTGCCGTGTTCGACAGTGCCCGACCACGCCCGGTGCATATCGAAATCCCGCTCGACGTGCTGGTCGAACCGGCTGATTTCCTGCTGCCGGGCCGGCCCGTGCGCGGTAGCCGTGCGGGGGCTGCCCCGCAAGCTGTAACACAGATGGCTGAGCGCCTGGCCTGTGCAAAGCGGCCGTTGATTCTGGCTGGGGGGGGCGCGTTGGCAGCCGGTGCTGCCCTGGCACGCCTGGCCGAACACCTTCAGGCACCGGTGGCGCTCACCATCAATGCCAAGGGTTTGCTGCCGGCCAGCCACCCGCTGCAAATCGGTTCGACCCAGTCGTTGCCTGCCACGCGGGCGCTCGTCGCCGAGGCCGACGTGGTGCTGGCGATCGGTACCGAACTGGCTGAAACCGATTATGACGTGACGTTCAAGGGTGGCTTCGAGATCCCGGGAAGCCTGCTGCGCATCGACATCGACCCGGACCAGACCGTGCGCAATTACCTGCCGGAGCTGGCGCTGGTGGCTGATGCCGAATTGGCCGCCGAAGCGCTGCTCGGTGCTTTGCAGACTCAGCTGCAACCCGTGCGTGAAAGCACCTGGGGTGTGGCCCGGGTGGCCAATCTGCGCCAGGCTCTGGCGGCAGGCTGGGACCAGTCGACACTGAGCCAGACGCGTTTGCTGAGCGCCATTCTTGAGCGCCTGCCCAATGCCATCCTGGTGGGCGATTCGACCCAGCCGGTGTACACCGGCAACCTGACCCTGGACATGGATCAGCCACGTCGCTGGTTCAATGCCTCGACCGGCTACGGCACCCTGGGTTATGCGCTACCTGCGGCCATGGGCGCCTGGCTCGGGAGTGCGGAGCAAACCGGACAGCGTGCGCCTGCGGTGTGCCTGATTGGCGATGGTGGTATGCAATTCACCCTGCCGGAGCTGGCCAGCGCGGTGGAGGCGCAGGTGCCGCTGATCGTGCTGCTGTGGAATAACCAGGGGTACGAGGAAATCAAGAAGTACATGGTCAACCGGGCGATCGAGCCTGTTGGTGTGGATATTCATACGCCGGACTTCATCGGCGTGGCGCGGGCGTTGGGCGCGGCGGCGGAGAATGTGGCGGATGTGGCGCAGTTGCAGGCGGCGCTGGGGCAGGCGGTGGAACGCAAGGGGCCGACCTTGATTCAGGTGGACCAGAATCAGTGGCAAGGGACAGTTTCGGGTTGAACTGAAGCTGTTGCCTGTACCGACCCTTTCGCGGGCGAGCCCGCGAAGAGGCCGGTACAGCCACCAAAAAGTTTTAGACAGCAGTGGCTCTCAATCTGGCCACATCCCGAATCGGCGGCGCTCCATACAGCCTGCTGTACTCCCGGCTGAACTGCGACGGGCTCTCATACCCCACCCGATAAGCCGCCACCGCCGCCTCCAGCCCGTCATTGAGCATCAACCTCCGCGCCTCCTGCAGGCGCAGCTGTTTCTGGTACTGCAACGGGCTCATCGACGTCACTGCCTTGAAGCGGTGATGCAGGGTCGAGGTGCTGAGGTTGACCTCCCGGGCCAGGTCCTCGATACGCAGCGGCTGTTGATAGTTGTTGTTGAGCCAGGTAATGGCCTGGCAAACCCGGTGCGTCTGGCTGTTGGCCAAGGCAATCTCGTACAGCCGATAACCCTGCGGCCCGCGCAACAAACGGTAGAGAATTTCACGGCGGAACAACGGCGCCAACATCGCGATATCGCGCGGTGTGTCCAGCAGTCGGATCAGCCTCAGCAGGGCATCCAGCAATGGCGCATCGGTTCTGTCCACATACAAACCGCGACCGGAAGGCCGGTTGGGCACCAGCATCGGCCCGCTCTCGGCAATCAGCTGGCTGATCTCTGCCGGGTCCAGGTCTATGCGCAATCCAAGGCTGGGGTGTTCGGGGCTGGCGTCGAGCTTTACGCCGCTCAGTGGCAGGGTTACCGAAACCACCATGTAGTGCAGCGGGTCGTAGGCATATTGTTCGTCACCGAGGAACAGGCTTTTGCTGCCCTGGGCCAGGATGCACAGCGCGGGTTGAGCGAGGGTCGGCACCGAGCGCACGTTCTCGGTGTAGCGCACCAGGAACAAGCCATCGATGGCCGAGGCCGGGCCGTGGGGCTCGCCGGCATGGCGGCGGATCAGTTCCGCAAGCTCCTGGCGCTGCAATTCCAGGGGTGGGTCGATGGGTGTCGGTGTGGTCATGGTGGATTTCCTCTGCTGACCGACGCAGCATAGGTTTGGGCAATGGCGGGCGCTAGTCGAAAGCTGCACGTCGATTGCCTGATCCTGCCGCGCTGCAGGATCAGGCAATCGGCATGCAGTAATGGCCTAACGCGCCGCGCGAGGCAGCCCCTAACCTTGGCAGCCTGGCTTTTCCGTCCGCCTGCTTCAAGGAGATTGTGCAATGACCTCAAAACAACCGGTCACCCACCTTGCTTTCATCCGTGCCAGCAGCGGGCGCTCGGCCGAGTTGGGGGCGCGACTGCGTGACCTGCTCGAACCCTCGCTGCGAGCGCCGGGCTGCCTGAGTTTCACGGTACAGCGCTCCCAGGCGGATGCCGACCTTTGGTTGCTCAGCGGTAGCTGGCAGGACCAGCAGGCGATGAGTGGCTACTTCGCCTCGCCAACGTTGGAGGTGTTTGGCGAGTTGGTGCAGGCACAGGTGGTCAGCAGCTTGGACCTGCATACCTTCGATTGATCAGTGATGGGGTAAAATGACCGCCTTGTTCAACCAGGTGGATAGCAACATGGCACGTAGGGAATTCCCGCATTTCGAAGCGGTTTCGGCAATGGTCCCGGTCGAGGGGGGCGGCTACAACGCGGCCATTGCGGTCAAGGCCTTGGGCATGGGCGGCGCGCCGCGTTTTCACAAGGTACTGGACGGGCAGGTGTTCAAGGGGGCCGTAGCCGCCGACGAAGCGGCTACGGCCGAGCTGCAACGCCTGCAAGGCGTCAGCGAAGAGGGCGAGCTGATCTGGTGATCAGGCCGGCGGGCGGGCCATCTTGAACAGGTTGCCCAGCTCGAAGTAGTCCGCCGGGCCACCGCCACGCAGGATCGGTTCGGCGGCAGCGGTGTCGTAGATGCCGTTTTTCAGCAGGTGCTCGGCAATGTGCACCGCCACCACCTCACCCAGGATCAGCCAGCTGGGCACTAGCGCCTGGTCTGCCCGCTTGAGCTGCACGATCTGGCTGACCTTGCACTCGAAGGCCACGGGGGTTTCCCCCACGCGCGGTACGTTGACGATGCTCGACGGCGTGGCAGTGAGGCCGCTCAATTCAAATTCGTTTACTTCGGCCGCAACCGGTGCGCAGCTCTGGTTCATCTGCTCAGCCAGCGGGCGGGTGGCCAGGTTCCAGACAAATTCGCCGGTCTGTTCGATGTTGTTCAGGCTGTCTTTGCGCCCGACGCTGCAGAAACCGATGATTGGCGGGATGTAGTTGAACGCGTTGAAAAAGCTGTAGGGCGCCAGGTTCAGGCGGCCTTCACGGTCTTGCGAGGAGATCCAGCCGATGGGGCGGGGGCCGACGATGGCGTTGAACGGGTCGTGGGGCAGGCCGTGGCCTTTGGCGGGTTCGTAGTAATACATCTGTGCTGGGCTTGCTGGCCCACCTCCTGGGTTGCGAGGTGCCTAGTGTGCCAAGCCTGTGCCCGTCTGCAAATGATCAAGCCCGGCCAAAGCCGGGCTGGGTGCTCGCATCGGGGATCAACTGATGCGGTGGGCGTTGGTGCGGTCGAAGCCGTCTTCGGCGAAGCGTTGGCCACCAGTGCGGTCGAAACCGTCTTCGGCGAAGCGTTGGCCACCGGTGCGGTCGAAACCGTCTTCGGCGAAGCGTTGGCCACCGGTGCGGTCGAAGCCGTCTTCGGCGAAGCGTTGGCCACCAGTGCGGTCGAAGCCATCTTCGGCAAAGCGTTGGCCACCAGTGCGGTCGAAACCATCTTCAGCGTAGGTAGCGGACTGGCTCTGTACCGCTGCAAACGTGTGGGCGTTGGTACGGTCGAAGCCATCTTCGGCGTAAGCGGCAGCTGCGAAAACCGAGAGGGCCAGGGTAAGGATCAGTTTGTTTTTCATGGTCGTTGCTCCAAGGGCTACAAGGGTTGTTTGTTTCTATGGGTTTAATCCTACGCCGATTAATTTGATTAAAAAGCGCAAAAAATAGCGATTAAAAATCTAATTATTCGATCTATATGGGAGCGCTTCGCGTGAATCACGCTGTGGCATCACCCAAGAGCCGCATGCCCGCGCGTCGTCGTTCTGTCAGCTATTTCAGCTTGAAGGGTGGGAATTCATGGGACGTTAAGAACGAAATATTTTGTTTCAAAGATCTATCAACACTTTTTTCATGCATCACCAACCGATTTTTCAGGCCTCGATCAGCACCATCGCCGCACCTCAAACTGGAGCGGCACAACAATGAACAAACTCCCGCAAATCACCTTGGCCTTCTGGGTCATGAAGATCTGCGCTACCACCCTTGGCGAAACGGCGGGCGACTTGCTGTCGATGACGCTGAACGTTGGCTATGCCGTCAGCTCGCTGCTGTTGATCAGCGTGTTCCTGCTGACCTTGCTCGGCCAGCTCTACTCGCGCCGCTACCACCCGATGCTGTATTGGCTGGTGATCCTCTCCACCAGTACCGCCGGCACCACCATGTCCGACTTCATGGACCGCACCCTGGGCCTGGGTTATGCCACGGGGTCGGCCTTGCTCATCGGCATCCTGCTGCTGACCTTCCTGCTGTGGCGCCTGAGCGGCAACCCACTGGATGTCACCCGAATCAAGAACCGCACGGGCGAGCTGTTCTACTGGGTGGCGATCCTGTTTTCCAACACGCTTGGTACCGCCCTGGGCGATTACCTGGCCGATGATTCGGGGCTCGGTTTTGCTGGCGGCGCGTTGCTGATCGGCAGTGCCATTGCCTTGGTAGTGGTGGCCCGCTACTGGACGCGTATTCCAGGCGTCGTGCTGTTCTGGGTGGCGTTCGTGCTTACCCGCCCGTTTGGCGCCACGCTGGGCGATGTCCTGACCAAACCCCATGAAAAGGGTGGCCTGGACTTTGGCACGGTCGGCTCTTCGGCTGTGCTGGGCGGGGTGTTGCTGGTGCTGGTGCTGATGGCCAGCTGGTACCAGCGCCGTGAGCCGCGTCAGGCGTTGGAGATGTCTTGAGCCAGGTTTCAGGAGCTGGTGAGCCGATTAATTGAGCTATTCGGCTCACATGATGAGCCGAATAGGATTAATCATTGGCTCATCGAATCACATCATGCATTCACAATGCATGAAAAAAGGGCGCCCGAAACGGTGCGCCCTTCTTCATTGCGGCAGGCTCAAACTCACTCAGTTGTAATCCGCGAGTGCTGCTTGGTGTCCTTCATGGTTGCATATACCAGAAGCGAACAGGCGATGCAGGCGGTGACGTACCAGTAGAAGCCGCTCTCCATGCCAGCGCTCTTGAACCACAGGGCCACGTATTCGGCGGTGCCGCCGAAGATGGACACGGTCAGGGCGTACGGCAGGCCCACGCCCAGGGCGCGAATTTCCGTCGGGAACAGCTCTGCCTTGACCACTGCGTTGATCGAGGTGTAGCCGCTGACGATGATCAGCGCGGCCATGATCAGGAAGAACGCGCCCCACCAGGTCTGGATGGTGTGCAAGGTGCTGAGGATCGGGACGGTGAACAGGGTGCCGAGCACACCGAAGGCGATCAGGATCGGGCGACGGCCGATCTTGTCGGACAGCCCACCAATCACCGGCTGCAGACACATGAACAGGAACAGTGTGGCGGCCGAGATGGTGGTCGAGTCGCTGATGCTCATGCCCACGGTGTTGACCAGGTACTTCTGCATGTAGGTGGTGTAGGTGTAGAAGGCTAAGGTGCCGCCCATGGTCAGGCCGACCACGGTCATCAGCTCTTTGGGGTGGCGCATCAGGGTGCGCATCAGGCTTTCCTTGGCCTTTTCCTTCTTGGTGAACGAGGCGGTTTCTTCCATGCCGCGACGCAGGTACAGGGCCACCACGGCGCACAGCGCACCGATCACGAACGGCACACGCCAGCCCCAGGCGTACAGCTGCTCGGTGGTCAGGGTCTGCTGCAGGATGATCAGTACTGCCAGGGCGATGAGCTGGCCGGAGATCAGGGTCACGTACTGGAAGCTGGAGAAGAAACCACGGCGGTCCTTGCTGGCCATTTCGCTGAGGTAGGTGGCCGAGGTGCCGTATTCACCACCCACCGACAGGCCCTGCATCAGGCGCGCAATCACCAGCAGGATCGGTGCGGCGACACCGATGGTTTCGTAGCCCGGGGTCAGGGCGATGACCAGCGAGCCTGCGCACATCAGCAGTACCGAAGCCATCAGCGCGGCCTTGCGGCCCTTGCGGTCGGCGTACAGGCCCATCAACCAGCCACCGATCGGGCGCATCAGGAAGCCCACGGCGAAGATCGCGGCGGTGTTGAGCAGTTGTGCGGTGGAGTCGCCGGCCGGGAAGAAGGCCTTGGCGAAGTACAGCGAGAATGCGGCGTAGACGTACCAGTCGTACCATTCGACCATGTTGCCGATGGACCCGCTGAAGATCGACTTCAGGCGGCTGGCGGTGGTTTTTTCCGCGGCGGGCGCAGTGGCCGCCCCGGCGGGCAGGGAGGTGGCGTTATCCATCAGGGATACCTTCTCGTTGTTTTTGTGGAGCGCGCCGTGGCGCAGCTTGCCAAGGCAATTGCAGAAGGTGTGCCAAATGGGTGCGGGGTGATTCATTTGGGGGCGTTGCGAGCTCCGCGAACCCCGTAATAGCAAGCCTTGCAAGGCCCTTGCAGGAGCGGCCTTGCGTCGCGATGGGCTGCAAAGCAGCCCCAAAATCTTGAGTTGATAAGCGGAATCTCGCCTACTAAATCCTGGTCATAAGCGGATTTCCGCTCATTCTCGCCCGACAAAATCCTCGCGCACCAACCCGTGCCGCTGCATCTTTTCATTAAGCGTGCGCCGCGGCAGCTGCAAGGTCTCCATTACCGCCTTGATCTCGCCCCCATGCTGTCGCAACGCTGCGCGCAGGCATTGCGCCTCGAACGCCTCCATCTGCTCGCCCAGCGATTGCCCGGCAGGCGCTACCTCGATGTTTGGCGAACCCAGCCCCAACGCGTGCCGCTCCGCCGCATTGGCCAGCTCGCGAACATTACCTGGCCAGTCATGCGACAGCAGTTGGGCCAGCTGTGGCCCCGACAGCGGCGGTGCGCAGCGTCCAAGCTTTTCGCCTGCTGCACGGGCAAAGTGTTCGAACAGCAGCGCAATGTCCTCGCGCCGCTCACGCAACGGCGCCAGGCGCAGTTCGGCCACGTTCAGGCGGTAGGCCAGGTCTTCGCGAAAACGCCCGGCACGGGCCTCGTCGAGCAGGTCGGGCTTGGTCGCGGCAATGATTCGCAAGTCGATGCTGATGCTCTGGTTAGCCCCCAAACGCTCCAGTTTCTGCTCCTGGATCACCCTTAGCAGCTTGGCCTGTTGCGCCAGTGGCATGCTCTCGATTTCGTCGAGGAACACCGTGCCACCGTTGGCGTACTCCAGTTTGCCGATGCGCTTGCCTTGGGCGCCGGTGAAGGCACCGCTTTCATGGCCGAACAGTTCGGCTTCGAACAGTGCTTCGGGGATGGCCGCGCAGTTGAGGGCAACGAATGGTTTGCCGGCGCGCGGGCCAAAATCGTGCAGGCAGCGGGCGACCCGCTCCTTGCCGCTGCCGGTTTCACCACGAATCAGCACGTTGACTGGCAGGCTGGCCAGGTCCAGCACCTGCCGGCGCAGTTGCTGCAGGCCCTGGGACATACCCAGCAGTGTGCCTTCCAGGCGTGACTTGAGGTCAGCCTGTTCGTGCAGCCGACGGTTTTCAAGGACCAGCTGGCGCTTTTCCAGTGCCCGGCGCAGGCTCCCCAGCAGGTGCTGCGGGGTGAAGGGTTTTTCCAGGAAGTCATAGGCCCCGTTGCGCATGGCTTCTACTGCCATGGGCACATCACCGTGGCCGGTCAGCAGGATCACGGGCAGGTCGGGGTCGTCCGTCTGCAGGCGCTCGAGCAATTGCAGGCCGTCCATGCCTGGCATGCGCACATCGCTGATGATCACCCCCGGAAAGTGCCGTGGCAGGTGTGCCAGGCATTCATCAGCGCGAGCGAACAACTGCACAGTGAAGCCGGACAGGCTCAGCCATTGCTCGACGGCAGTACGGATGCTGGCTTCATCATCGACGACGATCACTGAATTCAACATACAGGCTCCAGGTCACGGGGCAGGGTAAGGCTCAGGCGTGCGCCACCAGGTACGTTTTCGGCCAGCAGTTGGCCCCCGGCCTCGTGGACGATGCCGTAGGAAATGGCCAGGCCCAGGCCCAGCCCTTCACCCACCGGCTTGGTGGTGAAGAACGGGTCGAACACCTTCGCCAGGTCGGCCTCGGCGATGCCGCCACCCGAATCCAGCACGCTCAGGCGCCACAGCTCGCCATCTGGCTCGATGCGCACCTCCAGGCGTTTGTAGCGCTTGTCGGCCATGGCGTCGAGGGCATTGCGCAGCAGGTTGATCAGCACTTGCTCCAGGCGAATGGCATCGCCGCGTACCCAGGCCGGGCGTGCCAGGTACAAGGCCACCTCGACCTCGTCACTACGGATGCGGGTATCCAGCAGGTGCAAGGCCTGGTCGACCACGGTGGCCAGATCGAGGCGCTCGCGCAGGCCGACCGGGCTGTTGCGGGCAAAGGTTTTCAGGTGGCTGGTCAGTGCGGCCATGCGTGTGAGCATTTGCTCCAGCGGTTCCAGGGCCTGGCGCGCTTCGTCGTAACGGCCGTGGTCCAGCAGCAGCCGCAGGGTTTCCAGTTGCATGCGCTGGGTGGTCAGCGGCTGGTTGATCTCGTGGGCCATGGCGGCCGACATCTGCCCGAGGGCGGCCAGTTTGGCCGACTGTACCAGGCCCTCCTGGGCGGTGCGCAACTCACGGGTGCGTTCTTCGACCTGGCGTTTGAGCTCTTGCCGGCTGCGCTGGCGCAGGCGTGCCAGGCGCAGGCGCTGGCTGACGAACAGGGCGGCGAACACCAGGCTCAGCCACACGGCTGCGGCGCCCAGGGCGGCATTGCGGCCATCGGCGGCCACCTGTGGCTTGCGCAACAGGTGCAAGGTCCAGTGGTCATCTTCCAGCGGCAGGCTTTCCCACAGGTACTCGGCACTGCCCTGCGGGCCTTGCACGCGGCTAAGGGTGCTGTATTCGGCAAAACGGGTCAGCACCTGGTGCTGCAGGGGCACCAGCGGCTGTTTGTCGTACTGGCGTGTTTCAGCCAGCTCGGCACGGTCGGCACCATTCAGCGGCTGGAGCTCGCGGTAGCGCCAGCCATCCTGGTTGGCGATGAAGGTGATGCCACGGGCGTCGCTGACCAGCAGGATATCGCTGCCCTGGCGCCACTCGCGTTCCAGTTCGGGGAATTCCAGCTTGACCACCATAGCACCGAGAAAGCGGCCATGCTCGTCATTTACCGCGCTGGCGAGGAAGTAGCCCGGTACGCCACTGGTTACGCCCACGGCGTAGAAGCGGCCACTGCCTTGGCTGCGGGTTTGCTTGAAATAGGGGCGGAAACCGTAGTTGGAGCCGACGTAACTACTGGGCAGCCGCCAGTTGCTGGCGGCAATGGCCAAGCCGGTGCGGTCGAGCAGCTCGAGGGTAGAGGAATTGGCCGCGCCATTGATGCGCTCCAGCTTGCGGTTCAGGGCGTCCTGCACCTGTTCATTGACCGGGCCGCGCAGGGCGGCGATCAGTTCCGGGTCCAGCGCCAGTACGGCGGGCAGGGCGCGGTAGCGGTCGATCAGGGTGTGCAGGGCATTGGCGTACAGCCCCAGTTGCTGACTGGCACGCCGGGCGTCGTCTTCCATGGCCTGGCGCTTGGCCTGGTGCATGGCCCAGCCGGCACTGAGGGCGGTGCCCAGCAGGATGAGCAAGGTGATCAGCCCCAGACGCAGGGCGCGAAAGGAAAAGGGCATTGGGGCGGATCCGGATATATGCGATATCAGGGCCGGCCTCTTCGCGGGTGAACCCGCGAATGGGCCGGTGCAGGCGACCTCAGTTACAGCAGTTCAAAGCTCTGCTGTTGCACCGCCTGGGAGTCCAGCCCTACCTGGACATTGAACTCACCTGGTTCGGCAACCCGCTGCAGCTGGCCATTGTAGAACTTCAGGTCATCCTCGTTGATGCGGAAGGTCAAGGTCCGCGACTCACCCGGCTTGAGCATCAGCTTCTGGAAGTTTTTCAGTTCCTTGACCGGGCGGCTCATCGATGCCGACACATCTTGAAGGTACAGCTGCACCACGGTCTCGCCGGAGACCTTGCCGGTATTCTTCACCGTCACCTTGGCCTCCAGGTTGTCACCGCGCTTGAGGTCCTTGTGCGACAGCTTCAGGCCAGACAGCTCGAAGCTGCTGTAGCTCAGGCCATAGCCGAACGGGTACAGCGGGCCGTTAGGCTCTTCGAAGTACTGCGACGTGTAGTTACCCGGCTTACCCGGCGTGAACGGCCGGCCAATGCGCGTGTGGTTGTAATACATCGGGATCTGCCCGACCGAACGCGGGAAGGTGATGGCCAGCTTGCCGGATGGGTTGTAGTCGCCAAACAGCACGTCGGCGATGGCATTGCCGCCCTCGGTACCGGCAAACCAGGTTTCGAGGATGGCGTCGGCCTGCTCGCGTTCCCAGCCGATCGACAGCGGCCGGCCGTTCATCAGCACCAACACCAGCGGCTTGCCGGTCGCCTTCAAGGCCTTGATCAGCTCACGCTGGCTGGCTGGAATTTCCAGGGTGGTGCGGCTGGACGACTCGTGGGACATGCCACGCGACTCGCCGACAACCGCTACGACCACGTCGGACTGCCTGGCAGCCTTCACGGCTTCGTCGATCAGCACCGCAGGCGGGCGCGGGTCATCGACGATTTCCGGTGCGTCGAAGTTGAGGAAGTTCAGGTAATCGAATATCGCCTTGTCGCCGGTGACGTTGGAGCCTTTGGCGTAGACCAGCTTGGCTTTGCCTTCTAC
Source organism: Pseudomonas sp. yb_9 (assembly GCF_043103635.1). Lineage (NCBI taxonomy): Bacteria > Pseudomonadati > Pseudomonadota > Gammaproteobacteria > Pseudomonadales > Pseudomonadaceae > Pseudomonas > Pseudomonas sp. yb_9. The sequence continues at coordinate 59,617 of NZ_JBICKA010000084.1, read as the reverse complement.
GGCGCGACGCAAGCCTTCACGCACTGTCACCGAGTGCACGGGTTTGCCGTCGGCAGCCCAGCTGCCCATCATGTCGATCGGTGCATCGGCCAGCGGGCCGACCAGGGCGATGGTGCCGGCTTTTTTCAGCGGCAGGGTCTGGTTGTGGTTTTCCAGCAGTACCAGGCTGCGGCGGGCCACATCACGCGCGGCTTCGCGGTGCAGGCGGTCGTTGCCGTAGTAGTCTTTCAGGTCGGTTTCGGCCTTGCCGATGCGCACGTACGGGTCCTTGAACAGGCCCATGTCGTACTTGGCTCCGAGTACTTCGCGCACCGCCTGGTCCAGCTCGACCTGGGTCACTTCACCGGACTTCAGCAGGCCTGGCAGCTCTTCGCCGTACAGGGTGTCGTTCATGCTCATGTCGATGCCGGCCTTGATCGCCAGCTTGGCGGCTTCGCGACCGTCGCGGGCGACACCGTGGCGGATCAGCTCCTGGATGGCGCCATGGTCGCTGATGGTCACACCCTTGAAGCCCCACTCCTTGCGCAGCAAGTCGTTCATCAGCCAGGTGTTGGCGGTGGCCGGCACGCCGTTGATCGAGTTCAGTGCCACCATCACCCCGCCAGCACCGGCGTCGAGGGCGGCGCGGTAGGGCGGCAGGTAGTCGTTGTACATCTTCGGCAGGCTCATATCGACCGTGTTGTAGTCGCGCCCGCCCTCCACGGCGCCGTACAGGGCGAAGTGCTTGACGATGGCCATGATGCTGTCGGGGTTGGCCGGGCTGCTGCCCTGGAACGAGCGCACCATCACCTGGCCAATCTTCGAGGTCAGGTAGGTGTCTTCACCAAAGCCTTCACTGGTGCGGCCCCAACGTGGGTCGCGGGCAATATCGACCATGGGTGCGAAGGTCATGTCCAGGGCGTCGGCCGAGGCTTCGATGGCGGCGGTGCGGCCAACCTTGGCCACGGCGTCCATGTCCCAGGTGGCGGCCATGCCCAGGCCAATCGGGAAGATGGTGCGCTCGCCGTGGACGGTGTCGTAGGCGAAGAACATCGGGATCTTCAGGCGGCTGCGCATGGCCGCGTCCTGCATCGGCCGGTTTTCGGGCGCGGTGCGTGAGTTGAAGGTGCCGCCGATGCGGCCGGCGGCGATTTCCTCACGAATCTTGTCGCGAGGCATTTCCGGGCCGATGCTGATCAGGCGCAACTGGCCGATTTTCTCGGCTTCGGTCATCTGGCTGATCAGATGGTCGATGAACGCCTGCTTGTCCTGCAGGGGCGGGGCGGTGGGGGCGGCGAGGGCCGCCTGACTGGCAAGGCCCATGGCCAGGCCCAGCAAAGACAATTTCATCATCAGTTCCGTTGTGGGGCCTCTGCCGTATCCAGCGGTGATACGTGCGCGGCCGAAGTTTTCAGGCGGCTATTGTTGTACGATTGAGACGCTCATTTTCCAGCGGCGGATTATGCCTGAATATGTCGCCTGGGGACGAAGCCCCGAATGCCGGGACAACAACTATAAGAACGCTCAAGAGACCGACGGCATGACCCTTTTCGACGAATACCATCAACGGCAGATTGCCGAAGCCATTGCCCGTGCTGAAAAGCGAACCGATGCCGAACTGGTGACGGTACTGGCCCGCCGTGCTGACGATTACGCGTATTGGCCGCTGTTGTGGGCCGCCGTGCTGGCGCTGGCCGTGCCTGGGCTGTTGCATGGGCTGCTGGGTTGGCCCAGCGTGCGTGGCTTGCTGGTGGCCAACGTGTTGCTGTTCGTCGGTTTGTGCCTGCTGCTGCGCAACCCGCTTCTGGCCGGCTGGCTGATTCCTCGTGCTTTGCGTCGTTGGCGCGCCTCACGGCTGGCTCGGCAGCAGTTTCGCGAGCAGAATTTGCAGCGCACGGCAGGCGCCACCGGCGTGCTGATCTTCGTCAGCGAGGCGGAACGGCATGTGGAGATCCTGGTCGACCGCGGTATCGAGCATTATCTGGATGCCAACGCGCGGGCGGCCATTGTCGCCCGCTTTGCCGAGCAGGTGCGTCAGGGGCGGACCTTGCAGGGGTTTGTCGAGTGCATCGATGCGTGCGGCGAGTTGCTTAGCGAGCATGTGCCGCCTACTCATGCGCGCAACGAGTTGCCCAACCGGTTGGTGATCCTGGACTGACTTGGAACCTGCAGGGTGTAGAATGCGGTTCCCGCTATTCGAGGCACCGTTTTTCCATGTCCGCCAGTTCTTCCGCCCCCTCTGCGTCAGATGCACGCGCCCGGTTTCTCGGCCTTCTGAATGCAGCCTTGCACGGCAACACCTTGGTCAAACTGGTGCTGGCGCGCCATGTCGGTGCCGACCAGACCTTGCAACGGATCATCGCCAAGCCGCTGCAGGTCAAGGGCCAGCCATGCCTGTCGCTGGTCTACCGCCATCAGACCCGCGACATTACCCGCAACCTGTCGCTGGAACAGGCGCAGGCGCTGGTAGCTGAGCTGCTGCCGGACAGCTTCCGCAATGCCCACCTGTTCGACGCAGATGGCGAAGTGCAACTGACCTTCAGCAAGAAGGGCAAGCCGATGTTGCAACGTCACGGCGCGCAGGCTCCACGGGAGGCCACGACGAGCAGCGGCCATGACCGCGAGAAGAAGCGCTACCTGGATTTGTCGAGGCCGTTCCTGCGTGACCTCGGCGTGACCGACGCACAAGGTGCATTGATCCCGTCCATGTCGCGCAAGTGGAAGCAGATCAACAAGTTCATCGAGGTCTTCGACCACGCCCTGGCCAGTGCGCCGGTACCTGCGGAGCAGGCGCTGCGGGTGGCCGACTTCGGCTCGGGCAAGGGTTACCTGACCTTTGCCATGCATGACTACCTGAGCAACAGCCTGGGCCGTGAGGCGCAGGTCACCGGTGTAGAGCTTCGCCAGGACATGGTCGACTTGTGCAACGCCGCCGCTTCGCGCCTGGAGCACCCAGGCCTGGAATTCCAGTGCGGTGATGTACGTAGCGTGGTGCCCGAGGCCATCGAAGTGATGATCGCCCTGCATGCGTGCGATATCGCCACCGACTACGCCATTCACACCGGTATCCGCTGCAACGCCGCGATCATCATGTGCTCGCCGTGCTGCCACAAGCAGATCCGCCCGCAACTGCACAGCCCGGGGTTGCTGCAACCCATGCTGCAATACGGCCTGCACCTGGGCCAGCAGGCCGAAATGCTCACCGACAGCCTGCGCGCGTTGTACCTGGAAGCCTGCGGTTACGAAACCAAGGTGTTCGAGTTCATCTCGCTGGAGCACACCAACAAGAACAAGATGATTCTTGCGGTGAAGCGGCGGCAGCCGGTGGCTAACGGCGAGTTGCTGGAGAAGATTGGCCAGCTCAAGGCGTTTTATGGGGTGCAGGAGCATTGCCTGGAGACGTTGTTGCGGGCGGATGGGTTGCTTTGATGCACTCCGTTTGTAGTGTCGAACCTGCTTAAGCCCCGGTAGTGTGGCGTGCATGCTTTCCTGATGGTTGTCATTTGACAACTTCGTGCATAGCATCATGGCATCGTGCGCGCCAATCGCTGGCTGGGAGTAATGGCAGTGGAATACGAGTTCACCCTCAAGTACCAATTGAGTGAAAACGAAGATACCGATGCGCTACTGGAGCGTCTGGCCGAAGGTGGGTGTGATGATGCGTTGGTGGGTGTAGGCCAGCCGGGGCGACTGGCACTTGCATTCATCCGGGAGGCAGCCTCAGCAAAACAGGCTATCGAGAGCGCACTGAATGATGTTGGCAGGGTTGTTCCAGGCGCCCGCCTCATTGAAGCGACGCCTGACCTGGTAGGGCTTACCGATGTGGCGGAGATTATCGGCGTATCTCGGCAAAACATGCGCAAACTCATGCTGGCACATTCAAACAGTTTTCCTGCACCTGCTCACGATGGCACTACCTCTCTATGGCATCTTGCCGACGTTCTGGCCTGGTTGCAGGAGCGAGGTAGTTACTCGATAGGCCCGGGTATCTTGGAGCTTGCCCGCACTGCGATGGCTGTCAATGTAACGCGTGCATATGAACGAGTCTTTGGCAGTGCTGCATTGGCTCATTGAAGCTGTATTTCATGACCCGTTCATTTACGAGGGAGCGGCACTTCGATAGCTAACGTCGTCAGCCCCAGTGGATGCGTACTGGCGTCATAGAAATGCACCTGCGTCCCGGCCAAATCTCCAAACCGATCAACAAAATGCTGCTTCTGGTTGATCACCGACGCTTCGCTCACCGGCCGGATAGCAATCGAGAGCTGCTTCGGCCGGGCCTGGCGGATGGCTTCGAGCAGGTGCTGGTCACTGCTGTCCAGGTGCTGACCGAATAGGCATAACCCCTGGCTTTCCTGGGCCAGCTGCCCCAGACACCAGCTGAGGTAGTCCGAATGGCGGATGGCGCGCAGCTTTTCGTCGCTGCGGTCTTCGTTGACGAACAGTGGCACCTCACCTGGGATGTTCACGGCAAAGCCATCAAGCAGTTCGGCGCTGTCGGCGCTGCGTTGGCGGGTGGTGCCGTCGGGCAGCTTCAGCAGGTGCAGGCCGCCGTGCAGGTGCATCACCCGCGTGCCTTCGCCGCGGGTGCGACGCACGTCGAAGAAGCCTTGTTCGTCGAACAGTTCGGCGAAGCCGTATGGGGCGCTCTGTACAGCCCACGGTAGCAGCAGGTCGTAGTTGCTGGTGTAGACGCTGCGGTAGCCACGCAGGGCCTGGTTGAGGGCCGCGAGGGTGGCTGGCGGCATCAGCGGCCACGGCAGGTGTACCGTGCGCACGGCGTGAATCAACGCTTCCTTGATCGAGTAATAGCGGTTCAGCGGTGCGGTGGAGTTGATGGCCAGTGCGGCGTTGGCGCGCACGGTGGTGTTGAGGGCGCTGAGCACCGGCTCGAATAGTTCCGTGCCCAACGACTTGAACAGGGCCTGGTCACTGACCGCCAGGCCTTTCTTGCGGCCTGCGCGTTGTGCTTCCTCGAACAGCGAGAAATAGCCGAACGGCTTCCACACTGCGCGGCTGGCGCCGTTGCCCAGCAGCAGGGCATCGCAGGGGTGGCGGGCGGCGAGTTCTGGCCAAGGGGTGAGGGTGGCGTCAAGTGCAGGCATGCTAGAGTCCGTTGGGTGGAGCGGGGAGCGGGGGCGACTTTAGCATGTCGTGCAGGGTGTGCGAGGGCCACTCGCAACAACCCCCCCTTCAACCCCGTTCGGCCACTTGCACACTACGGTTGCGGTTACGCCACACCCGATACGCCCGAATCCCCGCTCGCACCGAGCCGAACAGCAGTTTGTCTTCCATCTCCCGCGCCATCCCCGAGCGCACCAGCATGCGCAGGAAGGTGCCCCGGGCGCGGGCGATGGCAAAGAAGATGCCTTGCGCGGCCAGGGTGTCGCGCACTTCACGCAAGGCGGCGATACCGCTGACGTCGATGCTGGTGACGGCTTCTGCATCGAACAGCACGGCCTTGGGCTGGTCCTGGCTCTGCACCGCTTCAAGCAGGCGCATCTTGAAGTAGTCGGCGTTGAAGAACAGGATCGCGTCGTCGAAGCGGTACACCACCAGGCCCGGCACGGTGCGGGCGTCCTTGTGCTTGCGGATGTCGACCTGGCCTTCGGTGCCCGGCAGCCAGCCGAGCACGGCGTCGGTGGGTTGGTAGATGCTGTAGAGCAGGCGCAGGATCGCCAGTGTCACGGCAAACACGATGCCGGGCAGTACGCCCAGGCCCAGCACGCCCGCCGTGGTCAGCAGGCAGAGCCAGAACTCGAAGCGGCTCAGGCGGCGGATGAGCCCCAGTGACTTGATGTCGATCAGCCCCCAGCCGGCCATCAGTAGCACGGCCCCCAATGCTGCCTGCGGGATCCACGCCATCGGCGCGGTGAAGAACAACAGGATCAGGGCAATGACCAGCGCGGCGACGATGCCCACCAGTTGGCTCTTGCCACCCACCATGTCGTTGACGGCGGTACGCGAGTCGGCGCCGCTGATGGCAAAGCCCTGGGATACCCCGGCCGCCAGGTTGCTCACGCCCAGGGCGACGAATTCGTGGTTGGCGTTGATCGCGTAGCCGTGGCGGGCGGCAAAGCTGCGTGCGGTGAGCATGGCGCTGCAGAAGCTGACGGTGGCGATACCCAGGGCGTCGCGCAGCAGGCTCTTCATTTCCGCCAGGTTGCTGTGCGGCCAGGCCAGCTGCGGGATGCCGGCCGGCACCGGGCCGAGGATGGCGACGCCGAAGCGGTCGAGGCCAAACAGGCCGACCAGCAACATGAACAGTGCCACCACGGTCAGCGCGGCGGGCAGGCGCGGGAAACGCCGTGGTAGCCAGATCAGCAGGCCCAGAGCGGCCAGGCCGATGAACAACGTGACCCAGTGGATCTCACCCAGGCGCTGGAGAAAGTTGATCAGGCTGAGGATAAAACCGTCGCCCTCGATCTTGAACCCCACCACCTTGGACAGCTGCCCGGCGATCAGGCTCAGGCCGATGCCGTTGAGGTAGCCGATCAGGATCGGTCGCGAGAAGAAGCTGGCAATGAACCCGGCCCGTGCCAGGCCGGCAGCGATCAGCATCACCCCGACCAGCACGGTGACGATCACCGACAGTTCGGCGATGCGTTGCGGGTCACCCATGGCCAGCGGCGCCACGGCACCGGCGATCATCGCGCAGGTGGCGGCGTCAGGGCCTACCATCAGCTGGCGCGAGCTGCCGATCAGGGCGTAGACCATCATTGGCAGCACGCAGGCGTACAGGCCGTACTGCGGCGGCAAACCGACGATTTGTGCGTAAGCGATGGCGATGGGTATCTGAATCGCCGCGACCGAGAGGCCTGCCTGCAAATCGGTATGGAACCATTCGCGGCGGTAATGCAGCAGGTTGGCAAGGCCCGGTAGCCAGCGGGAGAGAAACATGCGTCGTCCTTTCGAAATGCTTCACGTAACCATCTACGCATTGAAGCGGATCGGCAGGCAATTGGCCATGGGCCAGATCAAACCGGGAGGGCAGAAACGAAAAAAGGAGCCGAGGCCCCTTTTGACAGCGATGACGTTGCTGGAACGCCATGCGGTGATGCAATGTGGAGCGGGTAGAGGGAATCGAACCCTCAACTAAAGCTTGGGAAGCTTTCGTTTTACCACTAAACTATACCCGCGTCTGCGCAGCACTTTTTACCAGAACCCTCCACGAATTAGAAGCCCAAGTTATAAAAAAGCTTGTCGGCACCCTCTAGCCTGCGGGTATCAGTCACAGGGCGCCGATGCGCTCAGATGGCCAATGCATGCTGCCCCTGCTGCCCTTGTTGAACAGGCTGGTAGCGATGACGCGTTTCACGCACGGTCGGCTTGAGGAAACCGAGCAGGACGCTGCGGGTGTCTTCGCAGGCAGACTTGTTCTCCATGTCCAGGAAGTGGCCAGCGTCACGAATCACGCTGAAATGGCTCTTGCCCACGTGCTTGCCGAACTGCCGGGCATCTTCGACCGTGGTGTACTCGTCGCGGGCGCCGTTCACGAACAGCACCGGGATGTCGATATTGCGCGCACCCTCCAGCGCCCGCTCCAGGTCGTGTTGCAGCACCTCGTTGATGTGGAAGTGCATCTGCGCGTACTCGTGGCTGTCCAGGCTGCTGACGTGGCGGTAGTTGAAGCGCTTGAACAGTGATGGCAGGTGCTTGCCGATGGTGTCGTTGACCAGGTTGCCGACCTGGTAGCGATCGCAGGCGGCCAGGTACTGGCAGCCACGGTCCAGGTAGTCGCGCATCGGCTCGTTGATCACCGGCGAGAAGGAACTCACTACGGCCTTCTTCACGCACCGCGGCTGGTGCGCCAGCGCCAGCAGCGTACTTGCGCCACCCCACGAGAACGACATCACATGGTCGGCCTGGAAATGCTCGATCAGCTCAAGGAGGATGTGCGCCTCGGTCTCCTTGCTGATCAGCCGTTCCTGGCGGTTGTGTGGCTTGGACTTGCCGGCATACGGCTGGTCGAACAGCACTACGTTGAACTGCGGGTGCAGGTTACGTACCGTTTGGGCGAACGAGGCCGTGGTGGCCAGCGAGCCATTGATCAGGATGATCGTATTCTCGGCCGCTTCCGCGCGATAGAACTCCGTGTAAACCCGATACTGACCTTGGATATCAAGTACAGCGATTTCTGGCCTCATGTCATCGACTCCTGGCGCAAAAAGGGTATTCGCGTCACCTAGGGTGCACGTTCTTTATGACAGGTAGGCATTCGCCTGAAGAGTAACCGGGGGGCCCTGTGTCGATCCTTGGCACATGCGTCGACGGTATTGTTTTTGGCGGGCAATTTGCCGTGCCCCAAGGCATCAAGGCCCTGGGTGGCCGGCAAAAGGCGTCTTCGACTGCGGGCGTGACTTATTGGTCACATGCAGACTGACGATTTGGATTCAAGCAGTGGGTCGGGGATCCTGCAAGTGCCGTTCGGGAGATTTTGTGACTTTTGTCGCTGAGCGGTCGTATGACCACCTTGGGCCAGAACGGGCAGCCTAGACAGTGGCGATTTCATCAGCCGTCAGTTCACGAAACTCCCCGGGCGCCAAACCCGGGTCCAGGTAGATCGCGCCCATGCTTTCCCGGTGCAACCCCACCACCTTGTTGTCGAAGAACCCGAACATGCGCTTGACCTGGTGATAGCGCCCTTCGACGATCGCCAGCCGCGCCTGGCGCGGGCCGAGGATGTCCAGCTGGGCGGGCAGGGTGGTGAGGCCTTCAAAGGCGAAGTAGAAACCCTCACGAAACTTGGCCTCATAGTGCTCGCCAATCTCGTCCTCGGTGTCCACCAGGTAGTGCTTGGGCAGCTTGGTGGCAGGTTGGGTCAGGCGCCGTGACCATTGGCCATCGTTGGTCAGAATCATCAGCCCGGTGGTGTTGAAGTCCAGGCGCCCGGCTATGTGCAGGTCGCCTCGCAATGCTTCGGGCAGCAGGTCGAGCACGGTAGGGTGCTGCGGGTCCTGGGTGGCGCTGACGCAGCCCGTGGGTTTGTGCAGCATCAGGTAGCGCGCCGGCCGGCCAGCCTGCAGCACCTGGTCGTCCAGTTCCACGCGGCTGAATTCGCGTACCTCGGTCAGCGGGTCGCTGACCACCTGGCCATCTACCCGCACACGACGTTGTACCAGCATCAGGCGGGTTTGTTGGCGGTTGAGGCTGGGCAGGTTGGCAAGGAAGCGGTCGAGGCGCATTGCAACAGGTCAGTGAGAAGTGGTTGATCGAAGTTGTTCTTCAACGGCCGCGCAGCGTGGGCACAGGCAGGCTTTGTCGCGTAATTCGGCGGGCAGGGCCTGGAGCACGGCCGGGTCGATACTCACGCTGTAGCACCAGCAGGCCTGGGTGGCGCGGCGTGGGTCGGCCAGGCTGCACTGGTTGAGGGCACCGCAAGCGGGGCAGTGTTGGCTGTCATTCATCTTGGGTTTCACTGCAGACGCGGTTACGGCCGGCCTGCTTGGCACGATAGAGCGCTCGGTCGGCGCGGGTCAGCAGGGCGTGCAGGGTATCTTCCGGTTGCAGGCTGCTCAGGCCGATGCTGGTGGTCAGGCGCAGAGGTTGTTCGTCGTAGCTGAACGTGAGCTGTTCGGTGCGGCGGCGGATCTTTTCCGCTACCTCGATGGCCTGCCGACCTTCGGCTTCACGCAGTAGCACGATGAACTCCTCGCCGCCCCAGCGGCAAAGTATATCCGATTGGCGCAGGCTGCCCTGCAGCACATTGGCGAACTGGCGCAGCACTTCGTCGCCTGCCAGGTGGCCGTGGGTGTCATTCAGCGCCTTGAAGTGGTCCAGGTCGATCAGCAGCGCCACCAGTGGCCCACTGTCGCGCTGGGCTTCGTGCAACGCCTGGGCAGCGAGCAAGTCGAAGCTGCGCCGGTTGGGCAGGCCGGTAAGGCTGTCGAGCGTGGCCAGTGCCTCGATGCTGGCCTGATGGCGGCGCACCATGGCATGCACCAGCGCCAGCACCACCAAGGTGATCATCGCGCAGATGGCAAGGTTCAGGTACAGGGAGTGGCGAATGTGGTCGAGGGCGCCGGTTTCGCGCTTGTCCACCAACAGGTACCAGTCCAGCTCGGGCAAGTGGCGCACGTTGAGGAAGTGGCTGTGGTTGTCGCTGTCGTGGTACTCGTGGCTGCCTTCGCCGGGCACCCGCTGTTCGGCCAGCACATCGCTCAGTTCGGCGTTGTCGCTCAGTGGCTGGCCGACCCGCAAACCGTGCGGGCCACCTTCGGAGCCGGTCAGCAACACTTTGCCTTTGGCATCGACAAACAAGACCGACCGCTGGTAGCGGCGCTGGTACTGGTCGATCAGCTTGACCACCGAGGACACACTCAGTCCCACCCCGGCAGCACCGATAAAGCGGTGCTGGTAGTCGTGCACCTGGTAGTTGATGAATACGGTCAGGCTGTCCTGGTTGGCCATGTCCAGGTCGACGTTGATCTCGTAGGGTGCCTTGAGGTCGCGCAGGCGGAAATACCAGGCATCGCGCCATGTGTCGGCTTGCACCTGCTTGAGCACGCCCTTGGCTTGGTAGTAAGTGAGGGTGCGGTCGGAGACGAAGAACGAGGTGAAGGTGTCCTGCTTGCCCATGACCTCGCCCAGGTAGCGTGTCATGCGCTGGGTGTCCTTTTCGCCCGACAGTACCCAGTCACGCAAAAACGTATCCTGGGCCATCATCGAGGCGATCAGCACCGGGCGAATCAGGTCTTTCTGGATTTCCGAGTAGACCGTGTCGGAGGTCAGCGGCAATTCGGTATTGATAATGCCGTCGCGGATGGCGCTGCGCGAGGAGAAGTAGCTGAGCAGCGAGGTAGCAAGGAAGCCGCAGGCCAGCAGCACCAGCAGGGTAACGATCAGCGAACGCTGCGAGAACAGAGCGGAACGTGAGGGCATGATCTTCCCATGATGTGTGCCGAGCCGCCCATTCTAGTGAGATGACCGATAAATGACTGCAAGTTTTTCGGGGCTACCGCACCTGTATCAAATTGTTGCGGAAATGGCACTGCACCCAGGCGTCGCTGTCTTATTCAGTGTCGATGAACGCATCACGCATCGATGCTCGCCAGCGCCGCTGTTCGGGCACTCCAGCGGTCCAGGAGGCCGCCATGTCCTATCGAATCCTGTTGATCGCCCTGCTGGGGCTGATGACTTCTGCCTGCGCCCCGTACTACGAGAGCGGGGGCTATTACCGTTCGGACTACTACTCCACCGACCGTTACGTCTCGCCGGGTTATTACCGCTATGACCGTTACTACGTCACGCCGCAACCGCGCTATTACTACCAGCCGGCGCCCCGCTATTACTACCGGCCAGCCCCCGCGCCGCAATACCGGCCGTATCCGCAGCCGGGGATGAACCGGTGGCATGGCAACCCGCGCTACGACTATGGCAATCGCCAACGGCAAGACTACAGGCAAGACCGGGATCGCCATGACTATCGTGATGGCAGCCAGCGCTACCCGCGTGGCGATTCGCATTCCAACAGGCAGGGGAATGGTGGCGGGCGTTGGGATGGCCAGCGGGGGCAGAGGCAAGGAGGTAACTGGCAGCGGTAAGGTGAAGTGAAGCGGGGGCGCTTTGCGCCCCATCGCCGGCAAGCCTAACCCAGATCTGCCAATGGGTGCCGCCCCTCCCACACCTTGGCAAAATGCGCCTCGACCACCGCCGCTGGCACCTGCGCCACATCGGGCCAGTGCCAGCGCGGCTGGTCGTCCTTGTCCAGCAGGCGGGCGCGTACGCCTTCGCTGAACTCGGGGTGACGGCAACAGTTCAGGCTCATGCTGTATTCCATCTGGAACACCTGTGCCAGCGACAGATGCCGTGCCCTGCGGATTTGCTCCCAGACCAGGTGCGCCGTCAGTGGGCAACCCTGATGCAAGCGTTGGCCGGCATCGGCCAGCAGCGGGTCATCATGGTGCTTGAGCCCTTCCAGCGCACGCCAGGCCGCCGCCGCATCGGCCACGTCGAGCAACGCATCGATCACCTGCCGCCTTGGCAACCACTGGGCTTCGGGCAACTCGGCGCAGGCGCGGTGCTGTTCGGCCTTGAGCAGGCTGTTCAGCTGCAGGGCGGTCTGCTCTTGCCAGTTCAACTGCAGCAGTTCTTCGATCAGCGCCTCTTGCTGGTGCTCGCCCAGAAAACGGTCGGCCAGGCCCAGGTCCAGGGCATCGCGGGCGTTGATCGGTACCCCCGTCAGCCCCAGGAACAACCCCAGCTTGCCCGGCAGCCGCGCCAGAAACCAGCTCGCGCCCACATCCGGGTACAGGCCAATGCTGATTTCCGGCATGGCCAGCCGGCTGCTGGGCGTGACGATACGCACGTTGGCCCCCTGCAACAGCCCCATGCCGCCACCTAGCACATGCCCATGCCCCCAGCACAGCAGCGGCTTGGGGTAGGTGTGCAGGGCAAAATCCAGGCGGTACTCGGCGGCGAAGAAGGTGGCAGCCAGGGGCGGCACGCTGCCAGGGTGGTCGCGGCAGGCTTGTACCAGTGCGCGTACATCGCCACCGGCGCAGAAGGCTTTTGCGCCGTTGCCGCGCAGCAGTACGCAGACTACGCCCGGATCGCGGGCCCAGGCATGCAGTTGTTCGCCCAATACTTCGATCATGGGCAGGTTCAGGGCATTGAGTGCCTTGGGTGCATCCAGGGTGGCAATGCCGATGCGGGCGCCATCGGCGCCGGTGAGTACCCCGCAATGAATGGCCATGGACTACCTCGCTCAAGTCATCGCACAAGTATGGCCTGCCTGGCTGAACATGCCGGTTGTCGGTCGGATCGTTTGACAAGCGGGGAGGGGTTACCTAGTGTCGCGCCATTGTTTACGGATGGCCCCATGACTGACGACGATCGCATCAAACTCGAACCCGGCTGGAAGGCCGCGCTGCGCACCGAATTCGACCAGCCCTACATGCATCAGCTGCGAGCGTTCCTGCGCAGCGAATATGCCGCCGGCAAGGAGATCTACCCGCCAGGGCCGCTGATCTTCAATGCACTCAACTCGACACCGCTGGACCAGGTGAAGGTGGTCATCCTTGGCCAGGACCCTTACCACGGGCCGGGCCAGGCGCATGGTCTGTGCTTCTCGGTGCAACCGGGCGTGACCACGCCGCCGTCGCTGGTCAACATCTACAAGGAACTGCAGCGCGACCTGAATATCCCGATTGCCAGCCATGGCTACCTGCAAAGCTGGGCCGAGCAGGGTGTATTGCTGCTCAACACGACCATGACCGTGGAGCGAGCCAATGCGGCGTCGCACGCCAAGAAGGGGTGGGAGTTCTTTACCGACCGGGTTATCCAGGTGGTCAGTGAGCAGTGCCCGAACGTGGTGTTCCTGCTGTGGGGTTCGCATGCGCAGAGCAAACAGAAGCTGATCGATGGGACCAGGCACCTGGTGCTGAAGTCGGTGCATCCGTCGCCACTGTCGGCTTACCGTGGGTTCCTGGGCTGCGGGCATTTCAGCCGGACCAACAGCTTCCTTGAGCAGCGTGGCATGGCGCCGATCAACTGGGCGTTGCCACCACTTTGAGGATTAGCGGGGCCGTGTAGCGGCCCCTAATGCTGATCCCTTACCCAATACCTGAACAACGGCTCTGCCAAAAACAGCACGAACAGCAGGCGCATCACCTGCAACGCCGTCACCAACGGTACCGACAGTTGCAGGGTTTCTGCCGTCAGGCTCATTTCGGCAATCCCGCCCGGCATCATCCCCAGCGTCAGCGAACGCAAATCCAGCGCGGTCATCACGCTAAGCACCCACGCGGCACTGCCGGCAATCGCCATGCACAGCACCGTGGCTAACAGCGTGCGCGCCAGGAACGACGGTGCGCGGCTGAAGAACGCCCGGTTGAAGTGACAAGCCAGGCCGCTGCCTATCAACCATTGCCCGATCTGGCTGGCACCATTGGGCAGTGCGATTTGCAGGTTGCCAGCCAGGCTGACCGTGGCCGCTACCAGCAATGGCCCGAACAGCCACGGATTGGGCTGGCGCAAGCGTTGCCAAAGCAGCGCAACGGCAACGCCCAGCGGGGCGATCAAGGCCAGCCAGCCCCAGCTGACGCTGCCGGCGTGGTTCAGCGGTACCCCGTCACCCAGCAAGAACTTGAACAGCGCCGGTACGCACAGCACCACCGCCAGCACCCGCAGGCTCTGCGCCGCAGCCACCTGGCTGAGTACCGCGCCGTTACGTGCGCCGAGGTTGACCATCTCTCCCGAGCCTCCTGGCATGCTGGCGAAAAACGCCGTGGCGCGGTCTTCACCGGTCTTTCGCAACAGCCACACGCTGATCACGCTGGACAGGGTCGTGAACAGGGCGCCGAAGAAAATCAGCACAAAATGGCTGCCCACCTGCTCGATCACTGCCGGGGTAAAATGCAGGCCAATGCCGATCCCGATGATGCACTGCCCGCACTTGCGGCCGTTGGGTATCTCTGACAGTTGCCAGGGCGTCAGGCAGCGCACCAGGATGATGGCCAGCAGCGAGCCGACCATCCACGGCAAAGGCCAGCCGACCTTGCTGGCGATGTAACCGCCAGCAAGGCCGACCAGCCCGGTTGCGACAAACAACGGCAACGCGCGATCAGGCATCGGCCAGGGCCCGGCGCTGCTGGCTGCGTTTGCGCCAGATGCGCAGCAGCGGCAAGGCAAGCATCAGCACCACCAGCGCCCACACGCCCATGCTGATCGGGCTCGACCAGAGGATGCCCAGCTCACCGTTGGAAATCGACAGTGCGCGGCGCAGGTTCTGCTCCATCAGCCCGCCGAGAATGAAACCGAGCAGGATCGGCGACAGCGGGAAGTCCAGCTTGCGCAGGATGTAACCCATGATGCCGATGCCGACCATCAGGAACAGGTCGAAGGTGGTGGCATGCACGGCATACACGCCGATGGCGGTGATGATCGCGATCACCGGCACCAGCGCCCAGTTCGGCACGGCGAGGATGCGGGTGAAAATGCGGATCATCGGAATGTTGAGGATCACCAGCATGATGTTGGCGATGAACAGCGAGGCGATCAGGCCCCAAACGATGTCTGGCTGCTGTTCGAACAGCAGTGGGCCGGGGGTGATGTTGTACAGGGTCAGGGCACCGATCATCACGGCGGTGGTGCCAGAGCCCGGTACACCCAGGGTCAGCATCGGCACCAGGGCGCCACAGCACGAAGCACCGATGGCGGTTTCCGGCGCGGCCAGGCCACGTGCATCGCCCTTGCCGAACTTGCCGCTTTCACCCGCCAGGCGTTTCTCGGTCATGTAGGCCACGGCACTGGCCAGCGTTGCACCGGCACCGGGCAGGACGCCCATGATGAAACCGAGCAGGCCGCAACGGATGTTCACCACGAACACCGAAGCCGCTTCCTTGAAGTTGAACAGCATGCGCCCTGTGGCTGTTACCGCCTGATGGCCATGGTGGGTCTTTTCCAGCAGCAGGAGGATTTCGCTGATGGAGAACAGGCCCAGCACCAGCACCACGAACTGGATGCCGTCGGCCAGGTGCACGCTGTCACCGGTGAAGCGGTAGACGCCGCTGTTGGCGTCGATGCCGACCGCCGACAGGAACAGGCCGATCAGGGCAGCAATGAAGGTTTTCAGGGGCTTGTCACCGGCCATGCCGCCCAGGGCGACGATGGCGAACACCATCAGCACGAAGTACTCCGCCGGGCCGAAAGCAATGGCCCATTTCGCCAGCAACGGCGCGAACAGCACCATGCCGCAAGTGGCGATGAAGGCACCGATGAACGAACTCCAGGCCGACAGCGACAGGGCCACGCCGGCCAGGCCCCGGCGGGCCATCGGGTAACCGTCAAGGGTGGTCATCACGGTCGAGGCCTCGCCCGGGATGTTCAGCAGGATCGAGCTGATTCGCCCACCGTACTCGCAGCCCAGGTACACCGCTGCCAGCAGGATCAGCGCCGACTCCGGTGGCAGGCCCAGGGCGAAGGCGATGGGAATCAGCAGGGCCACGCCGTTGATCGGGCCCAAGCCTGGCAGCAGGCCGACCACAGTGCCGATCAGGGTGCCGGAGAGGGCGGTGACCAGGTTGTAGGGGGACAGGGCGACGCCGAAGCCCTGGCCGAGGTAGCTCAAGGTATCCATGTGTCAGTTCTCCAGTACGCTCAGCAGGCCAAGGGGCAGGGGCACGTCCATTACGCGGTCGAACAGCCAGTAGAGAAAGACGCTCATGCCGACCACCACGATGGCACTGTGCAGCCAGCGACCGCCGTACAGCCGGGCCATGGGCACACCGACCAGCATGGCGCTGAGAATGAAGCCCAAAGGTTCGAAGGTAGCGGCGAAAACAACCAGCAGGCCGACGCAGGCGGCAATCTTGGTCAGGGTTTCGCGGTCCAGTTCCGGTTCATCGTCCTTGCGCACGATGGGCGTAGGGCGAAACACCAGGTACAGCAGGCCAAGGCTCATCAGGCCGAGCATCAGCAGCGGGTAGGCGCGTGGGCCGACCGGCTCATAGGAAAACGCCGCCTGGTAGGGCAAGGCCATCACGGCCAGAGCGGCGCACACCGCCAGCAGGGCCAGGGCGAAGATGCGTTGCAGGATCATTGCAGAGTCCTCATTGAACGCGGACCCTGTGGGAGCGGGCTTGCCCGCGAACACCGGCAAAGCCGGTGCCATACACCGCGGTGCTTGCTTCGCGGGCAAGCCCGCTCCCACAGGTATCTGAGAAAGGTTGCGGATGACTTACTGAATCAGCCCAAATTCCTTGGCCAATGCCTTGTAGTCAGCCACTTGCTTCTTCACATAGCCGTCCAGCTCTTCGCCGGTCATGGCGAACGGGAACAGCTCGCGCTGGTCACGCAGCTTGGCGAAGTCTTCCGAGGCCAGCATCTTGTCGAACGAAGCCTTCCACCAGGCGTAGTCCTCGTCGCTCACCTTTGGCCCCAGGTAGAAACCGCGTACCACTGGCCAGACGATGTCGTAGCCCTGTTCCTTGGCCGTGGGGATGTCTTTCATCTCGGGTTCGTCCAGGCGGTTTTCCGAGAACACTGCAAGGAGGCGCATGTTGCCGCTCTGGATATGCGGCATGGAGTCGGAGATGTCGGTCGAGCCAACCTGGATATGGCCACCCAGCAACGCCGTGGCAATTTCGCCACCGCCTTCCAGGGCCACGTAGCGCAGGTCACGCGGGTTGATGCCGGCAGCCTTGGCGATCAGGGCGGTCTGCATCCAGTCCTGGCTGCCCACGGTGCCGCCGGAGCCGATCACCACTTTGCTCGGGTCTTTCTTCAGCGCAGCGACCAGGTCGTCGAGGGTTTTGTAAGGGGAGTCGCTTTTCACCGCGATGGCGCCATAGCTGGTACCGACAGCGGCCAGCCACTTCACCGCGTTCTCGTCAAAGCGGCCGAACTTGCCTTGTGCCAGGTTCAGCAGCGAACCACTGGACCAGGCCACCAGAGTGCCGGCATCGGCAGGGCGCTGGGCGACCACGGCGTTGTAGGCCACCGCGCCGACACCGCCGGGCATGTAGGTGACGCGCATCGGCTTGCTGAGGATCTTTTCCTGCACCAGGGCGCTTTGCACCAGTTTGCAGGTCAGGTCGAAGCCACCGCCGGGCGAGGCGGGGGCGATGCATTCGGGACGTTTCGGTTCGGCGGCGAGGGCATTGCCGGCCAACAGCAGGCAGCCGGTAGCGAGGACGAGGCGGCGCAGTGAAAAGGTCATCGTCTATCTCCGTGAGCGTTGTTGTTATTGGGTTACCACAGGGCGACGCTGTAGCTCACCAGCAGCCGCACTTCGTCCGCGTCGCGGGCGAAGTTGGAGCGGAAGGTGGCGTTGCGCAGGCGGACGGCGACGTTCTTCAACGGGCCGCTTTGTACCACGTACTTGAGCTCGGTGTTGCGTTCCCACTCCTTGCCCTCGCCGCCGGCGGCGCGGCTGACGTTGTCGCCGCTGATGTAGCGGGTCATGAAGGTCAGGCCTGGCACGCCGAGGGCGGCGAAGTTGTAGTCGTAGCGCGCTTGCCAGGAGCGCTCGTCGGCGCCGGCGAAGTCGTTGATCTGGACGAAGTTGACCAGGTACGGGTCGGCACCATCGACATACGGGAAGGCGCTGTCCCCAGACAGCTGCTGCCAGGCGGCGCTGACCTTGTGCCCGCCCAGGGCGTAGCTGAGCATGCCGTTGACGGTGGTGTTGTCGATGTTGCCCGCCCTGGCCGCACCGGCGTCGTCGCTCACGGCCAGGCGCAGGTCGGCGCCGAAGGTGCCCGGGCCCCACGGCTGGGTGGCGACCATGCCGATGAAGTGTTGGCGGTAGATGTCGTCGAGCTGGGCGAAGTGATAGCTGCCGGTGATGCGGTCGGTGAACTGGTAGTCCAGCCCGCCCAGGGCCAGGTTGTCGGCGCTGAACGTGCCACCAAAGCGGCCGTTCTTGTTGTTCAGTGCCAGGTCTTCCCAGTTGGTGTCGTTGCGGTCCTTGGCCTTGTCCAGGCGACCGCCAGTGAAGGTCAGGCCCTTGATTTCCTTCGAGGTGAGCAGGCCGCCTTCGAACGTTTGCGGCAGGATGCGCCCGTCGTTGGGCTGCAGGGTTGGCAGCTCGGGGATCAGGGTGCCGACTTTCAGTTCGGTCTGGGAAATCTTCACCTTGCCGGTCAGGCCGAGTTTGGAATATTCATCGGCGGCCTTGCCATCATCGTGGGTCGGCAACAGGCCGGTGTCGGTGCGGTCGGGGCTGGAATCGAGCTTGATGCCGATCATGCCCAGTGCATCCAGGCCAAAGCCTACGGTGCCATCGGTGTAGCCGGACTCGAAGTTGAGGATGAAGCCCTGGGCCCACTCGTCGCGCTTGGATTGCTGCGCGCTGGTGCCGTCGCGGAAGTCGCGGTTGAAGTACATGTTGCGAGTTTCGAAGGTGGCCGTGCTGTCTTCGAAGAAGGCGGCCTGGCTCATCGGGGCGACACCGGCAAGCGCAAGGGCGCTGGCGATGGCGGAGGGGCGTGCGGCAAAGGAACGGGTAGGCGCGAACGCCTGCGGCTGCGATGACAGCATCGTCGATGACTCCGTTTATTGTTCTTATTCGTTGCACCTTGCTGGTGCTTTTTTCGGCGCGAAGGGCGACCGTGGTGCGATGCTAGGTAACGAACCTTTCGCTAACCTTTCAGCGTGAAAGGTTTGTTAAGAGGGGCTTCACAGGCTTGGCGACAGCGGTACACTCCGCGCCAACCGCCCCACCCGAGCAGGGAGAATCCGATGCGTGTGCTGCTGGTCGAAGACCATCTGCAACTGGCCGAAAGCGTGGCCCAGGCCTTGAAAAGCCACGGCCTGACCGTGGATGTGCTGCATGACGGCGTGGCTGCCGACCTGGCCCTGGCCAGCGAGGAATACGCCGTGGCGGTGCTGGATGTCGGCTTGCCGCGCATGGATGGTTTTGAGGTGCTGGCGCGCCTGCGCGGCCGTGGCAAGACTGTCCCGGTGCTGATGCTGACCGCGCGCAGCGACGTCAAGGACCGGGTTCATGGCCTGAACCTGGGAGCAGACGACTACCTGGCCAAACCGTTCGAGCTGACCGAGCTGGAAGCGCGGGTGAAGGCGTTGCTGCGCCGCAGTGTGCTCGGTGGCGAGCGCCAGCAACGTTGCGGGCCGCTGGTCTACGACCTGGATACCCGGCGCTTTGCCCTTGGCGACGACAACCTGACCCTGACGTCGCGCGAGCAAAGCGTGCTGGAAGCGCTGATCGCACGCCCTGGTCGGGTGATGAGCAAAGAGCAACTGGCTGCCCAGGTGTTCGGCCTGGATGAAGAAGCCAGCCCGGATGCCATCGAAATCTATATCCACCGGCTGCGCAAAAAGCTCGACGGCCACCCAGTGGCCATTGTCACCTTCCGTGGGCTGGGTTACCTGCTAGAGCACCGCGATGCGTGACAACGGCAGCTTGCGCGGGCGCCTGCTGGGCAACCTGGCCCTGCTGTTGGTGGTGCTGATGCTGGCCAGCGGCCTGAGCGCCTACTGGAATGGCCGTGAGGCCGCCGATACCGCCTACGACCGCACCCTGCTGGCCTCGGCGCGCACCATTGCCGCTGGCCTGTCGCAGCGTGACGGGTCACTGAGCGCGGATGTGCCTTACGTGGCGTTGGACACGTTCGCCTACGACAGCGCCGGGCGCATCTACTACCAGGTGCTGGACATCAAGCAGCGGCTGATTTCCGGCTACGAGAACCTGCCGCCGCCGCCGCCCGGTACGCCGCGCACTGACGATTACCCGGCGCTTGCTCGGTTCTACAACGCCACCTACCTGGGCCAGGACGTGCGGGTGGTCAGCCTGCTGAAGGCAGTGACCGAGCCGAACATGAACGGCATGGCGGAAATCCGCGTGGCCGAGACGGAAGAGGCGCGGGTGCGCATGGCCCGTGGGCTGATGGCCGACACTCTGCTGCGTCTGGGTATGCTGGCGCTGGGTGCGTTGGTGATGGTGTGGTTTGCCGTGAGTGCGGCGTTGCGGCCCCTGGAGCGCTTGCGCACGGCGGTGGAAGAGCGCCAGCCAGATGACTTGCGGGCCTTGCCGGTGGTGCAGGTGCAGCGTGAGCTCGGCCCGCTGGTGCGGGCCTTGAACCACTTTACCGAGCGGCTGCGCGGTCAGTTCGAACGCCAGGCGCAGTTCATTGCCGATGCCGCCCATGAATTGCGTACGCCGCTGGCGGCGCTGAAGGCTCGGGTCGAATTGGGGTTGCGCTCGTCAGAGCCACAGGAGTGGCGACAAACGTTGGAATCTGCGGCCCAAGGTACCGACAGGCTGACCCACTTGGCCAATCAGCTGCTATCGCTGGCACGGGTGGAGAACGGAGCGCGGGCAATTGCCGAGGGCGGCGCGCAGCGCCTGGACCTGAGCCAGCTGGCCCGTGAGCTGGGCATGGCCATGGCCCCGTTGGCACACAAGCGCGGCGTTGCGCTGGCCCTGGAGGCCGAGGCGCCTGTGTGGCTGAAGGGCGAGCCGACGCTGCTCAACGAGCTGTTGAGCAACCTGGTGGACAATGCCCTGGCGCACACGCCAGAAGGTGGCAATGTGATCTTGCGGGTGGTGGCACCAGCGGTGCTGGAGGTGGAAGACGACGGGCCGGGCATTCCCGAGGCTGAGCGTGAGCGGGTGTTCGAGCGGTTCTACCGGCGCAGTGCGCAAGGGAGCGGGCTTGGGCTGGCGATTGTCGGTGAAATCTGCCGGGCGCACCTGGCGCAGGTGAGCCTGCATGATGGCGAGAACGGCGGGCTGCGGGTGCGGGTGAGTTTTATCGCAGATTGATGTGTGGTCTGTACCGGCCTCTTCGCGGGTAAAACCGCTCTCATAGGTACTGCGCAGGCCTCAGGTGCGACGCAGTCCCTGTAGGAGCGGTTTTACCCGCGAAGAGGCCGGCACAGGCAGAAGCAAGTCAGCGGAACATGCTCCGCGCTTCGAGCAGTTCATCCACTTCCAGTTCAGTGCCAAACGGCAGCCCCAGGTGGCGGTACGCCGGCAGCGCAGCCAGTGGCCGATGCCGCCCGCGCTGGCTGATGCAGCGGGCGATCTGCACGATATCGATGTAATCGACCTTGTCAGTCTGCCGGTCCAGGTCCTGAACCTGGCTGGGCAGGTTGACCAGTTGCTCCGGAAACTCCCAGGCCTTGAGGATCTTGTCCCCCAGCACCGGCTGGATCTGCTCGATCACGTAATGCAGGCAAACCGGGTCGGACAGCAGTTCGTTGTGCTCTTCGGCGTAGATGAGCACCGGCAGTGCGCCAATCTGGTTGACCAGCCCACCCAAGGTCGCCTGGTCGGGCTTGAGGTGCGTGTAGCGCCTGCAGATTTCGTAGCTGATACCTGCAACTTCCAGGCTGTTGGCCCAGATATCGCGCAGTTTTTGTTCAACGGCCGGCGCGCGGGCATGGAAAATCTGCTCGATCACCAGACCAATGGCCAGGTTGCAGCTGTAATTGATGCCCAGCCGCGTGATGGCAGTGTGCAGGTCGGTGACCTCGACCGCTGCACGCAGCAGCGGGCTGTTGACGACCTTGATCAGGCGCGCAGAAAGGGCCGCATCGCGACCGATCACCTTGCTCAGGGCCGCTACGCTGATCTCGCTGTCTTCCGCTGCCTCGCGGATGCTCAAGGCAACCTCGGGCAGGGTCGGCAGGACCAGGTCATCCTTCTCGATGGCATTGAGCAACTGTGCTTGAACCATCTCGGCCAGCTTGTTCATGGGCGTGTCTACCGCAGTGGTGGTGCGGCCCCGCCACAGGGGCGGGGCAGGCTGGTCAGCGCTGGATTTCCCGGTCGCGGTCCAGTTCGTAAGGCAGGGTCAGCACTTGTAGGCGCGGGCCTTCCAGGCTGCCCAGGTGCAGGTTGTCGTCTTCCACTGCCTCGGCGCTGAGCACCGCAAGCAGTTCACAGCCCGCACCGTTGCCAGCAGCAATGACCACTTCACCGACCGACGAACCATGGGTGGGCGAGAATATCTCGGCACCCGGGGCCGGAATGGCCTGCTGGTCCAGTGCCAGGCGGTACTGGCGACGCTTGAGCTTGCCCAGGTACTGCATGCGGGCGACGATTTCCTGGCCGGTGTAGCAGCCTTTCTTGAAGCTGACACCATCGACGGCTTGCAGGTTGATCATTTGCGGGATGAACAGCTCACGGGTTGGCCCCATGACCTGGCCGATACCGGCGCGAACCTGCCCAAGCAGCCAGTCGTTGAGGTTGCCCTCGGGCAGGGCGCCGGCGAGCGCCTGGTGCACGGTGTCGGCCTTGTCTGCCGGCACCCACAGTTCTACGCGGCCGGCAGAAACGGCAATGGCAATCAGGCCCTCATGGCGCACGGTGCTGCCGGCAGCTGCGGGCACGTCGAGCCCCAGCGCCTGCAGCGCAGCGTCACCACCTTGCAGGCCGAAGCGTGCCCAGGCGGCGCTTTCGTCGGTCAGCGTGGCCTTGGAGAACACGGCGTACTTCTTCAGGTCGGCCAGTTGCGCATCGAGCAGTTCACTGGCCATGGCCAGCAGGTAGCCGTTGCCTTCGGGCAGGATGCGGAAGCTGGACTGCATGCGCCCCTTGACCATGCAGCGGGCGCCGAGGCTGGCGTGTTCCTGGCTGAGGTAGTTGATGTTGCAAGTCAGCTGGCCTTGCAGGAACTTGCCTGCATCGGAGCCGCGGACGGCGAGGATGCCCTCGTGGGACAGGGGGCAGAAGAAAGCGGAATCGGCCATGGGTCATCGCGGTGGCTAAAGACTGGCGGCCATCATAGAACGCCGGTAACAAAATAGGTAGGTGACTAGACCAACGCCCGGTGTCGCTTCGCGTGCCTGGCTGTATACTGGCGGGCCATTCGAGGAGGGCCCCATGGTCGAACAAACTGAACTCAACCGGCTTTTCTGGCACAGCCGCCGTGGCATGCTTGAACTGGACGTGCTGCTGGTGCCTTTCACCCAGGAAGTCTACCCCACCCTCAACGAGACCGACCGCGAACTGTACGTGCGTCTGTTGAGCTGCGAGGATCAGGACATGTTCGGCTGGTTCATGGAGCGCACCGAGTCTGAAGACCCGGAGCTGCAGCGCATGGTTCGCATCATTCTGGACCGTGTCCAGCCCAAGTGAGTGCTTTGAGTGCCGCTGGCAAGGCTCACGCCTGCTGCTAGCGGCCTATCTGGGTTGCCAGGTACTGGCGTGGCTTGCCGTGTGGGCGAGCCCGCTGCCCGGGTGGCTGAGTCTCTCTGTTGTCGCTGCCTGTATTGCCCACGCTGGCTGGGCCATTCCCCGACGTATCCTGTTGACGCATGAGCATGCCGTTGTTGGCGTGCGCCGTGATGTGCGCGGCTGGCAGGTGTTCAGCCGTGCCCGTGGCTGGCAGCCGGTGCGCTTGTGCCGGGACAGCGTGGCGCTGCCGGGGCTGGTGGTGTTGCGCTTTGAGCGGGTGGGGCGGTGGTTGGGGGAGAGCCAGTGCATAGCGCGGGATGCGTTGGGGGCGGATGAGCATCGGCGCTTGCGGGTAAGGTTGAAGTTCAGCAGGCGCAGGTGGGCTGAGGTGGGGGCGAGTCGGGGCTGATAGGTGTTCGCCGTCGCAGGTTCAGCGCCTGTGAGATCGAGCGCCGCCCGCGCGGCGCATCGCGAGCTGCGCTCGCTCCTACGTTTGTTTCGGGCCAGTCATGCTTGTGACAGGCGCGCGCGACCGCCTTGTTTGTACGACGCGATATTGTGCCATGCGCCAAGGCGTTCGCGCGCAAATCTGACAGAAATAATTGGCCCGAAACAGACGTAGGAGCGAGCGCAGCTCGCGATGCGCCGCCCGGGCGGCGCTCGGTCTCACAGATGCTGCAAATTTCAGAGCGGGCTGAGGATGGTGTCCTTGGCCTCGTCCAGCATCCCCGGGTAGTCCAGGGTGTAGTGCAGCCCACGGCTTTCCTTGCGCTGCATGGCCGACAGGATCATCAGCTCGGCCACCTGCGCCAAGTTGCGCAGTTCGATCAGGTCGCGGCTGACCTTGTAGTTGCTGTAGAACTCGACCCTGTGAGGCTAAACCCAATGGATACAGGGGTTTCAGCCGATGACCGTCAACCACCGCTCCCAAAGTGGGACAAACCTGTTACAAACTGCGCTCGCCAAGCCATACCACTATCGCCGGTCTGGTCGCTATTACCTTCGCCTTCGCCCGCAAGGAACCGTTAAGGGCTTCTTCACGCTGTCACTCAGGACCACCGACAAGGCCACCGCAATGACCATCTCAGACGACATCCTTTCGACCCTCAAGGCCTACCACTTGGACAACCCAGAGGCGTCATGGGATGAACTGCGCGCGCGCCTGACTGACTTCGCTGAGTACAACTTGACGATGGCACACGGTGACAGCTCACTGGTCGCTTACGAGATGATCAACGATGAGCATCACTTGGCGTTGCGTAAGGCGTCCGCAACGTTGCCTCTGAGTGTGAATCAGCAGCGGGCAGTCAGTAAGGCCCTTGAGATCCTTGAGGCCTCTCAGGAGCGTATGCAGGGCCGTTCAGGGAAGCTGGTCGAGATCGTTAAGGACCTCAACGATGAACCTTGTGGCACGCCTGAAACCCTCTTTCTCTCCCAATCTGTAAATGCTTCTCCGGGTCTGACCTTTAAGTCTCTCTCTGCGCTCTACATGGAGGAACGCAAGGACAGCATTCAGGCCAGCACCATGCGGGACGTGAAGTCATCGTGTGAGGCCATCGGTGCGGTCCTTGGTGACTTGGACATGAAGAGCCACACACGGGAAGACATGAAGGGCCTCAGGGAAAAGCTCCTTGAGGCCCGTAAGCCTTCGACAGTTAAGAAGCTGCTGACCCGGCTATCAACGGTCATGGATTGGGCTGTGAACAATGGCTACCTCGATAAGAGTTTCGATAAGGGCCTGAAGCCAACTAAAGGAGCTGACAGCTCCCGTGAGGCGCTCTCTCAGGATCAGGTAAAGGCCCTGATGGCTCACGCTAAGTCGCTTCCAGTGGACGCTTGGCAGCGCTGGGCGTTGTCCCTTGGAGTGATCACTGGGACCCGTATTGAGGAACTCAGGCAGTTGACCAAGGCTGACGTTAAGCAGGTCGGGACTGTGTGGGTCATCGACATCAATAGGAACGATGGCAAGACAGCCAAGACCAAGAATGCTCTACGTGTCGTACCGCTGACTGACGGGGCCTATGGCTTCGACCTTAAGGCGTTCCTTGAGTTTGTCAGGAAGGCCGACTCTCGGCTGTTCACCTTGGGCGCTGGTCAGTTCTCGAACCTGCTTAATGGTGCGTTACGGGATGTCTTGAGCTTGAACGCTGATCGGACCCAGACTTTCCACTCATTGCGTCACTCACTGGCCGGTGCCTTGAAGGCCGCTGAGGTGCCTGTGGGAACCGCTGAGTCCATCTTGGGTCACGCTTCAGGGTCTATCAGTTATGACCTGTACGGGGCTGGGAGTGCCGTTGAGGTGGGCCGTATGGCGGACGCTCTGGTGAAAGCTTTGAAGCTGGTAAGCTAAGGCTGCATCTATGCTGGTCGCCAACGAGCGCTTAGTATGCGGACATCATGGAACATTAACTAAGTAACGGAGCTGTCAATTGAACAATGGACGTTTCTTCAGTGGCCTCGCTCTTTGTGCAGTGCTTCAAGTCTTTGCGGCTCATGCGCTGGGGCAGGAAAAACTATGGGTCACCACAGATCGTACTGATCGACACACTTGCCCATCTACAGAGTGTGGGGTCGCAGGCCGACTTATGTTCAGGGAAGGCGTTGACATCTTAGAGCGTAAAGGTCAGTGGGTGCGTATTACTAAAACCTATTCTGCATCCTGTACTGGCGGCGTCAGCGAGTACATTAAGTCTGGAAATAAAGCCTGTACGGCCGTTAATGGCATCAAGGACGGGAAGTTTGCTGAATGGGTTCAGAGCAAAGATTTTAGCCGAGATCGCCCTAAGGACCCTTCAGAGGATGCAAGTGGAGATTACTCTCTCGTAAAAGGTTCAGACGATTATAGGATTTATAAGGACCCATTTGCTAAAGCAGCGCGGGCATTGATAGATGACGGCACTTGTACTGAGGATGACTTCAAGGAAATTGGTGGCTGGATGGCCTCAACGAATCGTGGCGAAGGTGTGTACTTCACTTATTGCGGCGGTATGAAAGTCAACAATAAGGTCTACCTTGATGTCACTTCAGGGAAGACCAGCCGTTAGGTTCGATAAGGACATGCGAGCGGTTGTGAGTCCTGACGTGTTAGCTACACGTTCGTCGAAGATTTAAAAACCCTCACCCAAAGAGGGACAGGCTAAATCAGCGTTGCTTTCCTTTCAAGATGCCGCAAGGTCACCTCAAAGGTGGCCCTCTGCGGGCAAGGCGTGTACGTCCAGTGATCAACGTTACCTCTTTCAGGTAGACCAATGTCCAAGACACCACGACCACCAAGCGCAGCCCTAACGGGATCTGCGGGGCCAGCATCAGGTCCACTGTAGCGATTCTGTCTGCGCACTTCGTGTGAATAGACCCTTGATAGGTTTGGGCCTCCTATCTCTGATCGCACAGTATAAAGGGGCCTTTTAACTTAAAGATCTCTACAAGATGACTCTAAGATTAAGTTTTATTAGTTTAGTTCTATAAATAATAAAAACTTAAAGAGAATGCTCTTAGAGTTACCTTAAGGTCGATCATTAAGATCTTGGGTCTACCTTCGATGTCGTGGTTGTAGAAGTGTGACCGTAGCGGCTCGTTGGTGCTCCAGTATGACCAGATTAAAAACCCTCACAAGAACAGGGACAGACCGCTAAGCTAATCGGTCGCTCTGAATTCCTCTACGCCCGTCGCTGGGCTTTTATCAACGTCAAGTCTTTCTGAATGCTTCTTGAGCCATAGTCGATGCCCGTAGTGGGGCCTTGACGGTCGGCCTGTGGGAGCGAACTCAGGGGGCATTCAAAAGGAGTCCACTACTATGCTGGCCAACACCAATAACCAAACTGATCTGCTGCCTATCGTGATTGAGGGGCAGACCTTCAAGCCGAACGAAGATGGAATGTGGAATCTCAACGAGATCGCCAAGACTCTGAATGTTCGGGAACCGGGTCAGTGGCGTAATGCTGTTCAAGCTGCCCTGATCAAAGATGCAAATTTGCATGTCTCCCACGGTAACGGGACCCTTGCAACAGAAGAGGGCGCAATTGCATACGCCATGTGGGTTTCAACCGACTTTTACCTGATGGTCATTCGTGCGTTCATCGCCATGCGTAACAGTGCCGTCCGTGAGCTGCGCCATAAAGATGCCCTTCTGGACGCAAACATGCCCAAGGCTACGACTCTCGACATGAAGGCTCGCGGCGCGGGTCTGACATGGACCGAGGCTTGCCGTGTGGCTGGTATTCAACAGCCTCGACTTGCTCTTGAATTTCTCGCAAAGGGGCCGATGTTCGTTCACGTCTGTGACGATTTTGGTAGCCGTACTGGTCAGATCCGACCGAAGCAGCAAGGTTTCTCATCAGGCGCCTTTGTGGCGATCTCATCGGACTTCGGCAACCGTGAAGGCTGGAGGGTCAAACCCCGTGGCCTTGACTGGTTGCGTGCAAATACTGAGACCATCAACGTCGGCGTAGCTGAAGCCAAGGCCGCTCAGGCCAAAGCTAAGAAGGCCACTCAGGCATCCCGTGTGGATCGCTGGGGCCGTGCATGCAAGGAGGCACAGCTATGAGCAGTTCCTTCCTCGACCAGCTCAATGCCCTGTGCGTCACCCCCGCGTCCCGCGTGAAGTTGCTGACCCTCCGTGGCATCTGGCGTGATCGACGTGCCCGTAACAGCTTCTATTGCGAGTCATCATGCGGGGTCCATTTGGATTCCCTACTGGCCCACCTCGAAGCCAATCACCCCGGTCTGAGCGCCTTCGTTAAGTCGATCATCGGGTCACCATCGCTCCACATCGACGGGGTACTCCGTGCACGCTTAAAGGTCCCTTTAGGGAAAGCTCAACGCATCATCCATCTATTGTAACGCCGTCCGCTATCGGCACCAAGATCACACCCCGCCAAGTTACAGACCCGTGATCGCACCAACCCAAACCCAGAAGATATTGATCATGTCCTTGAGAGGTCCGTGCGGCTACTCCTTGCCATCTGGTCACGTTGCCTCTATGCGGCAGGGCCATGAATCAATGTCTCGAATTTAGGAGACACCTACCATGCAATTGAACATTCAAAACGTAACGCCCGAAACTGTTGAAGTCCAAGGCCAGAGCGTGACCCGTACCTTCGCTGAAGGCGTGATGCTGTCTGGGCTGATCGCTGGTGCAGGTAAGAATGATTCGGCCCGTGAGGCCATCGTTAAGCAATACCTTGACGCTGGTCTGATCGCTGATGCGTTCCCCGCTGTGGTCCGAGCAGTTCGTGCTCGTGAGGCCCATTCAGCAGCCGAGCGTGAGCGCCAGTTAGCTGAGTCTCGTGCCCATGCTGAGCGCGTTGCTTCCTATGCGACCCCTACGGCCCTTGAGGTCGCCCGTCGCCGTGCCAAGCGTGAGGCCCGCGAAGCTGAATACCGTGCACGTGGTGCTGCTATCCGTGCCGCTAATGGCCGGTCCTCATGGTCCTCGTGGGAATGACTCACGGGCAACCTACTGACTCACACCGTCTTGCCTCCGGTGGCGCTGGCTCTTGTTGGCGTCCCGTTGAACCCCTTCAAGTAAACTTTCAGGAGATACTCAATCATGCCTACTCGTAAACAGAACGCTTTCAAATCCGCCGACCACCGCGAGAACACTGACCGTTACAGCGCACCGACTGCCTATGAGCAGGCCGTGTGGGGCAATGGTGGTAACCTTCAGTTCAACACCCAGGCATCCACAAGCGCCCCATGCAGTGACGGCAGCGTCGCCGCTGAAGGTATCGTTGCGGTCCTTGACGACTTCTTTAATGGTGGCGAATGGCACCAGAACGCCGTTGATGCTATCCCGTGTGAGTTTCGACCTAAGGGCACTGAGCCGACCCCTGTGCAACTGGTCAACATGGTCGACCGCAACGTCGAGTTCGACCCACGTAAGTCGATCTACGACACCTCGACCATTACAAAGGGTGAAGCTGTTGCCGGTGACGTGATCTTTACGGAGCCCACTGATACCGCCGCGTTCTTCTCGCACCGTATGACTCTGTTAGATGCTCATGTGGTGGCAGGTTTCACCAGCAACTCCATCGGCCAAATGCTGGATAAGGCCATGCAGGACTTTGAGAAAGCGTGCGGCTCTACCATCGTGGACATTCTCCTGAAGTCCCCAAGTGTCGAGGTCAAGGAAGTCACCATTGCTGGCACTGGACCACGTGATCGTGCTGAGGATTGGATTGACCAACTAACACTGAGCATCAACCACTCAGTGGGCAACTCCCTGAGTGACTTCGTGCTGCTGATGCACATGACCGAACAGGCAATCCTTGAGCGTGCTGCCCAGCGTGCAGGCGTAGATGATATTGAGGACCTGTTGGGCTGCCGTACCCAGTTCTATTCGGATGGCAACCGTGGCGTCTTCATGCTCCCTAAAGGCTTCGCCTCCCTGTCGTTCCGTGAAGGTAACGACGGTGATGTGTGGTCAATCCTCGCCAGCCGTAACGCCTCGGTACAGGGCTGGGACATCGAAATCACCGGTATCGCTGACGTAATGGCTCAGGCCAAGGTCAAGCTGAAGCTGGCAAACCCAGCGGACCCTACTGAGAAACTTCAGGTCGAGACCGTAGACTTTCCGCTGATCACCCGTGTGGTCGTCAAGCCGTAACACCCGCTGTATCCATGAGGTCCGTAATGGGCCTCATGGGCGAGCTGTTTAGTTGCTATGCTTGGGCATCGACCATGTTACGGCAAGGCCAGCCATGAGTTTTACTCTCTGTTATACCTACAAGGACAAACGGGTGGTTACGAAGATACAAGTCGATCACCTGACCCCATATGCAGCCGTTTGCTTTGCCCTGCTCCAGTCAGGGGCCACCAACGACTCAAGTGGTGGAGGCTGGCCTAAATCCTATGAGGGCATCCTTGAGATTGCCACTCAATACGGTCTCACAAACCTGACGGTTCACCGATCCCTTAACTCTTAGGACAACTTCATGGACACGTTTAGCGCGGCCTACGGGCCTGCGTTGGTGTTCATGTGGCCTTCTGGCTGTATGGGTGCCTCAAGGGCACCTCATGAGGATCTGGCACAAAAATCTGAGTGACCACCTGTAACTACTAACCTGCGCGCTTACCCCCATAGGCCCTCGCATGCTCGCTCAGGCGCACGATAAGGACCCTTGCGGGCAGGTGATAAGGACCTCAGCGTTGGGACAAATGTGCGCCAAAGCTGTTACAAACTGGGGCCCCATGGTGCTACGCTATGGCTCCTAACGTGCCTCATTTGTCGGGTGTAAGGATCGTATCCTTCGCCTCTGGCAGCAGCTCTGGATAGTCCAACGTGTAGTGCAGACCCCGAGATTCCTTACGTTTCATGGCAGACCTGATCATCAGTTCCGCTACTTGAGCAAGGTTCCTCAATTCAATCAGGTCTCTGCTTACGCGATAGTTGCTGTAGAACTCGTCAATCTCATCCAGCAGCAGGCGAATGCGATGCTGCGCGCGTTGCAGGCGTTTGCTGGTGCGTACGATGCCGACATAGTCCCACATGAAACGCCGCAGCTCGTCCCAGTTGTGCGCGATGATCACGTCCTCGTCCGAGTCGGTGACCTGGCTGGCGTCCCAGCCCGGCAGGGCCTTGGGCATGGCCACTGCCTCAAGGTTCGCCTGGATGTCGGCAGCGGCGGCCCGGCCATAGACGAAGCATTCCAGCAAAGAGTTGCTGGCCATGCGGTTGGCGCCGTGCAGGCCGGTGAAGCTGGTTTCGCCAATCGCGTACAAGCCCGGTACGTCGGTGTGGCCACGGTCGTCGACCATCACCCCGCCGCAGGTGTAGTGCGCTGCGGGCACCACCGGGATCGGCTGACGGGTGATGTCGATGCCAAACGCCAGGCAGCGCTCGTACACGGTGGGGAAGTGGCTCTTGATGAAATCGGCCGGCTTGTGGGTGATGTCCAGGTAGACGCAGTCCACGCCCAGGCGCTTCATCTCATGGTCGATGGCGCGGGCCACGATGTCGCGCGGGGCCAGTTCTTCGCGTGGGTCGAAGCGCGGCATGAAACGTTCGCCGTTGGGCAGGCGCAGCAGCGCGCCTTCGCCGCGCAGGGCTTCGGTGACCAGGAAGCTCTTGGCCTGCGGGTGGTACAGGCAGGTCGGGTGGAACTGGTTGAACTCAAGGTTGGCCACCCGGCAACCCGCCCGCCAGGCCATGGCGATACCGTCACCGCAAGCGCCATCGGGGTTGCTGGTATAGAGATAGACCTTGGCTGCGCCACCGGTGGCCAGCACGGTGAAGCGTGCGCCGAAGGTATCTACCTCCCCGGTATTGCGGTTTAACACATAGGCGCCCAGGCAGCGTTCGCCAGGCAGGCCCAGGCGGCGTTCGGTGATCAGGTCGACCGCTACATGCTGCTCCAGCAGCTGGATGTTCGGGCGCAGGCGAGCCTGTTCCAGCAGCGTCGTGAAAATGGCCGCGCCGGTCGCATCGGCGGCGTGGATGATGCGCCGGTGGCTATGGCCGCCCTCACGGGTGAGATGGAACTCGAAACCACCGTCATCAACGCTGTAGTGCTCGTCGCGGGTAAAGGGCACGCCTTGCTCGATCAGCCATTGAATGGCTTCCCGGCTGTGCTCGACGGTAAAGCGCACCGCCTCTTCGTTGCACAGGCCGCCGCCGGCATTGAGGGTGTCCTCGACATGCGACTGCACGGTATCGGTGTTGTCGAGCACCGCAGCGACCCCGCCCTGGGCCCAGAAGGTCGAGCCGTTGGCCAGGTCGCCCTTGCTGAGCACGGCAATGCGCACGTGGCTGGGAAGGTTAAGTGCCAGGCTGAGACCGGCGGCACCGCTGCCGATCACCAGGACATCATGTTTGAATTGTTGGCTCATGTCGGGACACTAGTAATCTTTGGAAAGGGCGCGGCACAATAGTCACGCGCAGATGGCATTGTGAAACTATCGTTAAACTTGGCCGGGATGCCTTTATAGCAGCCCGGGGTGGCCAATTTCCATGCCACTTGCCAGGTTGCGGCAACCTTTGTGGGAACTTTCCGACATGGCCGGAAATCCTATGAAGGCTGCCCGCACGCCACAATTTGCCGCGGCGACGCAGGGTGGCAGGCCTGTCCGGGCTGTCTCTGCGTATTCGAAACCTGATTATCGACGTAGCCGGCCGTGACCGCGCCGCGTCTTCCGTGCAAGCCGACCAAGGGCTGCAGGAAACTTGCTTGGAGGGGAGAACTTTTGCGTAAAGCCCGAGTCTATGGTTGCAAGCCTGAACGATGGCTGTTGCAACGCTCCTTCGAGTTCACCGAGGAGTGTTCATGCTAACCCAGGAAGAGGATCAGCAGCTTGTCGAGCGCGTTCAGCGCGGTGACAGGCGAGCGTTCGATCTGTTGGTGCTGAAGTATCAGCACAAGATTCTCGGGTTGATCGTGCGGTTCGTTCACGATACCCACGAGGCCCAGGATGTGGCGCAGGAAGCCTTTATCAAGGCCTACCGTGCGCTTGGCAATTTTCGCGGTGACAGTGCGTTTTATACCTGGCTGTACCGTATAGCCATCAACACGGCGAAGAATTATCTGGTGTCCCGTGGAAGACGGCCGCCAGACAGTGATGTGAGCTCCGAGGATGCGGAGTTTTACGACGGCGATCATGGCCTCAAGGATCTCGAGTCCCCAGAGCGCTCGTTGTTGCGGGATGAAATCGAAGGCACCGTCCATCGCACCATCCAGCAACTGCCCGAAGACCTGCGCACGGCACTGACCCTGCGCGAGTTCGACGGACTGAGTTACGAAGACATTGCCAGTGTCATGCAATGTCCGGTGGGTACCGTGCGCTCTCGAATCTTCCGCGCTCGGGAGGCCATAGACAAAGCCCTGCAGCCGTTGTTGCAGGAAACCTGAGACAGCGGCGACAGCCAAGAGAGGAACCGCCATGAGTCGTGAAGCTTTGCAGGAATCGCTGTCCGCGGTGATGGATAACGAAGCGGACGAACTGGAATTGCGTCGGGTGTTGAACGCCGTCGACGATGCCGAAACCCGTGCCACCTGGTCGCGTTACCAGGTTGCCCGTGCAGCCATGCACAAGGAGCTGCTGCTGCCTAACCTGGATATCGCCTCGGCGGTGTCTGCCGCGCTGGCTGACGAAGCGGTGCCGGCCAAGGTCAAGAAAGGCCCGTGGCGCAGCATTGGTCGGCTGGCTGTAGCGGCTTCGGTCACCGTTGCGGTGCTTGCCGGTGTACGCATGTACAACCAGGACGAAATCACCGGTGCCGAGCTTGCAGCCCAGCAGCCTGTCCAGCAAGGCCTGAGCGTGCCACAAGCACAAGGCCCGGCCGTTTTGGCAGGCTATAGTGAGAGCAGTGAGCAACCGACCGGGCCAATGGCCAACGGTGTGCTGCAAAACCAGGCCGGCTGGGATCAGCGTTTGCCAGGCTACCTGCGTCAGCATGCCCAGGAATCTGCGCTCAAAGGCACTGAAACCGCATTGCCTTATGCCCGCGCCGCCAGCCTGGAAAACCGTTAAGTAAGGAGGATCATGCGCGCGCTACCTCTCCTGTCGCTGCTGATTGGCAGCTTCATGATGGTGCCAGCATTGGCGGCCAACTCCTCGCCCCAGGCGAGTGAGTGGCTGAACAAGCTGGCACAGGCCGAGCAAAAGCAGAGCTATCAAGGCTCTTTCGTCTACGAACGCAACGGCAGCTTCTCTTCCCACGATATCTGGCACCGGGTCGAGGACGGCAAGGTCAGCGAGCGGCTGCTGCAGCTCGATGGTGCCGCCCAGGAAATCGTGCGCGTGGATGGGAGGGTGGCGTGTGTCAGTGGGGCCTTGGTCAGCAGTGTCGCGGCACCGCCAGATACCGCGCCGCGTGTGCTTGATCCGCTGAAACTGATGGGCTGGTACGATTTGAGCGTGGCGGGCAAGTCACGGGTCGCCGGGCGCGACGCCGTGATCGTGACGCTCACGCCCCGCGACCAGCACCGCTATGCCTTCGAACTACACTTGGACCGTAATACCGGCCTGCCACTGCGCTCGTTGATGCTCAACGACAAAGGGCAGTTGCTGGAGCGCTTCCAGATGACCCGCCTCGATACCGACGAGCCGCCTGGCGACGATGACTTGCGCCCCAGCGCTGCCTGCAAGCCTGTGCAGCATGGCGCGCCCGTCAGCAATGACAGCGTTGCTGGCTGGCGCTCGGACTGGCTACCGCCCGGGTTCGAGCTGGTCAACAGCTCGGTGCGTCGCGACTCCAAACACAACAGTTCGGTCAGCAGCCTGATGTATGACGATGGCCTCGCACGTTTTTCCGTGTTCCTCGAACCGGTGAACGATGACGGCGGCACCGACATGCGCACCCAGCTCGGCCCGACTTCGGCTGTTTCGCGTCGCCTCAATACGCCAAAGGGCAAGGTGATGGTGACCGTGGTGGGCGAAATTCCGCTCGGTACGGCAGAACGCGTCGCTTTGTCGATGCGCCCTCAGGATGCCCAGGCGCGCCAGTGATGGCGCGCGTTTGCGGGCCGTGCGAAGGCAGGCGAACATACGGCTGAAATGAAATTAAAGCATTGTCATTTGCAATCCATCGGCAAATTTTCTATAGGTCAGGCTTTCAGGAGCCTGGCCTTTCCTGCTTTGTGCAGGGGTCTTTCTAAACTACCGCTCGTTGTGACGGGAGCCGTATGTCAATACCACGCTTGAAATCCTACCTAACGATGTTCGCCGCCGTGCTGATGCTTGGCCAGGTGCTCACCGCCCAGGCCGAGGAAGCCCTGCCGGACTTCACCACCCTGGTCGAGCAGGCCTCGCCGGCCGTGGTCAACATCAGTACCAAGCAGAAGCTGCCCAACCGCGTCGCCGCCGGGCAGATGCCGGACCTGGAAGGCCTGCCGCCGATGTTCCGCGAGTTCTTCGAGCGCAACATGCCGCAGCAGCCGCGTTCGCCGCGTGGTGACCGCCAGCGCGAGGCGCAGTCGCTGGGCTCGGGCTTCATCATTTCCAGCGATGGCTACGTGCTGACCAACAACCATGTGGTGGCCGATGCCGACGAGATCATCGTCCGTCTTTCGGACCGCAGCGAGCTGCAGGCCAAGCTGGTCGGCACCGACCCGCGCACCGACGTGGCCCTGCTCAAGGTCGAAGGCAAGAACCTGCCGACGGTCAAGTTGGGTGACTCCGAGAAGCTCAAGGTGGGCGAATGGGTATTGGCCATCGGTTCGCCGTTCGGCTTCGACCATTCGGTGACCAAAGGTATCGTCAGCGCCAAGGGCCGTACCTTGCCAAACGACACCTATGTACCGTTCATCCAGACTGACGTGGCCATCAACCCGGGTAACTCCGGCGGCCCGCTGTTCAACATGAAGGGCGAAGTGGTGGGTATCAACTCGCAGATCTTCACCCGCTCCGGTGGCTTCATGGGCCTGTCGTTCGCCATCCCGATCGATGTGGCGATCGATGTGTCCAACCAGCTGAAGAAAGACGGCAAGGTCAGCCGCGGTTGGCTGGGCGTGGTCATCCAGGAGGTCAACAAGGACCTGGCGGAATCCTTCGGCCTGGACAAACCGGCCGGTGCCCTGGTGGCCCAGGTGCTGGAAAACGGCCCGGCAGCCAAGGGCGGCCTGCAGGTGGGCGACGTGATCCTGAGCATGAACGGCCAGCCAATCGTCATGTCGGCCGACCTGCCACACCTGGTCGGCGGCCTCAAGGATGGTGAGAAGGCCAAGCTGGAAATCATCCGCAACGGCAAGCGCCAGACCCTGGACATCAGCGTCGGCGCGCTGCCGGACGATGATGCCGACATCGGCACCGGCACCGGTGCCGATGGCAGTGCAGAGCGCAGCAGTAACCGTCTGGGTGTGTCGGTCGCCGACCTGACCGCCGAGCAGAAGAAATCCCTGGAGCTCAAAGGCGGTGTGGTCATCAAGGAAGTGCAGGATGGCCCGGCAGCGCTGATCGGCCTGCGTCCGGGTGATGTCATCAGCCACCTGAACAACCAGGCCATCGGTTCGGCCAAAGAGTTCACCGAAATCGCCAAGGAGCTGCCGAAGAACCGTTCGGTGTCGATGCGCGTGCTGCGTCAGGGCCGTGCCAGCTTCATCACCTTCAAGCTCGCTGAATAAGCGGCCTGGCAAGGGAGAAAGGGCAGCTACGGCTGCCCTTTTTCATGATTATTCACAATTGGACGGTGGATTGCTGTGTACAGTCGGACAGAGGAATCTCCCATATCCCGGCAGCTTGAGGTACAATTCCCGGCTATTTTTCGGCGGGCGTCCGGCTCGCAGCCTTTTCGAGTGTTGACCCGTGAGTGATTTGAGTCATATCCGCAATTTCTCCATCATCGCCCACATCGACCATGGCAAGTCGACGCTGGCCGACCGTTTCATCCAGATGTGCGGTGGCCTGTCGGCACGCGAAATGGAAGCCCAGGTGCTTGATTCCATGGACCTGGAGCGTGAACGCGGTATTACCATCAAGGCCCACAGCGTCACGCTTCACTACAAGGCGCAGGACGGCAAGACCTATCAGCTGAACTTCATCGACACCCCCGGCCACGTTGACTTCACCTATGAAGTCTCGCGCTCGCTGGCGGCCTGTGAAGGTGCGCTGCTGGTCGTCGACGCCGGCCAGGGCGTAGAGGCCCAGTCCGTGGCCAACTGCTACACCGCCATCGAGCAGGGCCTGGAGGTCATGCCGGTGCTGAACAAGATGGACTTGCCCCAGGCCGACCCGGACCGCGTCAAGGACGAGATCGAGAAGATCATCGGCATCGACGCTACCGACGCTGTGGCCTGCAGTGCCAAAAGCGGCATGGGCGTGGACGAGGTGCTCGAGCGCCTGGTGCACTCCATTCCTGCACCCGAGGGCGAGATCGATGCGCCGCTGCAAGCGCTGATCATCGATTCCTGGTTCGACAACTACCTGGGCGTGGTCTCGCTGGTGCGCGTGCGCCAGGGCCGCGTCAAGAAGGGTGACAAGATCCTGGTCAAGTCCACCGGCAAGGTGCACCTGGTCGACAGCGTCGGTGTATTCACGCCGAAACACACCCAGACCGCAGACCTGAAAGCTGGCGAAGTAGGCTTCATCATCGCCAGCATCAAGGACATTCACGGTGCCCCTGTGGGTGACACCCTGACCCTGTCCTCGACCCCTGAGGTCGAAGTGCTGCCAGGCTTCAAGAAGATCCAGCCGCAGGTATACGCCGGCCTGTTCCCGGTCAGTTCCGACGACTTCGAAGACTTCCGCGATGCCCTGCAGAAGCTGACCCTGAACGACTCGTCGCTGCAGTACATGCCGGAAAGCTCTGACGCTTTGGGCTTCGGCTTCCGTTGCGGCTTCCTTGGCATGCTGCACATGGAGATCATCCAGGAGCGCCTGGAGCGCGAATACGACCTGGACCTGATCACCACAGCACCTAGCGTGATCTACGAGCTGGAACTGAAAACCGGCGAAACCATCGTTGTCGACAACCCGTCGAAGCTGCCAGACGTATCGGCTGTGGCCGACTTCCGTGAGCCGATCGTCACCGCGACCATTCTGGTCCCGCAAGAGCACCTCGGTAATGTCATCACCCTGTGCATCGAGAAGCGTGGTGTGCAGCGCGACATGCAGTTCCTCGGCAGCCAGGTTCAGGTGCGTTACGACATGCCGATGAACGAAGTGGTACTGGACTTCTTCGACCGTCTCAAGTCCACCAGCCGCGGCTATGCTTCGCTGGACTATCATTTCGACCGCTACCAGTCGGCCAACCTGGTCAAGCTGGATGTACTGATCAACGGCGACAAGGTCGATGCTTTGGCATTGATCGTGCACCGCGACAACGCGGCCTACAAAGGCCGTGCGTTGACCGAAAAGATGAAGGAACTGATCCCTCGGCAGATGTTCGACGTGGCGATCCAGGCAGCTATCGGCGGCCAGATCATCGCGCGGACAACCGTCAAGGCGCTCAGAAAGAACGTACTGGCCAAGTGCTATGGCGGTGACGTCAGCCGTAAGAAGAAACTGCTGGAAAAGCAGAAGGCCGGTAAGAAACGCATGAAACAGGTGGGCAACGTGGAGATTCCACAAGAAGCCTTCCTCGCCGTGCTCAGGTTGGATAGCTAGGTCCTATGTCGCTAAATTTCCCGCTGTTGCTAGTCATCGCCGTCTTCGTCTGCGGTCTGCTGGGCTTGATCGACCTGCTGTTCCTGGCCCCGCGCCGGCGCGCAGCAATCGCCAACTACCAGGGCAGCGTCAGCCAGCCCGAGATGGCGGTGGTCGAGCGCCTGAACAAGGAACCGCTGCTGGTCGAGTACGGCAAGTCGTTCTTTCCGGTGCTGTTCATCGTGCTGGTGCTGCGCTCGTTCCTGGTCGAGCCGTTCCAGATCCCTTCGGGGTCGATGAAACCGACCCTGGAAGTGGGCGATTTCATCCTGGTGAACAAGTTCTCGTACGGCATTCGTTTGCCGGTGATCGACAAGAAGGTCATCGAGGTCGGTGACCCGCAACGCGGTGATGTAATGGTGTTCCGCTACCCGAGCGACCCGAACGTCAACTACATCAAGCGTGTGGTTGGCTTGCCGGGTGATGTGGTTCGCTACACCAACGACAAGCGGCTGTTCGTCAACGGCCAGCCGATTGCCGAACAACTGGTGGGCACCGAGCCGGGTACCTTGGGCAGCGCCGAGCTGTACAAGGAAAAACTCGGTGAGGCCGAACACCTGATCCGCAAGGAAATGAGCCGTTATCGCATGCCGCCGGATCAGCAATGGACCGTGCCGGCAGGCCATTACTTCATGATGGGCGACAACCGCGACAATTCCAACGACAGCCGTTTCTGGGATGACCCGAACATTCCCAAGGAGCTGCACGGCATGGTTCCGGACCAGAACATCGTCGGCAAGGCCTTTGCAGTGTGGATGAGCTGGCCAGAACCCAAGCTCAGCCACCTGCCCAACCTGTCGCGGGTTGGCCTGATCCATTGATACCCATCGGCGCTGTCCAGCAGACAGCGCCGAATGCATTTCTGACATAGGCTGTGTTCTCAGGGATCGGGAGATTCGCCGCACATCGCGTGGCGAACCACAGCCAAACAGTCTTTCAGGATGTTGATTTGAACAACGCGTTGAACAACGAACGGGTGGCCGCATGAGTGCTTCCCTTGCCCGTCTGGAGCGAAAGCTCGGTTATACCTTCAAGAACCAGGACCAGATGCTCCTGGCGCTGACCCATCGCAGCTATGCCGGGCGCAACAACGAGCGCCTGGAGTTTCTCGGTGACGCCATTCTCAACTTCGTCGCCGGCGAAGCGCTTTTCGAGCGTTTTCCGCAGGCCCGTGAAGGCCAGCTGTCGCGCCTGCGTGCGCGGCTGGTCAAGGGCGAAACCCTGGCCCGGCTGGCCCGTGGCTTCGACCTGGGCGAATACTTGCGCCTGGGTTCGGGTGAGCTCAAGAGCGGCGGTTTTCGCCGCGAGTCGATCCTGGCCGACGCCCTGGAGGCACTGATCGGTGCCATCTACCTGGACGCCGATATGGAAACCGCACGGGAGCGCGTCCTGGCCTGGCTTGCCGATGAGTTCGAAGGCTTGACCCTGGTCGATACCAACAAGGACCCGAAAACCCGCCTGCAAGAGTTTCTGCAATCGCGCAGCTGTGAGCTGCCGCGCTACGAAGTGGTGGATATCCAGGGTGAACCGCACTGCCGCACGTTCTTCGTCGAATGCGAAGTGGTGCTGCTGAACAACAAAAGCCGTGGTCAGGGCGTTAGCCGGCGTATTGCCGAGCAAGTAGCTGCCGCGTCTGCACTGATCGCCCTGGGCGTGGAGAATGGCAATGACTGATAACAACCCGACTCGCTGCGGCTACGTCGCCATTGTCGGCCGCCCCAACGTCGGCAAGTCGACCCTGCTTAACCACATCCTCGGCCAGAAGCTGGCGATTACCTCGCGCAAGCCGCAGACCACCCGCCACAACATGCTTGGCATCAAGACCGAGGGTGACGTGCAGGCGATCTACGTCGATACCCCGGGTATGCACAAGGCCAACGACAAGGCCCTGAACCGCTACATGAACCGTAACGCCTCGGCGGCCCTGAAGGACGTCGACGTGGTGATTTTCGTAGTTGACCGCACCAAGTGGACCGACGAGGACCAACTGGTGCTGGAGCGTGTGCAGTACGTGACTGGCCCGCTGATCATCGCGGTCAACAAGACCGACCGCATGGAAGAGAAAGCCGAGTTGATTCCGCACCTGCAGTGGCTGCAGGAGCAACTGCCGAACGCCGAGGTGATGCCGATCTCTGCGCAGCAGGGGCACAACCTCGAGGCGCTGGAAGCACAGATCGCCAAGCACTTGCCTGAAAACGATCACTTCTTCCCGGAAGACCAGATCACTGACCGCAGCAGCCGTTTCCTGGCCGCCGAGCTGGTGCGCGAGAAGATCATGCGCCAGCTGGGTGCGGAGCTGCCGTACCAGATCACCGTGGAAATTGAAGAATTCAAGCAGCAGGGCCATGTGCTGCACATTCACGCGCTGATCCTGGTTGAACGTGATGGCCAGAAGAAGATCATCATTGGCGACAAGGGCGAGCGCATCAAGCGCATCGGCTCTGAGGCGCGCAAGGACATGGAAGTGCTGTTCGACTCCAAGGTCATGCTCAACCTGTGGGTCAAGGTGAAAGGCGGCTGGTCCGACGACGAGCGCGCCCTGCGTTCGCTGGGTTACGGCGACCTGTAAGCAATATTGTTGGGGCTGCACAGCAGCCCCACTATGCGGTTATTCCTGGCTACAGGGAACGAGTGATCTCCCATGGAACAACCTGTCGGCCAGCCAGCCTATGTGCTGCACAGCCGTGCCTACAAGGAAACCAGCGCGCTGGTAGACTTCTTCACCCCGCAGGGCCGCATGCGCGCTGTACTGCGCCGTGCGCGCGGCAAGGGCGGCAGCCTGGTGCGGCCGTTCGTGCCGCTTGAGGTGGAGCTGCGCGGGCGTGGCGAGCTGAAGAATGTCGGTCGCATGGACAGCGCCGGGATTGCGGCCTGGCTACACGGTGATGCCCTGTTCAGCGGCTTGTACCTCAACGAGCTGCTCATGCGCCTGCTGCCGGCTGAAGCGCCGTTCCCGGCCCTGTTCGAGCATTACACATTGACCCTGCAAGCCTTGGCCGCCGGGCGCCCGCTGGAGCCGCTGCTGCGTTCGTTCGAATGGCGGCTGCTGGACGAGCTTGGTTATGCGTTTTCCTTGAACCATGACGTCAACGACCACCCCATCGTGGCTGACGGCCTTTACCGCTTGCGCGTGGATGCCGGTCTGGAGCGGGTCGAGCTGGTGCAACCCGGCCTGTTTCGCGGCACCGAGCTCATGGCCCTGGCAGAAGCTGACTGGAACGCCCCAGGCGCCTTGCTCGCCGCCAAACGCCTGATGCGCCAGGCATTGGCCGTTCACCTGGGCGCAAAACCGCTGGTCAGCCGGGAACTGTTTCGCAAGCGCTGATCACGACGTATGCTGTGGGGCTCAATTTTCAGGAGAGCCTTTCGTGACTCACAGCAACCGCATGCTTCTTGGCGTAAACATCGACCACGTGGCGACCCTGCGCCAGGCCCGGGGCACGCGTTACCCTGATCCGGTCAAGGCTGCCCTGGACGCCGAAGAGGCGGGCGCCGATGGCATCACCGTGCACCTGCGCGAAGACCGCCGGCACATCCAGGAGCGTGACGTGGTGCTGCTCAAGGATGTGCTGCAGACGCGCATGAACTTCGAGATGGGCGTCACCGAAGAGATGATGGCCTTTGCCGAGAAGATCCGCCCGGCGCACATTTGCCTGGTCCCCGAAACCCGTCAGGAGCTGACCACCGAAGGGGGCCTGGACGTTGCCGGGCAAGAGGCGCGGATCAAGGCCGCCGTGGAGCGCCTGTCGCGCGCCGGTGCCGAAGTGTCGCTGTTCATCGATGCCGACGAGCGGCAGATCGAGGCTTCACGCCGCGTGGGGGCACCGGCCATCGAACTGCACACCGGGCGTTATGCCGATGCCGAAACCCCGACTGAAGTGGCTGAGGAACTCAAGCGTATCGTCGATGGCGTGGCCTTTGGCGTGGGGCAGGGACTGATCGTCAATGCCGGTCACGGGCTGCATTACCACAACGTTGAGGCGGTGGCGGCGATCAAGGGTATCAATGAGCTGAACATTGGCCATGCGCTGGTGGCGCACGCCTTGTTCGTTGGTTTCAAGGCCGCAGTGGCCGAGATGAAGGCGCTGATCGTGGCGGCTTCGCGCTGATTTGATGATCGCCTGTACCGGCCTCTTCGCGGGCACGCCCGCTCCCACAGGTATTGCACAAATCTCAAGGCCTGTGGAGTCCCTGTGGGCGGGCTTGCCCGCGAAGAGGCCAGTACAGACAGCTGATTACTCGGCAGGAAACACCAGGGTAAAGCGGGTAGGCCCTGGGGGGCTGCTAATCAATTCAACACGCCCACCATGTAATTGCATGATCGACTTTACGATCGCCAACCCCAACCCGGTCCCGCCCTCCAGCCGCGAGCGCCCCGATCCTACCCGGTAAAACCGCTCGAACAACCGCGCGTGGTGCTCGGCAGCAATGCCAGGCCCCTGGTTCTCCACAGATAGCCGTACTTCGCTGCCAGAGCGTTCGATACGCAGTTCGATGGGCTCACCCTCAGGGCCATGCCGTATCGCATTGCTCAGCAGGTTCGACAACGCCCGCTGCAACATCAACCGGTCACCCAGCGCTGTGCCCCAGCCCTGAACCCGCAACTCAACGGCTTTCACTTCGGCGCTGAAGGCAAACAGCTCGACCACCCTTGCAGCCTCGTCGGCCATTGCCATCGGCTTGAGCGTGATCTGCACTTGAGGCTGGCTGACCTGGGCGAGAAACAGCATGTCGTTGATGATGCGGTTGAGCCGCGTCAGTTCCTCGATGCTGTCTTCCAGCACTTCCCGGTAGTTGGCGTTGTCCCGCTCACGGGCCAGGGTCACCTGCGCCTTGCCCATCAGGTTGCTCAATGGGGTGCGCAGTTCATGGGCCAGATCGTCGGAGAACTGCGACAACTGGCTCACGCCCTGATCGAGGCGATCGAGCATGACGTTGATACTGCTGGCCAGTTCTGCCAGCTCCTGTGGCAACCCAGTGGCGGGCAAACGATGCTGCAGGTCCTGGGCCGATACCTGCCCGGCAATGCGCCGGAAGTGCCGCAGGGGTTTCAGGCCGCGCTGCATCAGCCACCAGGCGCCCGCACCAATCAAGACCAGCAGCAGTGGCAGAGCGAGCAAAGTGGAATGCAGGTAAGCCTGCAGCAGGGCGTTGTCGTCGGCGCGGTTGAGCGACATCATCACCTTCACCGGCGTGTTGTCGCGCAGGCGCATCAGCCGGGTCACGGTGAGGATCTGATTGCCGCTGCTGTCGCGCCAGGCGTGAAAGCTCAGACGGGCATCGGTGTGCAATTCGCCCACCTGCGACTCCAAAGCCGGGCCGAGGCTGAGCAGGTGCGGGTGGCGGCCCTCTAGGGCCATTACGCTGAGGCTGAGGTTGTCATGCCCCATTACCAGGTCGAGCAGGGGGTGGGCGCGGCTGCCCAGGTCCTCGCTGCGCAGGTCAACGCGCAGGTTGTGCTCGACCTGCAGCATCTTGCGCGCCAGGTCTTTGCGTGCGCGGTTGTCCAGTTCGTGATCCAGCGCGAACACCGCCAGGCAGGCAAGCAGCAGCACGAGTGCGGCGCCCATCAGTGTGACGCCCAGGCCCAGGCGCATCGACAGGCTGGGGTTTTTCAAAAGCGCGCCTCAAGTACATAGCCTACGCCACGTAGGGTGTGGATGAGCTTGTTGTCGAACGGGTCGTCTATCTTCGCCCGCAGGCGCCGGATCGAGACCTCGACCACGTTGGTGTCGCAGTCGAAATTCATGTCCCAGACCAATGAGATGATCTGTGTGCGCGACAACACTTCGCCGGTCTGACGCATCAGCAGGTGGAGCAGCGCGAACTCCTTGGCGGTCAGGTC
The DNA here is from genome assembly GCF_043103635.1 of Pseudomonas sp. yb_9. Taxonomy (NCBI): domain Bacteria; kingdom Pseudomonadati; phylum Pseudomonadota; class Gammaproteobacteria; order Pseudomonadales; family Pseudomonadaceae; genus Pseudomonas; species Pseudomonas sp. yb_9. Next base: position 15,134 of record NZ_JBICKA010000084.1, on the reverse strand, counting down.
GATGCGTTGCCCGGCGCGGTAGGCGCGGTGGCGGCCAGGGTCCAGCTCCAGGTCGGCGACGCGCAGGGTGCTGGGCTGCAGTTGCTGGTCGTTGCGCCGCAGCAGGCTGCGGATGCGGGCCAGCAACTCGGGGAACTCGAAGGGCTTGAGCAGGTAGTCATCGGCGCCCAGGTCCAGGCCTTTGACCCGGTCGGCGAGGCGGCCGTGAGCGGTGAGCATCATGATGCGCGTGGCCGACTCGGCACGCAGCCGCTGCAGCACGGTCCAGCCATCGAGTTCTGGCAGGTTGACGTCGAGGATGACCAGGTCGTACGGCTGCTGGCGGGCCAGGTGCAGGCCGTCGGTGCCCGTGTGGGCGCAGTCGACCACATAGCCGTTTTCGCGCAGGCCCTGTTGCAGGTAGTCGGCGGTACGCAGTTCGTCCTCGATGATCAGTAGGCGCATGAAGGGGCTCGGTGTGATGAAAGGGGGCGATTCTCGACCCTGTAGTGGCATCAGGGTCAAGTGGCGGGATGTTACGACATGAGAAAGCAATCGCGGCGCAGATAACGGATTTGTAATGCTGCGGTTATCTGGCTGTCTGTTCTGCGCAGATTGCAGGACTGTAATCCCCGCCTCACCTTGCTGTTAGCTACCTCTCACTAGGATGGCCGTGTCTGATCGGTTATCACGAGGCAACCACGATGAACCTGACCAAATACCTGCTGTTGGCCACCCTTGCCCTGGGCAGCGCCAGTGTTTACGCCGAGGGCGGTGCGGAGCGTTCCAGGCAATTCTGGCAAGCGTTCCGCGAAGACCAGCAGCGCCTGCACGGCGACAAGCAACAAGCCGTTGCCGAACGCGAGCGCAAGGCACAAGAGAAGGCCCGTGAGGTGGCCAAGGACTGAGGTAACAGCACCTGCGCGCGACAGCTCCTCGGCGCAGGTGTATTCAGGCGCCCAACCGGGCGCCTTTTTTATTTGCGCGCCAGCAGGGTGGCGCGGCGTGGGGCCGGCAGCCCTTCGATGGTCTTGCTGTGGTCGTTCGGGTCGAGGAAGTCACCCAGCGACTGGTAGCGCATCCACTCGGTACTGCGCTGTTCCTCGACGCTGGTCACGCTTACATCGACGCAACGCACATCGCTGAAACCGGCACGGCGCAACCAGCGCTCCAGGGCCGGAACCGATGGCAAGTACCAGACGTTGCGCATCTGCGCGTAACGGTCTTCAGGTACCAGTACCTGGTTTTCGTCGCCTTCGATCACCAGGGTTTCCAGCACTAGCTCGCCACCTTTGACCAGGCAGTCTTTCAGCGCCAGCAAGTGTTCGATGGGGGAGCGGCGGTGGTAGAACACGCCCATGGAAAACACCGTGTCGAAACCTTCCAGGTTAGCGGGAAGGTCCTCCAGGGCGAACGGCAAATGCCACGCCGGCAGCTCCGGCAGGTATTGCTGCACGGCCTGGAACTGGCAGAAGAACAGCCAGTTGGGGTCGACGCCAATCACCATGTCGGCCCCGGCACCGAGCATGCGCCACTGGTAGTAGCCGTTGCCGCAGCCCACGTCGAGCACGCGCTTGCCTTTGAGGTCCAGGTGCGGCGCAACGCGTGACCATTTCCAGTCCGAATGCCACTCGGTGTCCACATGCACGCCAAACAGGTCGAACGGACCTTTGCGCCAAGGCGACAGGCCCATCAGTGCCTGGCGCATTTGCGCACGGGTGGCGTCGTCGCAGTCGCAGTCCAGACGCAGCCCGTTGACCAGGTCGATATCGCTGGGTTGCAGGGCGGGCAGGGCATCGAGCGCACCACGCCAGCGATCGAGGTCACCGTGGCCTTTCTCCAGCTTGGCTTCCAGTTGCGCTTGCAGGCCTTGCGACCAGGAAGCCAGGGGCGTGCCCGCCAGGCGGCGGACGAGGGGGGACAGATCGATCATGGCAGGGCTATCAACGAGGCGAAGTTAAGGCATTGGAACCAGGGCACCACTTTCGAGAAACCGGCGGCGCGCAGGCGCTGCTGGTGAGCTTCGAGGGTATCGGGGCGCATCACGTTTTCAATGGCGCTGCGCTTCTGGGCGATTTCCAGTTCGCTGTAGCCATTGGCCCGCTTGAAGTCCAGGTGCAGTTCATTGAGCAGGTCCTGCTCTTGCTCATCGGCGAACCGCAGCTTTTCCGAGAGGATCAGCGCGCCACCGGGCAGCAGTGCCTGGCGGATGCGGCCGAGCAGTTCCAGACGCTGGTCGGGGGCGATGAACTGCAGGGTGAAGTTCATCGCCACTACCGAGGCAGGCTCGAAAGGCAGGGTAAGGATATCGGCCTCCAGCACGTGCACCGGCAGCAGCTCTTGGAACATCGAGTCCTGGGCGGTGAGGTACTGGCGGCAACGCTCGACCATGGCGGCGGAATTGTCCACTGCGATCACCCGGCAGCCGTCGCTGCGCACATGGCGGCGCAGCGACTGGGTGACTGCCCCCAGCGATGCGCCCAGGTCGTACAGCGCGGTATTTGGCTGGGCGAAGCGCGCGGCCAGTACGCCGAGGTTCTCGACGATGGTCGGGTACCCGGGCACCGAGCGCTTGATCATGTCCGGGAACACACGCACCACGTCCTCGTTGAAGACGAAATCAGGCACCTGCTCCAGGGGCTGGGAGAAGAGGCGGTCGGGTTGTTTGCTCACGGCAGGCTCGATACAGGGTGAAACGGGGGCGCATTTTATCCAATGGCCGCGCATCTTGCCATGGCAATGCTTCAGGGTCGGAGCGTTCAGACCGGGAGCAGTGAACTTTCCCACAGCGTTAAGTTATCAAGATGAATGAATTAAGCCGGTTGAAGAAGGACACTTCGAGTGCAGGATTACTGGATTTGAAAAAGGATATTGGGTTAAGTGATGAATGCCAATGCTCGGCGGGAAGAAGTTACCGTAGATGAACTGGACCCGGTGTCCAAGGTCAAGATGTTGCCGGAACGTTATTTTACGTTCATCGAGAACCGGCTTGAGGGTGGCCAGCATGTTGGCAGCTTATTGACGGCTGATAATCTGAAGGTCATCAAACGATACGCCAATACTGTAAACCAGTTGCCACGCACGCGAGCTGAAATCGAACGCGAAGTCGATTATGCGGCACTCGGCCTTGACGCCTCGATGGTTCATGACCTGTATAAGGCACTGCATAGGCATGTGTACGAATGGGACATACTGGAGCGTAGCATCAAGCAACTGGGCCCTGAAATTGAACTGTTCGCTGAAAGCCTGGTACAGCGTGGCGGCAGCCTGCTTGCGCATCTTGAGAACAGTGATGTCTTTGTGGCAATCAAGCAGCGACAGGCCGAGCAGGGCGATGATGTTTATACGTCGGAACTGAGTGAAGAAGATCAAGCGCAGATCGCCAGTGTGCTGACACTTGGCATCAACGAACTGGTCAAGGAAATTGAAGGCACTCGCCGGCGAATTGATGATGTCGACGCACGTGCCAATTGGTTCAACAGTGAGATCAAACGCGAGCTGAAGCCGCGAATGGTACGGTTGTTGAAACACTTCGACGAGAAGGTTTCCCATGAAGACATCCTGATGAAACGGCGGCAGCTGGATCAATGGGACGAACAGATTGACCAGTTGAAGTCCGAGTACGATGCCAACGTGGGCTACGCGTTCACAGGCATCTTACTGGGGCCGATTGGCCTGATCATCACCGGCGGTGTATTCGGTGACAAGGCAGAAAAAATCCGGGCCAGAAAAAACGTGTTGATCCAAAAGCGCGAAGAATTGGCGGATGCACTGGGCAGGATGGCCCCCGCGCTGAACGACTTCGAGCGTATCTCGACATTGGTCAGGGACCTGCAGTTCAGGTGCAAGGACCTGTCGGCAGCGACCCGGCGCCTGGCAGATGTATGGCTGTTTCTGGCCTCGTACGCCAATAACTCCGTGAACGAAGCCAAAGAGTTGAGCACCCTCACTCAACTTGAATCGTTTGTGCACGATTTCTCTGAGGTTATCAAGCCGTGGAGAAAGATAGGCAATATTTGCCACACATTGTCTGAGTTATTTAATGAATTGATTGAAGAATATGAGGACGTTTGACATGGACGTGACCAACGTTAATGCGGCCCTGCCGGATTTCGTGCAAATGCAAACCGTGCAAGATCAGGTATTCCACCTGATACAAAGCTGGGACATGAACGTGTTACCCGGGGCGCGTGAGCAACTGGGTGAGCTGCGTACATTGTTGCTGGGTGTCGAACGCGCCTTCAAGGAGAGCCTGATAGGCGCTATCGTTTTACTGGAAGACCGCGATTTCATCCCGAGCAAACTGGGGGCCGATACCCATTACCGGCTTGCCAGTGTGCTAAGCCGTTTGAGCCAGCTTCATTCACTGTTATCCAGGCAGAATCTGCGGTTGGAACTTTTCACCCTGTCTGCTTTGGTAGAGCCGTTATCGGAACTGGACAAACGAATCGTCAGCCTCCAGAGCCAGGCGTCAGCCTTCGATCAACGATTGGCCCAGTTGCGCCAGCAGCGGGCAGATATTGGCCAGGCTATCGAATTGTTCGAAAGACCGTCCGTTGCCAGCGCACTGGAGGGCTTGATCCCGAGCGATGATGAAATTGACCAGCTCATCGGGTTGATCGCGGACCCGAAGGTCGATGCCAGCCTGTTGAAGGCTGTGACTGGCAAGTTAGCCAAGCATGCTGATGCACTGGAGGGGGCCAAGACGTTCAGTGACTTGAGCAAGGTTCGCACCCGGCTTGATGCAAAAATAGAGGAAGCGCTGGGCGACCAGCGGCACCTACAGCGAGCGCTGCAAACTGCTCAGGATGAGCAGGAGGCACTCAAGGCCTTGTCCGGCCTTGAGCCGCTCAAGAACGAGTGGTTGCACGAACTGCGCAAGGTCGAACTGGAGTGGCAGGCGCAGGCTGCGAAGCTCAGCGCGACGATGGGGCTGGATGCTGCCACGGTCGCGCTGAAAGACCTCTGTGACTACCTGAAGGTCGTGCAGATGGCGTATGACCGCAGCTGATCGTGCTCAGCGGACGATAATCTTGCAGTCGAAGGTTTGCACCGGGGCGACGTCTGTGGCCCACGGCTGCTGGTAGACCAGCACCAGTTGGGCGTCTCCGGTGTTGCTGGCCTGGAAGCGCCAGGTGGAAACACCGGCGCTGCCGACCACGTCTTCTTCTTCGGGGGCGCTGTACACCTCCGGGCCGAGGCTGCGCAGGATGCTTGAGGCTGGGTTTTCGACACGCCAGCGATAGCCGGTGGACGGGTTGCTGGGTAAGCTCAGGGTGAGTGCCTGGCCTACCCGCAGCCGGGTTGGGCATTCACTCTCGGCATCCAGTTCGACGGGCTGTGCGGGGTGCTGGGCGCAGGCACAAAGCAGGGCGAAGCTCAGGGGAACGAGCAGACGAGGGGCGGTCATGTTGGCTCCGGGGGCTGGCGATGGCCCGAGGATAACCGATGCTGCTGGGTTTTGTGTTGTCAGTGCCGGCCTCTTCGCGGCTGAAGCCGCGAAGAGGCCAGTGCAGGTTAGAACAGGACCTTGGCCACATCGGCAAAGCGCTTGGCGAAGTGAACCGTCAGGCCTTCGCGCAAATAGTCCGGCAGTTCTTCGAAGTCCCCTCGGTTAGGCTCTGGCAAGATCAGCTCGAAGATTTTCTGCCGCCGCGCCGCAATCACCTTCTCGCGCACACCACCAATCGGTAGCACCTGGCCGGTGAGGGTCAGCTCGCCGGTCATGGCCACGCCTTTTTTCGGCGCCTGGTCGCGGGCCAGCGACAGCAGGGCACTTGCCATGGTGATGCCAGCGCTCGGGCCATCTTTGGGCGTAGCCCCTTCAGGTACATGCAGGTGGATGAACGCTTCGTTGAAGAAGCCTGGGTCACCGCCAAATTGCTTGAGGTTGGAGCTGACATAGCTGTAGGCAATTTCGGCCGACTCCTTCATCACGTCACCCAGCTTGCCCGTCAGCTTGAAGCCACGGTTGAGGGTGTGAATGCGGGTCGCCTCGATTGGCAGCGTGGCGCCGCCCATGCTGGTCCAGGCCAGGCCCGTGATCACGCCTTTGCCAGCCAGTACCTGCTCGCTACGGAACACCGGCGTGCCGAGCGCGGCCTCCAGGTCCTTGGTGCCGATCTTCAGTTTGGCTTCAGGGTCTTCCAGCAATTTGACCACGGCCTTGCGCACCAGCTTGCCCAGTTGCTTCTCCAGCTGGCGCACGCCGGCTTCGCGGGCGTAGCCTTCGATCACCATACGCAGGGCGCTGTCGCTGATGCTGAGGCTGGTCTTGGCCACGCCGGCCTTTTCCAGCTGCTTGGGCCACAGGTGGCGTTTGGCAATGGCCAGTTTTTCCTCGGTGATATAGCCGGACAGGCGGATCACTTCCATGCGGTCGAGCAGTGGGCCGGGGATCGAGTCGAGGGTGTTGGCAGTGCACACGAACAGCACCTTGGACAGGTCCAGGCGCAGGTCGAGGTAGTGGTCGAGGAAATCGACGTTCTGCTCCGGGTCGAGGGTTTCCAGCAGCGCTGAAGCCGGGTCGCCCTGGTAGCTCTGGCCCATCTTGTCGATTTCGTCGAGCATGATCACCGGGTTCATCACTTCGACGTCTTTCAGGGCTTGCACCAGCTTGCCGGGCTGGGCGCCGATGTAGGTGCGGCGATGGCCCTTGATCTCGGCCTCGTCACGCATGCCGCCAACGCTGAAACGGTAGAACGGCCGGCCAAGCGACTCGGCGATGGACTTGCCGATGCTGGTCTTGCCCACCCCGGGCGGGCCGACCAGCAGCACGATCGAGCCGCTGATCTCGCCTTTCCAGGCCCCCACGGCGAGGAACTCGAGGATGCGTTCCTTGATGTCGTCGAGGCCGGCATGGTACTGGTCGAGGACCTTGCGCGCATGCTTGAGGTCGAGCTTGTCCTTGCCGTAAACACCCCACGGCAGGGCGGTGGCCCATTCGAGGTAGTTGCGTGTAACAGCGTACTCGGGCGAGCCGGTTTCAAGAATGGCCAGCTTGCCCATCTCTTCGTCGATGCGCTTGCGTGCCTGGGGTGGCAAGGTCTTGCCTTCCAGGCGCTGCTCGAACTGTTCGAGGTCGGCACTGCGGTCGTCCTTCGTCAAACCCAGCTCTTGCTGGATGACCTTGAGCTGTTCCTTGAGGAAGAACTCGCGCTGGTGTTCGCCGATCTGCCGGTTGACCTCGGCCGAGATCTCGTTCTGTAGGCGCGCGACTTCCACCTCTTTGCGCAGCATCGGCAGCACCTTTTCCATGCGTTTGAGCATGGGTACGCAGTCGAGCACTTCCTGCAACTGGTTGCCGGTAGCCGAGGTGAGCGCGGCGGCGAAATCGGTGAGCGGCGACGGGTCGTTGGGGCTGAAGCGATTGAGGTAGTTCTTCAGCTCTTCGCTGTACAGCGGGTTGAGCGGCAGCAGCTCTTTGATCGCGTTGATCAACGCCATGCCGTAGGCCTTGACCTCGTCGGTGGGCTCGGCGGGCTGGCGCGGGTATTCGACTTCAACCAGGTAGGGCGGGCGGTGGTGCTTGAGCCAGGTGCGGATGCGTACCCGGGTCAGGCCCTGGGCAACGAACTGCAGCTTGCCGTTCTCACGGCTGGCATGGTGCACCTTGACCAGCGTGCCGTACTGCGGCAGCGCGGCGGTGTCGAAGTGGCGGTGGTCTTCTGGCGGGGTGTCCATGAAGAACAGTGCCAGGCAGTGGTCGGGCGACTTGGCCACCAGGTCGAGGGTTTCGGCCCAAGGTTCTTCGTTGACGATGACCGGCAGTACCTGGGCCGGGAAGAACGGGCGGTTGTGGATCGGGATCACATAGACCTTGTCCGGCAGCTGCTGGCCGGGCAGGGCGAGGGCATGGCCAGTTTCGGCCTGCGTGGTGGTGTGTTCGACTTCGCTGTGTTCGTCGGGGTGTTCCGGGAAATCCTGCTGGTCGCTCATGGGGCACCTGCGTGAATGACTATGGTGCTTAGATGGGGCAGAGGGGGATGGGTTTCAAGCTTCAAGTTTCAAGCTTCAAGCTGCAAGAAAAAAGCGGGACCGCATTGGCCCCGCTTTTTTCTTGCAGCTTGAAGCTTATGACTTGCAGCTTATTCAGCCAATTTGTAAGCGATGATGTAATCGCCCATTTTGGTGCCCAGCGAACCATGGCCGCCGGCAGTCACCAGCACGTACTGCTTGCCATCCTTGCCGGTGTAGGTCATCGGCGTGGCCTGGCCACCTGCTGGCAGGCGCGCGCTCCACAGTTCCTTGCCGTTGTTCACGTCATAGGCGCGCAGGTACTGGTCGAGGGTGCCGCTGAGGAAGCCGACGCCACCCGCGGTCACGATCGAGCCGCCCATGCTCGGCACGCCAACCGGCAGGCCGATCGGGACCGGGGTGCTGTCGCGGGTGGTACCGTTTTTGTGCTTCCACACCACCTTGTTGGTGAACAGGTCGATAGCGGCAACGTAGCCCCAGGCCGGGGCCTGGCACGGTACGCCCAGTGGCGACATGAACGGGTGCATGGTCACGGCGTACGGTGCGCCGGTGTTCGGCTGCACACCGCTGGTCTCGCTTTCGCGTTTGCTGCCTTCGGCAACTTGCTCACGCGGGACCATCTTCGACACGAAGGCCATGTAGTTGGGCGAGGTGAACAGCAGCTGGCGCACTGGGTCAACCGACACGCTGCCCCAGTTGAACACGCCGACGTTGCCTGGGTAGATCAGCGAGCCCTGCTCGGACGGCGGGGTGTACTGGCCTTCGTAGCGCAGCTCGCGGAACTGGATGCGGCACAGCATCTGGTCGAACGGCGTGGCGCCCCACATGGCCTGTTCGGTCAGCTCAGGGCCAAGCAGGTTGAGGTCGGAGCGCGCCTGGGTCGGCGAGGTGTGGTCGCCCTTCACCGCGCCTTGCGGGGTAGGGATTTCGCGAATCGGTACGATCGGCGTGCCGTCTCGGCGGTCGAGCACATACAGGCTGCCTTGCTTGGTCGGTACGATGATTGCCGGTTTCACCCCATCGTCGGTCTTCAGGTGCACCAGGGTCGGCTGGCTGCCAACGTCCATGTCCCACAGGTCGTGGTGGGTGAACTGGTAGTTCCAGCGGGCTTTGCCGGTGGCCAGGTCAAGCGCGACCACGCCGGCGCTGTACTTCTCGGCGCCCGGTGTGCGGTCGGCACCCCACTGGTCCGGGGTCTGGTTGCCCAGCGGCAGGTAGATCATGCCAAGGTCTTCATCGACGCTGGCGATCGACCACATGTTGGCCGAGTTGCGGCTGTACTGCTTGCCGGGGGCCAATGGCTTGGTGTCGTCCGGGTTGTTGCTGTCCCAGTTCCATACCAGGTGGCCGTCGTGCACGTCGTAGGCGCGGATCACGCCGGACGGCTCGTTGGTCGACTCGTTGTCGGTCACGTGGCCGCCGATGATCACCAGGTCACGGGTGACTGCAGCAGGCGAGGTGGAGTAGTAGCCGCCGGCGGTGAACGGGCCGATGCCGGTGGTGAGGTCGATCACGCCCTGGTTGGCGAAGCCTTCGCACACCTTGCCGTTGTCGGCGTTGATGGCGATCAGGCGGGCATCCGCGGTAGGCAGGTAGAGGCGGCGCGGGCAGGCCTGGGCCACGGCCTGGCCTGCATCGGTGATTTTCGGTGCCGGGCTGCCGTCGCGGCTGACGTAGCGGTTTTCGTCATAGTACGAAACGCCACGGCAGGTCATGTGGGCAAAGCCCTTGAAGGTGCCGACCGGGCTTTTGACCTGAGGGTCGTAGCGCCAGATTTCGGCGCCGGTGTCCGGGTCCAGGGCCAGCAGGCGGCTGTGCGCGGTGCAGGCATAGAGCATGCCGTTGACCTTCAGCGGGGTGTTCTGGTTGGTCAACTCCACCGGGTCGTTCTCGGTCGGCAGGTCACCGGTACGAATACGCCAGGCTTCTTCCAGGCGGTAGGCGTTCTGCGGGGTGATCTGGCGCAGTGGCGAGTAGCGGTCGCCATGTTCGGTACGGCCGTAGGCCTGCCATTCGCCGTCGGGCATGGCCGGGGCGGCACTGGCCATTTCGCTGCTTTCGCGGCCCAGTTCGCCGAACACTTCACCGGGGTGGGTGAACTGGCTGGCGATCGCGCAAGCGCCGGATGCGACCACGGCAACGCTCAGCAGCGCAGTGTTGGCTTTGCTGGCCGGGCCGATCAGCGGGCGACGTGCCCATGGCAGCAGCAGCACCACGCCGATGGCGAACCAGATGGCCAGGCGTGGCACCAGTTGCCACCAGTCCAGGCCCACTTCGAGCAGGGCCCAGACGGTGCTGGCCAGCAGCACCACGCCATACAGGCCCAGGGCGATACGGCGCTGAGCCAGCAGCAGGATGCCCGACAGGGCAAAGCCGATACCGGCGATCAGGTAGTACAGCGATCCACCCAGCTGGCTCAGCTTGATGCCGCCGGCCAGCAGGGCCAGGCCCATCAGCAACAGCAGCGCGCCCATCAGGCGCGGTAGCCAGCGGCTTCCATTGTTGGCACTTTCAGTGCTCATCGTAGGTTCTCCGTCAGGTCAAAAAGGGGTTAGAAACTGCTCTGGATCTTCAGGCCGCCGACCAGGGCGCCATCGACCTGCGACACCCCGCCCGGGTGGCGGATGTACTGCAGGTTGGGGCGAACCGTGAGCCAGTCGGCCAAATGAATGCCGTAGTACAGCTCGGCGCTGTATTCGGTGTCCTGCACGGGCAGGAAACCGGGGTTGTCGTAGTCATCGAGGCCGGCGGCCTGGTTGGCCAGGCGGGCGTTCTTGCGGTAGGCAGGGTTGACGTGCACGCGGGCCAGGGCGAAGCCGATGTCGTCCTTGGCGCGGGCGTCGAAAGGCCCTTTGTATACCAGTCCTGCCTGCACATAGTTGTCGATGGCATTGGTCTTCTTGTCATGCACCGTGGCGTTGGCGAACAGGCTCAGGCCACGCGACTGGTCGGAGGCCAGCGAAGTCACCTGCTGCTGGGCGCCGAGCCACATGCCGTGTTTGCTGGAACTGCTGCGGTAGGCGGCGCCGCTCAGGGCTGCCGGCTGGCCGTTACTGTCCTTCAGAACATCCTGTGCCTTGGCATTACTGTAGTAGTAGCCGGCGCGATATTCCCCTTTCAGGCCTTGGATACGTGGGGTCCATACCAGTTCGACTGGCATTACCGCGCCCTGGGTGCCGCTGCCGCTGAGCTTGAAGCCGTTGCCGGATTCGAGGTTGGAAGGGTTCTGCTCGAACACGCCGACCTGCGCGTACAGCTCCGGGTTCAGGTTGTAGCGCACGCGCAGGGCCCACTGGCTGACCGGCCAGTTGTACCAGATACCGCCCACCCAGTTGCCCACCTGCGAGCCGCAGAAGGCCAGGTTCTGGAAGTCGCAGGGGAAGCTGTTGAAGTCCTCGCCTTCGCCGAAGCGGCCGAATTTCACATCCAGTGCGCCGTCGAAGTACTTCTGCTTGATCCACATCTGCGTCAGCCGCCAGGTTTCGCCACGGCCCCAGACTTCCTGGGCCGAGGTGAAGCCGCCGACGCGAGGGTCGTTGATGCGGTCGTTGCTGATGTTGTCGCCGTGGCGTTCGGTGATGGTCAGCTGGAACTCGGTGTCATGCCAGCCCAGGATCTTTTCCAGGTCGAGGTGGCTGCCAAAGGTGAACTGGTCGCTGTAGCGCGCCGTGCGGTCGTGGTCGTAGCCCCCGTGCAGGTTGCTGCCCATCTCGCCGGTGTAGCCGAGGGTGAAGTCGTAGCCTTTTTCCAGCAATTCGCTGCGTTTGCCGCCCCAGTCGCCGAGCATCCAGGGGGAGTCGTTGGCGAACATTTCGCTGGCACTGGCGGGTGTCGCCAAGGCACTGAGGGCAAGGCCGATGTAACAGGGTTTGGGCAGTTGAAACATGAGATAGCGCTATCTTTTGATTATTGAAAAAAAACGGCAAGCGCATCGAAGGGCGGGGCCTTCAATGGATATGGCGACAAGAGGGTTGCGATGAAGCGTTTCAGCTTGCGGCGAGGAGGATATAGGGGAAGTTGTAAGAAAAAAAGACAAAATGTCGCAGGGCATTATTGTTTTTCTGGTAACAATGATCTGTAGGGGGCGCAAAGCGCCCCCGCGATTTCAGAAGGTAGTACGCAGGCCGACTTCCACACTGCGTCCTGGCGCCGGGGCAATGTCGCGCAGAATAGAGCTGGCATAACGCACGGTCTGGTCGGTCAGGTTTTCACCGCGCACAAACGCCAGCCACTGGCTCTGGCCAACCTCGAAGCGGTAGCCAACGCTCGCCCCCAGTGTGGTGTAGCCATCGGTGCTGGTTTCGTTGGCCGGCTTGCGGTGTTGCGATGCCGCATGGTGCACATCGACCCGTGCCTGCCAGCGGTCCAGTTCCCAGACCAGCCCGCTGTTCAGGCGCAGCGGGGCGATGCGTGGCAGCGGCTCGCCACTGTCGAGGTTCTTGGCCCGGGTGTAGTCGCCGGAGAGTTCCAGCGCGAAGCTGCCGTAACGGTTCTCGGCCAGTTGCCAGCGGTCCTGGGCTTCGATGCCATAGAAGCGCGCACGCACGCCCTGGTACTGGTACTCCGGGAAGCCGTCGTGGTCATGATCGTGGTCATGGTCATCCTCGCCATGGTCGTGGTCATGCCCACCTTCGCGGGTGTTGCCAGTGCCGATCAATCCGATGTAGTTGCGGAAGTGGCTGTAGAACACCCCGACACTGCCTTTGTGCGTGCCATTATCGAAGCGTAGTGCCAGGTCGGTGGAAATGGCCTTTTCCTTGTTCAGGCTGGCATCGCCAACTTCAAAGGCGCCAGTGGCCACGTGTGCGCCATTGGCATACAGCTCGTAGAAGGTCGGGGCGCGTTCGGTGTAGCCGAGGTTGGCGGCCAGCGACCAGATCGGGTCAAGCTGGTACACCGCACCTGACGACAGGCTGAAGGCGTTGAAGCTGCTGGCGCTGTCGGCATCGACGAAGTTTTCGTTGCCTTTGGCGTCTGGGTCTACCCGGGTGTGCTCCATGCGTGCACCCAGGCTCAGGTTCAGGCGCTCTGTGGCCTGCCACTGTTCTAGCATGAACAGCGCCAGGCTGTCGGTATCGGTGTGCGGGACAAAGGCTTCTTCGCCCAGGGCAGAGAACGCGTTGCGGCTGACCTGGGCGCCAATCACCCCTTCCACCGGCCCGAGCGGTTGGTGGCGGGCTTCGATGCGTGCTTCGTAGCCTTTGTTCTTGAAGGTGGTGTGCACCTCGCCTTCTTCAATCTCCCTGTGTTCGTAGTCGGTGTAGCCGGCATCGACCTTGACCGAGCTGAACGGGCCGTCGAGGTCGCGCAGTTCGGAGGCGAAGGCGTAGTGGTCCTGCTTCATGTCCAGGCGCACGCCGGATTCGGCCACCGAGCCGTAGTTGCTGTCATAGCCGCTGTAGGACAGGCCAGCGTAGCCGTGATCCCAATGGTACGCGCCACCGACCGCACCGCCATCCTGGCGACCGTCGCTGTTTTCCAGGCGGTGCTTGCTGCCGGGCTCGTCAGCGTCACGTACCTTGGAACTGCGGGCATAGCCGGGGATGCGCAGGTCGTTGAACTGGCGACTGTTGGCATCCAGGTGCAGGGCAAAGGCACCGTTGCCGGCCTCCAGCTTGCCAGCGCTGCTGCGGGTGGTGTCGGCGCCGCCGTAGCGCAGCTCACCGGCACCGTGAATGCCCTCGATGGGCGTATCCGGGATGCGGTTGTCGAAGGTGTTGACCACACCGCCGATGGCGTTACCGCCGTACAGCAGGGCGGCAGGGCCACGGACGATCTCGACACGGTCGACGGTGACCGGGTCCAGCGGCACGGCATGGTCGTAGGACAGCGACGAGGCATCCAGCGCGCCGACGCCATTGCGCAGGATACGAATGCGGTCGCCGTCCAGGCCACGAATCACCGGGCGGCTGGCGCCCGGCCCGAACCAGGTGGAGGCGACACCGGGCTGTTTGTTCAGGGTTTCACCGAGGCTGCCGTGCTGTTGCTGCAACAGGTTGTCGCCTTCAAGCACGGTGCTGGGAGCGGCCAGCTGGCGATTGCCCAGCGGGTTGGCGGTGATGACCTGGGGTTCGAGTTCCACGGCCTGGCTGGGCGATGCAGCCAGCCAGAGCGCGACGGCAAGTGGGGAGAGGCGAAGCGGTGAGTACAGCATGGGGATGGGGCGTTCCTTGGCAGAGGCTTCTGTAATGTTACAACATAACATATGCATTTCAGCACAGAGGTTTTGCCCATGGCCAGCGGTTTTTCTGTCGAGTCGACTGATCCCACCCACCACTACACTCGTGTAAGGTGCGCATCTTTCCTACGGAGCACAGCATGAGCACGGCCCAACATAACGCGCTACACGGCAAGACCCTTGAGCAGATCCTTACCGAGCTGGTGGCGCACTACCAATGGCAGGGCCTGGCCGAACGCATCGATGTGCGCTGCTTCAAGAGCAACCCGACCATCAAGTCGAGCCTGACCTTCTTGCGCAAAACACCGTGGGCGCGGGAAAAGGTCGAGCAGTTGTATGTGAAGCTGCAGCGCCAGGCCTGACATGGCACAGCGTCCATGGCTGAGCGGTATGGCTGTACTGGGCTGGTTCGGTCTGACTGTGCAGGTGTACCTGGTGCTGGTGGCGCGCTGGCAGGAGCAGGCCAGCCTGATTGGCGGCCTGATCAACGTGTTCGGGTACTTCACCGTGCTGAGCAATACCTTGGTGGCGACGGTGCTCAGTTATGCAGCGTTTGGGCGGGAAGGGCGTGCCAAGCGTTTTTTCCTGTCTCCTTCGGTGAGTTCAGCCATTGCTGCCAGCATCCTGCTGGTTGCGTTGGCCTATAGCCTGTTGTTGCGCCATTTGTGGCAGCCGCAAGGCTGGCAGTGGCTGGCGGATGAACTGCTGCACGACGTGATGCCGGTGCTGTATGCCTTGTATTGGTGGTGCGAGGTGCGCAAGGGCACGTTGCGGCTATGGCACCTGGCGGTCTGGGCGATATACCCGGCGGTGTACTTTGCCTATGCGCTGTGGCGGGGGAGCGAGATTGGCGTGTATGCCTATCCGTTCATCGATGTGGCGAGCCTGGGGTATGGGCAGGTGATGCTCAATGCCTTGGGCGTGTTGGCGGGGTTCTGGGGGATTAGTCTCGTTTTGCTGGGGCTGGATCTGTGGCGTGGGAGGTACAAGTTTGCTTAGC
>NZ_JBICKA010000083.1:0-1294 GCF_043103635.1 Pseudomonas sp. yb_9 | reverse complement strand
CCCTCGCCGGCGCACCTTCTCCCGAAGTTACGGTGCCATTTTGCCTAGTTCCTTCACCCGAGTTCTCTCAAGCGCCTTGGTATTCTCTACCTAACCACCTGTGTCGGTTTGGGGTACGGTTCCCAGTTATCTGAAGCTTAGGAGCTTTTCTTGGAAGCATGGTATCAACCACTTCGTCGCCTAAAGGCAACTCGTCATCAGCTCTCGGCCTTGAAATCCCGGATTTGCCTAAGATTTCAGCCTACCACCTTAAACCTGGACAACCAACGCCAGGCTGGCCTAACCTTCTCCGTCCCTCCATCGCAATAACTGGAAGTACAGGAATATTAACCTGTTTTCCATCGACTACGCTTTTCAGCCTCGCCTTAGGGACCGACTAACCCTGCGTCGATTAACGTTGCGCAGGAAACCTTGGTCTTTCGGCGTGCGAGTTTTTCACTCGCATTGTCGTTACTCATGTCAGCATTCGCACTTCTGATACCTCCAGCAAGCTTCTCAACTCACCTTCACAGGCTTACAGAACGCTCCTCTACCGCATCACCAAAAGGTGATACCCGTAGCTTCGGTGCATGGTTTGAGCCCCGTTACATCTTCCGCGCAGGCCGACTCGACTAGTGAGCTATTACGCTTTCTTTAAAGGGTGGCTGCTTCTAAGCCAACCTCCTAGCTGTCTAAGCCTTCCCACATCGTTTCCCACTTAACCATGACTTTGGGACCTTAGCTGACGGTCTGGGTTGTTTCCCTTTTCACGACGGACGTTAGCACCCGCCGTGTGTCTCCCATGCTCGGCACTTGTAGGTATTCGGAGTTTGCATCGGTTTGGTAAGTCGGGATGACCCCCTAGCCGAAACAGTGCTCTACCCCCTACAGTGATACATGAGGCGCTACCTAAATAGCTTTCGAGGAGAACCAGCTATCTCCGAGCTTGATTAGCCTTTCACTCCGATCCACAGGTCATCCGCTAACTTTTCAACGGTAGTCGGTTCGGTCCTCCAGTCAGTGTTACCTAACCTTCAACCTGCCCATGGATAGATCGCCCGGTTTCGGGTCTATACCCAGCGACTAAACGCCCTATTAAGACTCGCTTTCGCTACGCCTCCCCTATTCGGTTAAGCTCGCCACTGAATATAAGTCGCTGACCCATTATACAAAAGGTACGCAGTCACCTAACAAAGTAGGCTCCCACTGCTTGTACGCATACGGTTTCAGGTTCTATTTCACTCCCCTCTCCGGGGTTCTTTTCGCCTTTCCCTCACGGTACTGGTTCACTATCGGTCAGTCAGTAGTATTTAGC
>NZ_JBICKA010000082.1:0-12966 GCF_043103635.1 Pseudomonas sp. yb_9 | reverse complement strand
CAATCCTGGGTGATCGGCAGGATGTAGCTCTTGAACTCGGTATCTTCACGAAACCCGATGGATTCGTAAGTCTTGTGCGCGACCTCATTGTCCGCGCTGGTCGAAACCCGCATGCGCACGGCGTTGGTCTCTTTCGCCATTTTCTTCGCCTCACGCATCAGGTGGTCAGCCACCAGCATGCGCCGCGAGTCTTCGGCCACGTAGATGTCGTTGAGTATCCATACCCGCTTCAGCGATAGCGACGAGTAGCTGGGGTACAACTGGCAGAAGCCCATCAGCTTGCTGTCGTCATCATCCGGTAGCGCCAGGTAGATCACCGATTCATCCCGTTTCAGGCGCTTTTCCAGAAAGCTGCGCGAGCTGTCGGGGTAGGGCAACTGCCCATAGAACTCACGGTATCTGACGAACAGTGGCGTGAGCAGGTCGAGGTGTTCCAGGGTTGCCTTGATGATGCGCATGTGCGGCCCTCAGAGTCCATTTAGGGAAACAGCGGAATGCCTGCAGCGTTCAAGGGCATGCTGCCCAATGCGCGTCACAAGTGCAATCCGCCTTCCGTGACATGTTTTTTACCCTTTGCCGAGCAGGAAGTTGCCTTTCTGGTTGGCGCTGTCTTCACTCTCCAGGCTATGGACCTCGGCTTCGTCCTTCAGATTCACCCCGGAAAGCTGGCGTTTGCAGGCTTCGCGCATCAGGTACAGCAAGCGGTGCGCCGCCATGCCATAGCTCAGGCCCTCCAGGCGGATGTTGGAAATGCAGTTACGGTAGGCATCGGTCAGGCCGACCTTCGGCGCGTAGGTGAAATACAGGCCCAGGCTGTCTGGTGAGCTGAGCCCTGGGCGTTCGCCGATCAGCATCACGGTCATCCGTGCGCCCAGCAGTTCGCCGACCTCGTCTGCCACTGCCACGCGGCCCTGCTGCACCAGCACCACAGGGGCGCTGGTCCAGCCATCAGCCGCCGCTTGCTCCTCGAAACGGCTCAGGAACGGCAGGGTGTGGCGATGAACAGCCAGCGCCGACAGGCCATCGGCAACCACGATGGCCAGGTCGACGCCGCCGGGGTTGGCCTGTGCGTGCTGGCGCAGGGTGGCAATCGAGTCTTCGTTGAGCCGCCGGCCCAGGTCCGGGCGCTGCAGGTACTGGTGGCGGTCGCTGGCGGCACTGTGCAGTACCAGGCTGTCACGGCCACGGTCACTCAGTTGGGTCGCCAGGCCGGCGTGGTCGAAGGCCAGGTGCACGGCATCGCGGGCCTGGGCATGGGCGAACTGGAAGTCCAGCTGCGCCCCGGTCGGCAGGCTGGTGCCGGTGCGGCCCAGGGCGATGCGTGCCGGGGTCAGGGTGCGCAGGGCCAGCCAAGGGTTGTCGGGGGTAGGTGTGCGAGGGTCCATGGTCATCCCTATGCAAGCTGTGCCAAGGCCTGGCGGAAGGCCGGCGGCAGGTTGTCACCAAAGCGCACCCGGCCATCGGCCTGGGTGAAGATGCCGGTGCGGGCCAGCCACGCTTCGAATTCCGGCCCGGGCTTCAGGCCCAGGGTCTGGCGTGCGTACAGCGCGTCGTGGAACGAGGTGGTCTGGTAGTTGAGCATGATGTCGTCGGAACCGGGGATGCCCATGATGAAGTTGATCCCGGCCACCCCCAGCAGGGTCAGCAGGGTGTCCATGTCGTCCTGGTCGGCTTCGGCGTGGTTGGTGTAGCAGATATCGCAGCCCATCGGCACGCCCAGCAGCTTGCCGCAGAAGTGGTCTTCCAGGCCGGCGCGGATGATCTGCTTCCCGTTGTACAGGTACTCCGGGCCGATGAAGCCGACCACAGTGTTGACCAGAAACGGCTTGAAGTGGCGGGCCACGGCATAGGCGCGGGTTTCGCAGGTTTGCTGGTCGACCCCATGATGGGCGTTGGCCGACAGCGCGCTGCCCTGGCCGGTTTCGAAGTACATCAGGTTTTGCCCGAGGGTGCCGCGCTTCAGCGACAGGCCCGCTTCGTAGCCTTCCTGCAGCACGTTCAGGTTGATGCCAAACCCGGCGTTGGCCGCCTCCGTACCGGCGATGGACTGGAACACCAGGTCCAGCGGCACGCCACGGTTGATCGCCTCGATCGAGGTGGTGACGTGGGTCAGCACGCAGGCCTGTGTAGGGATGTCGTAACGCTGGATGATGGCGTCGAGCATTTCCAGCAGGGCGCAGATCGAGGCGATGCTGTCGGTAGCCGGGTTGATGCCGATCATGGCATCGCCGTTGCCGTACAGCAGGCCGTCGAGAATGCTGGCGGCGATACCGGCCGGCTCGTCGGTCGGGTGGTTGGGCTGCAGCCGGGTCGACAGGCGCCCGCGCAGGCCCATGGTACCGCGAAAACGAGTAACCACGCGGATCTTCTGCGCTACCAGCACCAGGTCCTGCACACGCATGATCTTCGAGACCGCTGCTGCCATTTCCGGTGTCAGCCCGGGCGCCAGGGCGCGCAGGCTGTGTTCATCGGCCTCTTCGCTCAGCAGCCAGTCACGCAGGCCGCCCACGGTCAGGTGGCTGACCGGTGCGAACGCTTGGGCATCGTGGGTATCGACGATAAGGCGGGTAACCTCGTCATCTTCGTAAGGGATCAGCGCTTCATTGAGAAAGTGCGTCAGCGGGATATTGGCCAGCGCCATCTGCGCGGCGACGCGTTCGCCGTCGTTGCTGGCCGCAACGCCTGCCAGGTAGTCCCCGGAGCGCGCCGGGCTGGCCTTGGCCATCACTTCCTTGAGGCTGTCGAAGCGGTAGACCAGGTGACCGACCGTGTGTACGAAACTTGCCATACAGAATCTCCAGAGCCGCAGGTTGCCCTGCGGCGGGTGGCGGCGATCAGTGCAGGGCCTCTTCGGCCTTCTGGATCGCGGCGAATTCCTCTTCCGGTGTGCCCGCAACCAGGTGATGGCGGCTGTAGAAAGCAAAGTAGGCAATTAATACCGCATAGATCACTGCGGCGCCAATCACCACCCGTGGGTCGACCAGGAAGCCGGCAATCACAGCGATGCAGGCCAGCACCAGCGCCACGCCCGAGGTAAAGATGCCACCGGGGGTGCGGTATGGGCGTTCCATCTTCGGCCGGCGGATGCGCAGGGTGATGTGCGCGGCCATCATCAGCACATAAGACAGGGTAGCGCCGAATACGGCGACCAGAATCAGCAGGTCACCCTGGCCGGTCAGCGACAGGGCAAAGCCGATGATGCCGGGGATGATCAAGGCCAGTACCGGCGCCTTGCTTTTGTTGGTTTCCGACAGTTTGCGTGGCAGATAGCCGGCGCGGGACAGCGCGAAGATCTGCCGGGAATAGGCGTAGATGATCGAGAAGAAGCTGGCGATCAGCCCGGCCAGGCCGACCAGGTTGACGAAGCCGCCCATCCAGGTGCTGCCGCCATAGGCTTTGGACAGTGCCTCGACCAGCGGGTTACCGGACGCTTTCAGTGCTTCGGAGCCTGCACCGCCGGGGCCGACGACCAGAATCAGCAGGGCGAAGGCCAACAGTACCAGCATGGCACCGATCAGGCCGCGTGGCAGGTCACGCTTGGGGTTCTTGGTTTCTTCGGCGGCCAGTGGCACACCTTCGACAGCCAGGAAGAACCAGATGGCATATGGAATGGCCGCCCACACGCCCACATAACCGAACGGCAGGAAGCTGCTGGCGCCCACCGCGTCCGTTTTGGCGATGTCGAACAAGTTGGCTGCATCAAAATGGGGCACCATGCTCACCAGGAACACCGCCAGGGCGATGGCGGCGATGGCGGTGATGATGAACATCAGCTTCAACGCTTCCCCAACACCGAAGATGTGAATACCGATGAACACGATGTAGAACGCCAGGTAGATCATCCAGCCGCCGATGCCGAACAGTGACTGGCAGTAGGCGCCGATGAACACGGCAATGGCGGCAGGGGCGATGGCGTATTCGATGAGGATCGCCGTACCGGTCAGAAAGCCGCCCCACGGGCCGAAGGCGCTGCGGGCAAAGCCGTAGCCGCCGCCTGCGGTGGGGATCATCGACGACAGTTCGGCCAGCGAGAAGCACATGCACAGGTACATGGTGGCCATCAGCAAGGTGGCGAGGAACATGCCGCCCCAGCCGCCCTGGGCCAGGCCGAAGTTCCAGCCGGCATAGTCGCCGGAAATGACGTAGGCCACGCCCAGGCCGACCAGCAGTACCCAGCCGGCGGCGCCTTTTTTCAGTTCACGTTGCTGGAAATAGTCCGAGCCGACTTTTTCGAAGTCGACAGAAGAGCCTGCCGGCGAGCCGGCGGAATGATCGCTTGGCATAGTTTCACCTGTTCTTTTTCTTGGTGGCCGGAAGGGTTCCGGGCCGATGGTGATGGGTACTGCAGGAAGCGAGCCAGAGCGGTTCGTGCACGCGAACCGCTCTGGCTGACGGGCTTAGAAGAAGCCCAGCGGGTTAATGTCGTAGCTCACCAGCAAGTTCTTGGTTTGCTGATAGTGGTCCAGCATCATCTTGTGGGTCTCACGGCCAACCCCGGACTTCTTGTAGCCGCCGAACGCCGCATGCGCCGGGTACAGGTGGTAGCAGTTGGTCCACACGCGGCCAGCCTTGATCCCACGGCCCATGCGGTAGGCACGGTTGATGTCGCGGGTCCACACGCCGGCGCCCAGGCCGAACTCGGTGTCGTTGGCAATCGCCAGGGCTTCGGCTTCGTCCTTGAAGGTGGTGACGCTGACCACCGGGCCGAAGATTTCTTCCTGGAACACGCGCATCTTGTTGTTGCCCTTGAGCAGGGTCGGCTGGATGTAGTAACCGGTGGCCAGCGAGCCTTCCAGTTTTTCCACCTTGCCGCCGGTCAGCAGCTCGGCGCCTTCGTCCTGGGCGATCTGCAGGTACGACAGAATCTTCTCGAACTGCTGCTGGGAAGCCTGGGCGCCGACCATGGTGTCGGTGTCCAGCGGGTCGCCGCGTTTGATCTGTAGCACCTTCTTCATCACTACTTCCATGAACTGCGGGTAGATCGACTCCTGTACCAGTGCCCGGGATGGGCAGGTGCACACTTCGCCCTGGTTGAAGAACGCCAGCACCATGCCTTCGGCCGCCTTCTCGATGAAGCTCGGTTCGGCTTGCATGATGTCTTCGAAGTACACGTTCGGCGACTTGCCGCCCAGTTCCACGGTGGATGGAATGATGTTTTCGGCTGCACATTTCATGATGTGCGAGCCCACCGGGGTGGAGCCGGTGAAAGCAATCTTGGCAATGCGCTTGCTGGTGGCCAGGGCTTCACCGGCTTCGCGGCCAAAGCCTTGCACCACGTTGAGCACACCTTTTGGCAGCAGGTCGCCAATCAGTTCGACCAGCACGGTGATGCCCAGCGGGGTCTGTTCGGCAGGCTTGAGCACCACGCAGTTGCCGGCGGCCAGTGCCGGGGCAAGTTTCCAGGCGGCCATCAGGATCGGGAAGTTCCACGGGATGATCTGCCCGACCACGCCCAGCGGCTCGTGGATGTGGTAGGCCACGGTGCCTTCGTTGATTTCCGCGGCGCCGCCTTCCTGGGCGCGGATGCAGCCGGCGAAGTAGCGGAAGTGGTCGACCGCCAGCGGAATGTCGGCGTTAAGGGTTTCGCGGACCGGCTTGCCGTTATCCCAGGTTTCGGTAATCGCCAGCAGTTCGAGGTTTTGCTCGATGCGGTCGGCGATTTTCAACAGCACGTTGGAGCGGTCCTGCACTGAAGTGCGGCCCCAGGCGTCGGCAGCGGCGTGGGCGGCGTCGAGCGCCTTATCGATGTCTTCGGCAGTGGAACGGGGGAATTCGGCGATCAGCTTG
Source organism: Pseudomonas sp. yb_9 (assembly GCF_043103635.1). NCBI lineage: Bacteria > Pseudomonadati > Pseudomonadota > Gammaproteobacteria > Pseudomonadales > Pseudomonadaceae > Pseudomonas > Pseudomonas sp. yb_9. The sequence continues at coordinate 7,179 of NZ_JBICKA010000082.1, read as the reverse complement.
CCATTCACCGGGGAGGTATTTTCGAAGTACTGCCCCTTTACCGGAGGAACGAACTCACCACCGATGTAGTTGCCGTAGCGGCTCTTGAAGGAAACCTTCGCGCCCTCGGTACCGGGATGTGCGTAACGCATGGTGTGTCTCCTGGCTGTTATGTTTGTTGAGGAGTTGGAAAGCGTAGAGCAAAGGTTGGGCCAGCGTTTCGCACACCAGGCAAATCAATGACTTGGGTCAGCTTCCAAGGCTCTGTGATTGGCCGCTGTACCAGCCCCGGTACGCGCGGGGGTGACACTTTGTGCCATTTGCGACACGTCACAGGCGGGTGCATTGCAAAGGCTTCCCGGGTGGAGGATGCTGGCGGAACGCTCTATCTGCGGAGAACTACAACAAATGCAGAGCAATCCTTTCATTCGCCATGCCCAGCAAGTGCATACCGTTGCCCATGGTGGGGCTGGGGAGGGCGGCAGTGACCCGTCCATCGCCCGCTCCTGGCTGCGCTGCCTGGAGGACTACCACCTCGACCCTTCGGTGATCGAGGCGCCCGTGGTGCTTGAGCATGGGCGTTTGCTGGAAAGCCGCGAGCGCCTGCGCCAGGTGCTGCAAATTGCCGATCATGAAATGAACAGCCTGCACCAGCAGCTTTCCGGGGCCGGCCATGCGGTGCTGCTGACCGATGCCCGTGGGGTGATCCTGAATTGTGTCAGCGCGCCGACCGAGCGGCGCAGCTTCGAGCGCGCCGGGCTGTGGCTGGGCGCTGACTGGAGCGAGGCGCGCGAGGGCACCAACGGCATCGGCACCTGCCTGGTCGAGCGTCAGGCGTTGACCATTCACCAGAACGAGCATTTCCGTGGCCGCCACACTGGCCTGACCTGCTCGGCCAGCCCGGTGTTCGACCCGCATGGCGAACTGCTGGCGGTGCTGGATGTGTCATCGGCACGGCCTGACGTGTCGCGCCAGAGCCAGTTCCACACCATGGCGTTGGTGAACCTGTCGGCGAAGATGATTGAAAGCTGTTATTTCCTGCGCCACTTCGAGCAGCAGTGGCTGCTGCGTTTTCACCTGCAGGCCGAGTCGGTCGGCCTGTTCAGCGAAGGCCTGCTGGCGTTCGACGGCGATGGGCGGATCTGTGCTGCCAACCAGAGCGCGTTGAACCTGCTGGGCAGCGTGCGCGGTGGCGTGCTGGGCAAACCCGTGGAGCGCTTTTTTGCCTGTAGCCACGACGATCTGTTCAGCCGCGCCACCCCCGCTGGCAGCACGGTCTGGCCGCTGCATACGCTTGACGGTCGCCAGGTGTTTGCCAGCCTGCGCGGCAAGGCCCGAGCGCCGGTGTGGTCGGTGCCTGTTGCGCAACCCTTGCCCATGCACCCGATGGAACCGGCCATCTGCCTGCTCGACCCGGCTCTGCAGAACGAATTCCGCCGCAGCGTACGGGTGTTCGAGCGTGACGTGCCGCTGTTGCTGCGTGGTGAAACCGGTTGTGGCAAAGAAGCGTTTGCCCAGGCCGTGCACCAGGCCAGCGGGCGACGCGGCAAGCCGTTCATCGCCATCAACTGTGCCTCGATCCCGGAGAGCCTGATCGAGAGCGAGTTGTTCGGTTACCGAGGCGGCAGTTTTACCGGAGCACGCAAAGAAGGCATGCGCGGCAAGCTGCTGCAGGCCGACGGCGGCACCCTGCTGCTGGACGAGATCGGCGACATGCCGCTGGCCTTGCAAACCCGCCTGCTGCGGGTACTGGAAGAGCGCCAGGTGGTGCCCATCGGTGGCGAGCCGCAAGCGGTGGATGTACGTATTGTCAGCGCCACCCACCGCGACTTGCTGGAGCGTGTGGAGCAGGGCAGTTTCCGCGAGGACCTGTATTACCGCCTGAATGGCCTGGAGGTGGCGTTGCCGGCGGTGCGTGAACGCAGTGACAAAGCGCAGCTGCTGGACTTTTTGCTGCATCAGGAGGCGCAGGGGCAACGGGTCGATATCGAGCCCACGGCACGGCAGGCGCTGCTCGACTTCGCCTGGCCGGGAAATGTGCGGCAGATGCGCAATGTACTGCGTACCTTGGTGGCGCTTTGCGAGGATGCCCGAATCGTATTTGCGGATCTTCCAACCATCGTCCGCTCCCACAGGGCCTGCGTCGGATCCGAGAATGATGGTGAATTCGTGGGTGCCGAGGTATTGCAGGACGCGGAACGGCAAGCGCTGCTGGCCATGCTAGAGGCAAAACAATGGCACCTGACCCGTGTCGCCGAGCATCTGGGCATCAGCCGCAATACCTTGTATCGAAAACTGCGCAAACACGGCATCACCAGGGCCGACTGAGCGAAACAGCGGGTGCGATTTGTCGCGCCCTGGGCTACCCTGCCTCGATGTTTTGCGAGGTCAACCATGCATATTCACATTCTCGGTATTTGCGGCACTTTCATGGGCTCGCTGGCGGTGCTGGCCAAGGAACTTGGCCATCGCGTCACCGGCTCGGACGCCAACGTCTATCCTCCGATGAGCACCCAGCTCGAAGCCCAGGGCATCGAGCTGACCCAAGGCTATGACCCGGCCCAGCTGGACCCGGCACCCGACCTGGTGGTCATCGGCAACGCCATGTCACGCGGCAACCCGGCAGTGGAATACGTGCTGAACAAGGGCCTGCCCTATGTTTCCGGCCCACAGTGGCTGGCTGACCATGTGCTGCAAGGTCGCTGGGTGCTGGCTGTTGCCGGTACCCACGGCAAGACCACCACCAGCAGCATGCTGGCCTGGGTGCTGGAGCACGCCGGTATGAGCCCGGGGTTCCTGATTGGCGGTGTGCCGCAGAATTTCTCGGTATCGGCCCGCCTGGGCGACACGCCGTTCTTCGTCGTCGAAGCCGACGAGTACGACAGCGCCTTCTTCGACAAGCGCTCGAAGTTCGTGCATTACCACCCGCGTACCGCGATCCTCAACAACCTTGAGTTCGACCACGCGGACATCTTCCCGGACCTGGCCTCGATCGAGCGGCAGTTCCACCACCTGGTACGCACCATCCCGAGCGAAGGCCTGGTGATTCACCCCACCACCGAGCAAGCACTGGAGCGGGTGATCGGCATGGGCTGCTGGACCCCGGTGCAGACCACAGGCGTTGGTGGCCAGTGGCAGGCGCGCCTGCTCAGCCCCGACGGCTCGCGTTTTGAAGTGTTGTTCGAAGGCGAAGCGCAAGGCGTGGTGGACTGGGCGCTGACGGGCCAGCACAACGTTGCCAACGCGCTGGCCACCCTGGCCGCCGCCCGCCATGTCGGCGTGGTCCCGGCCATGGGCATCGAAGGCCTCAGCGCGTTTAAGAGCGTGAAACGGCGCATGGAAAAGGTGGCCGAAGTGCAGGGCGTGACCATCTACGATGATTTCGCCCACCACCCGACCGCCATCGCCACCACCCTCGATGGCCTGCGCAAGCGTGTTGGCGAGGCCCCGGTGATTGCCGTGATCGAACCACGCTCCAACTCGATGAAGCTGGGCGCCCACCGTGACGGTTTGCCAGAGAGCGTCAACGACGCCGACCAGGTCATCTGGTACGCCCCGGCCAACCTCGGCTGGGACCTGGCGGCCACCGCCGCGCAGTGCAAGGTCCCGAGCGTAGTAGCCGACAGCCTTGACGCGATCATCGAGCGGGTCAAAGGCCAGGCCCGCCCGGGTACTCATGTGGTGATCATGAGCAACGGCGGCTTCGGCGGCCTGCACGGCAAACTGGCCGAGGCGCTGAAGTGAGCGGGCCGGAACGCATCACCCTGGCCATGACGGGCGCCTCGGGCGCCCAGTATGGCCTGCGCCTGCTCGATTGCCTGGTGCGCGAAGACCGCGAAGTGCACTTCCTGATCTCCAAGGCCGCGCAACTGGTAATGGCCACCGAGACCGACGTGCTGCTGCCGGCCAAGCCCCAGGCGATGCAGGCCTTCCTTACCGAATACACCGGCGCCGCCGATGGGCAGATCCGCGTGTACGGCAAGGAAGACTGGATGTCGCCGGTGGCCTCCGGCTCCGGTGCCCCGGCGGCGATGGTGGTGGTGCCTTGTTCCACCGGCACCTTGTCGGCCATTGCCACCGGTGCCTGCAATAACCTGATCGAACGCGCTGCCGACGTTACCCTCAAGGAACGTCGGCAACTGATCCTGGTGCCACGCGAAGCGCCGTTTTCCACCATCCACCTGGAAAACATGCTCAAGCTGTCGCAGATGGGCGCGGTGATCCTGCCGGCGGCACCGGGCTTCTACCACCAGCCGCAGACCATCGACGACCTGGTCGACTTTGTCGTCGCGCGTATTCTCAACCTGCTGAACATTCCCCAGGACATGTTGCCGCGTTGGGGTGAGCACCACTTTGGGGTGGATGATTGAAGCGAGCGTTGGTGGGGGTGCTGGCGCTGGTGATGCTGGGGGGCTGCGCCACGGTACGCACGCTGGATGCCGCCAAACCCGGGGCGCCGGTGGTGTATGCCGGTACCCGGCTGGATTTGTACGTGATCAATGGTGGGTGCTGCCCGCGTGATCATTACGGGGCTGATGCCCCGGCCTATCCGGGGCTGGACCTGCCGGGGAGCATGTTGCTCGATACCCTGTTGTTGCCGTTGTCGTTGCTGACAGCGGCCGGTGTAGGCTTCCAGGCCACCGGTGGCCTGTAAGGGCCCTTTCGCGGGTAAACCCGCGAAGAGGCCCTTACAGGTAACGTCTATTTCTTGCCCAACCTGCGCAACTCATCCGACTCCACAACCCGTATCCCGTCCTCTTCCTCCAGCGCCAAGCGCCACAGCGCCCGGGCCAAGGTACAGGCCTCGATCCCTCGGTATTTACCCGGTATCAGCCTGGAAAACGGCGAAATCAACTGCTCACTGAGGCGTGGCTGAATGCGTTCGCCCAGCAGCAACGACGGCCGCACGATGGTCAACTGCGGCCAGTCCTGGGCCTTCAACGCCTCTTCCATCTCACCTTTGACCCGGTTGTAGAAGATCGACGATTTCGGGTCGGCCCCCAGCGCGCTGACCACCAACAGATGTCGCGCGCCCATTTCCCGGGCACGTTTGCTGAACGCCACCACCATATCCAGGTCCACCGCACGGAACGCCGATTCAGAGCCGGCCTGCTTCAGCGTGGTGCCCAGGCAGCAATAGGCGATATCGACCCGCCCGGCCAACTGGGGAAGAAATACCGCCGGGTCGCCCACCGGGTTTTCCAGGTGCGGATGCTCGGCCAGCGGCCGGCGAGTGGGCGCCAGTACACGGGTGATGGTGGGCTCGTTGAGCAGGCGGTCCAGCAGGTGTTCCCCCGTCAGACCCGTGGCACCGGCAAGCAGGACATGCTGAGGCGTCAAATACATGATGTCTCTCCCTTGTTACACACAAGTCTAGTGGTTGCCGGGCGTTTTTGCTTGTCGCCCCGCGCTGGCCTGTGTGGCGTTACGCAACGCTTCTTCGGCCTGTTGCCGGCGCAGCTGCTGCCAGTGCTCGAGCACGGCGGGCGGTGCCCACAGCTGCGGCTCGGAGGCCTCGAAGCCTTCCCTTTGTTCACGTTCGGCAACGCTGGTACGTGCCAGTTCAAATGCCTGTTTGAGGTCGTCGGTCTGGTTCAGCGCTTCGGCGAAGAGGGCATCGCCAAAGTAGGTGAAGTCGGCTTCTTCCGAGCAACCGAAAGACACGCGGTCGGCCCGGGCCGCCGTCATGATCAACGTGCGCTCATCCTTGAGCGGGGCGATGTAGCCCCCTGAATAGCAGGCCGAGATGACGATTACCTTGTCTCGATCCTTGAGCGGCGCCAGGGCAGCGGCCAGTTCGTCGGCGGAAAGGTCAGCCAACTGCAGGCGCGGCTGGTCCAGCACCAGTTGATGGTCTTGGCTGCCATGGCTGGTAAGGTAGATGAACATCAGGTCTTCAGGGCCGCTGCGCTCGGCCAGGGTGCGGGCGGCCCGGGTAAGGTTTTCGCGCGTGGCCATGGGGCGGGTGGCCATGTGGTCGCGGTGGTTGACCAAGGTCACCTGGCCACGGGCGCCAAAGCGCACCTTGAGCATGTTGCTGACATAGTCGGCTTCGCGCAGGAACACGCTCTGCTGGCCATCGCCGGCCATCACCAGGCTGTACAGCTGGATCGATGGGGCTGAGCGCGGGACACCGGCCAGCGCCTCGTCCAGCAGGCGGCCCTGATTGAGCAGGGCCAGGTCCAGTGGATCGGGCAGCAACTGGCCTTTCTGGTCGCGTACCCGCACGCCATTGACCCAGACGCCGCTTTCGACCTTGCCGCTGGCCAGGATCAATCGCCCATGCCCGTGGTAGGCATCGTTCAGGAAGCCGCCGATGTACTTGCTGCCGTCGGCCAGCTGCAGGCTGCCCTGGCCCGACAGGCGCCAGTCGGCGAACTCGCCTTTGTAATGGCTGCCATCGCTGCCCAGCAGTTCGCCTTCGCCGATCAATGAGCCATCCTTGAATTCGCCAATCCACACATCGCCATCGGCGTTTTCGTACCGGCCGCGACCTTCCAGGCGGTTGTCCTTGAACTCGCCGATGTACTGCTCACCGTCAACGCTGTCGTAGGTGCCGCTGCCTTGCAGCTCGCCGTTGACGAAGCGGCCACTGAACTGGTTGCCGCTGGCATCGCTGCGTACGCCGGCGCCGTTGGGTTTGCCTTTGGCGAACAAGCCCTGGTAGCGGCTGCCGTCGGCCAGTTCCAGTTCGCCCGCGCCTTCGTACAGGTCGTCCTTGAACTGGCCTCGGTAGGTCTGGTCGGCTTGCTTGAGCGTGCCTTCGCCATCGCGGCGGCCATGCTTGAAGGTGCCGGCATAGTGGCTGCCCGGCGTGGTCAGGTCGCCCAGTCCCTGGAACAGCCCTCCGGCGAACTGTCCACGGTACACCTCGCCGTTCTGGCCGTGCCATTCTCCCTGGCCGTGCCACTGGCCGTCCTTGAAGCCGCCGGCGTACCAGCTGCCGTTGGGGTAGTCGATACGGCCCTCGCCCTGCAGCAGGCCATCGACCACCTGACCCCGATAACGCCCCCCGTCAGGCAGGCGCGCGTCCGGCGGAAGCAGCGATTCGCCATCGCCACAGGCGGCGAGCAACAGGACCAGGGTAATGGGGAGCAGTGGACGCATGGCGAGGACCGGGCAATAGGTCTGCCGAGTATGACGCAGAATGGGATCCTGAGACAGCGAGGGCAAGGCTTGTACGGCGCCTGATGCTCACGC
>NZ_JBICKA010000081.1:0-1139 GCF_043103635.1 Pseudomonas sp. yb_9 | reverse complement strand
GGTCAAGCCTCACGGGCAATTAGTATTGGTTAGCTCAACGCCTCACAGCGCTTACACACCCAACCTATCAACGTCGTAGTCTTCGACGGCCCTTTAGGGGATTCAAGATCCCAGTGAGATCTCATCTTGAGGCAAGTTTCCCGCTTAGATGCTTTCAGCGGTTATCTCTTCCGAACATAGCTACCCGGCAATGCCACTGGCGTGACAACCGGAACACCAGAGGTTCGTCCACTCCGGTCCTCTCGTACTAGGAGCAGCCCCTCTCAAATCTCAAACGTCCACGGCAGATAGGGACCGAACTGTCTCACGACGTTCTAAACCCAGCTCGCGTACCACTTTAAATGGCGAACAGCCATACCCTTGGGACCGGCTTCAGCCCCAGGATGTGATGAGCCGACATCGAGGTGCCAAACACCGCCGTCGATATGAACTCTTGGGCGGTATCAGCCTGTTATCCCCGGAGTACCTTTTATCCGTTGAGCGATGGCCCTTCCATACAGAACCACCGGATCACTAAGACCTACTTTCGTACCTGCTCGACGTGTTTGTCTCGCAGTCAAGCGCGCTTTTGCCTTTATACTCTACGACCGATTTCCGACCGGTCTGAGCGCACCTTCGTACTCCTCCGTTACTCTTTGGGAGGAGACCGCCCCAGTCAAACTACCCACCATACACTGTCCTCGATCCGGATAACGGACCTGAGTTAGAACCTCAAAGTTGCCAGGGTGGTATTTCAAGGATGGCTCCATGAGAACTGGCGTCCCCACTTCAAAGCCTCCCACCTATCCTACACAAGCAAATTCAAAGTCCAGTGCAAAGCTATAGTAAAGGTTCACGGGGTCTTTCCGTCTAGCCGCGGATACACTGCATCTTCACAGCGATTTCAATTTCACTGAGTCTCGGGTGGAGACAGCGCCGCCATCGTTACGCCATTCGTGCAGGTCGGAACTTACCCGACAAGGAATTTCGCTACCTTAGGACCGTTATAGTTACGGCCGCCGTTTACCGGGGCTTCGATCAAGAGCTTCGCTTGCGCTAACCCCATCAATTAACCTTCCGGCACCGGGCAGGCGTCACACCCTATACGTCCACTTTCGTGTTTGCAGAGTGCTGTGTTTTTAATAAACAGTCGCAGCGGC
>NZ_JBICKA010000080.1:0-685 GCF_043103635.1 Pseudomonas sp. yb_9 | reverse complement strand
GCCCTGTGACCCGCAAAGTTCGGGCATGTCTCTGTCAGAGTGTTTGCACTTGCTCGGTTTGCCTTTCATTTCTTGACTACAATCGTGGGAGCTGAAGGATCAGATCCCCTCAACAAAAGCCCCGTCAAGATGCCGGGGCTTTTGTTTTCAGTCCACACCGTTGAGCAGAGAACGACTAGATCATGGTGAGCTGATGCCGGTAGGTGTTGTCATAGAGGTTTGATAGTGCTCCATGTTCAGTCTTTCGCATTCAGCATCTGCTTCTATCTGTGTCGGGTAGGTGAACTGCAATCGCTGCTTATCTTGATTGTCATAAATATCAAACCCGCCAGGAACTGTAGTGGAGTGAAAGCGAGTTCCATTACGAATCGATCCTGTTTCGATGGGGATCGCAGGAACAACAACAAATCTCTGAATCATCGTCGCGTCCTTGTGTTGAGTGAATCTTAACTAATAGCGGCAGCCCGCCACTTCTTCAAGTTTTGATAAACCCAATGACAACCAAGCAGCCTGAAGCCGTGGCCTGTCAGGTTGAAGTCATAGAGGTTTGTAGGGAAACGTCAGGAAAAGCCGAAATAGCCCCTATCTTGACGTACTTCGGTCGTCCGGTCTGACGCCAGGTTGAGGCATACCCCATTCGGACACCGACTACACAACCTAAGGGCTTGCAGGCTGTCAGCAGGGC
>NZ_JBICKA010000007.1:0-241398 GCF_043103635.1 Pseudomonas sp. yb_9 | reverse complement strand
GGCATGAAGGCCCACATCGGTGTGGATGACGAGTCGGGGCTGGTGCATAGCGTGGTTGGCACGGCGGCCAACGTGGCGGACGTCACCCAGGTCGACAAACTGCTGCATGGCGTGGAGAACGTCGTCTGCGCCGATGCCGGTTACACCGGGGTCGAAAAGCGCTCAGAACATGCGGGCCGCGAAGTGATCTGGCAGGTCGCGGCGCGTCGCAGCACATACAGAAAACTCGGCAAGAACAGCCCGCTCTACAAAGCCAAGCGCAAGATCGAAAAGGCCAAGGCGCAGGTGCGGGCCAAGGTCGAGCACCCATTCCGGGTGATCAAGCGCCAGTTCGGTTACGTGAAGGTACGCTTCCGCGGCCTGGCCAAGAACACCGCGCAGCTGATGACACTGTTCGCACTGTCGAACCTGTGGATGGCACGTCGACATTTGATTGCCACCGCAGGAGAGGTGCGCCTGTAATATGGGAAATGGCCATTGCGAGATGCTCGCGACGGCCAAAAAAGGAGGATTGAGTGGGCTATCTGTCCGGTTTTTGATCGATTGTCCGCTTTCAAAATCGGCAAGGGCTGAAGTTGGCGCGAAATATCCGGCTACTTCAGACCTTCCCTCGGTGATATTGGTTCTGCTTTTAACGATATGCCATTGTCGTGCCCGGTAGAAGGTAATTAGGGATTAAGCTGTACGATGGTGTGAGTATTCGGCGGTCACCCAGCCGAATACTTGATTATGTACGTGCCCTACAGCCTACGGAAGGCTGTTCTCTTATGTTGATCTTATTTGATGGATGCTTGAATATCGTCAGTACGGGAAGTGTCCCATGCCGAAGGTTCGTGCTCTGGTTGGCTTTATACGCAGATATTGCTCCTCCTTGGCTAGATAGCGCATTGTGTTTATGACGTTTTCGCAAGCCTGCGTATCGGCTCGCTTAATGGTGCCGATTCCGAGTTTTGTATATTTTTGTTTGTCTGCGTTGCAGTTGAAAAAGTAACCCCGTCCACCCGTTATTTTCTCCCAGAGAGCGCCTATCTCCTGCGCCTTGTGCCAGTCACTATAAACGTGCGCGCTGTTAAAGAAGAAGGCAGTATGGATGTGGAAGCCTTTGTTCTTGCCTTGCTCTACAGACCAAATATAGCCAGTTTCATATTCGAAGATCGGATTGCGTTCGCGAGATCTAATCAGAGTTGCTAAGTCTTTGAATAGATCTTCGATACGTAGTAAAGGGTCAACTATTTCCAAATAATGAAGGTCTACTCGAACGACGACAGTACGTGAGTAGCGGTTAAGTACTGCGCGGGTGTAGGTTTCCACGTCCGCTTCGCGCTGTCGTGCTTGGTAACTACGGTCACTCGCTTTGCGCCTGTATCCAGGCTCGCGCGTTAGCTGCCTGACTCTGTTTACTAACTTGTTCATAGAACTGTGAAAGCTGAGGTAATAAAGGCCCGTAGGGTCTAGGCATACGGGACCAACTGGGCTGCGCTCAAGACCGACTTCACTACAAGCTCTCCAAAATAATTTGAGGTGCTCACTATATTCGTAGTGGTCCGTGTGGATGCTGAGCAGATGCTGAATGTTGAAGAAAAGCCCAGACAGGCTGCTGAGCTCTATGTGCTCATAACCAGTGGTGCTCTCGGTAATATGAAAGGCTGGTTCGCTAGTGTTCTCAATCATCTTGACGATATTTTCGATCTGAATCGAAGCTCGTGATTGCGAAGTGTTGAATGGTGCTTTTGGGGTTTTGTTGTTCAAGAAAGTTACTGATATGTTGTGAAGACATATCAGTAACTTGTTGTGTAGGATTTTACTGGCTCCAGTGCTTTGCATGTGAGTGCGTGCTATTTTTTAAGTTATTGTTTCTTCTGGTAAGCTGTATTGTTAGATTGATGTGGATCAAAAGCTGGCCCAATATAAATAAAACCAAGTTACATTTTATTTTTTTATCGTGATGTTGGGGTGTCGGCCTGTGAGTTTGTCGTGTTTCTTTGGGGGATTACAAGTTTATTTGTGTGGGAGTTATCTGAGATCGCGATCGACAATCAGAGGTGACAAAAAATCGTGGAGGAGCCAGTATCGACAGCCGTTGATCTGTCCAAGCAGGGATATACTAATCGGCACCAACCAGAGCCAAAGGGCGTACCTCCAACCGTAAGCGCGCCATGAACCCCACATTCAAGACGCTTGGCTGATCCCGGATGCTGTGCTCCCGATTTCTTTCTGGAGCCCGCCCGCCATGATGCGCCCCGACGCCAAAGTGGAAAAAGCCTACCTCTACCCCAAGCCCGTAGACTTTCGAAAATCCATCGACGGCTTGGCCGCCCTGGTCGAACTGGACATCAAGGTGGCCGTGTTCGACCCTGTGCTCTTCGTCTTTCTGAATCGCCACCGTAATCGAGTGAAAATACTTTATTGGGGTGTGTCACGAACGCTGGCGTCAGCCAGCGATGCTGTATCAAAGATGGGAGTAGGTCTCCCGAAGTCTGCTTGCAGGAGCTGGCTTCAAACCACCCGGTGCTGCTGCGTCCAAAAGGCGTGGTGGTGAGCGACCGTTGGAAAAGGCGCCAATGAAGGCGTCAGGTACGTATTGAGAACCCGAAGCCATTTCGGTGGCACAAGAAGGCCGAGGACATCCTTGCCTCAGTCGCTCGCGCGGCGCGAGCGCTGGGCAAATGATTTTCAGTGGTATTTCTGAAACACCACACTAGCATCACAGCCAATGGCAGTCTATTGGACATTGTTAGTGCTCAAGGCAATCCCTTCCCGCCCCAGTTGTTTGACGCTGTACATGGCCTGGTCCGCCGCCTTGAGCAACGTATCGAGGCTCTGGCCATGGATCGGGCATAGCGAGACTCCGATACTGCAGGAGACGAACAGTTCTCCTGCGGTTGTCACGATAGGCTTCCCGATAGCCTCCAGCATCCTCTCCGCCATGATCGCCGCATCCTTGGGGCTGGCAAGATCCGTCATCAGAACAACCAATTCATCCCCCCCGTAGCGCGCTACGGTGTCACACGAACGTACTTCCTGAAGCATGCGATCAGCCACAGCACGGAGAACCTGGTCGCCGAGCTCATGGCCGTACTTGTCGTTGATTTCCTTGAAATGATCCAGGTCGATCACCATCACGGCAAACGAAACCCCATGTCTTTTCCAACGCGAGAATGCCTGATCGAAGCGATCGGCAAAAAGGTAGCGGTTGGGCAGTTGGGTGAGCACATCGTGGGTTGCGAGATAGGCCGAGCGCTCGTGCTCACGCTCGGCAATTTTAATAGCCTTGAAATGCCGAATCAGTACAATCGGCATGAGAACGAGGGCCACGGCTAAAGCCGCCAAGATCATCAGCGTTTCCTTAGTAAGGACATCCGTTAGACGCAACTGGCGCTCAAACAACAAGGTCATGGGTTGCGAAGCACTCCTGATCTCGACTCGGTCGTTCAGACTCGGTAGGAATAGACGGTCCAAGAAGTCAACCTGCTCGGTCTCCGTTGAAAACACATTGTTTTCAGAACCGGCAGCGGTCTTCAGGACGGCACTGATGCCAACCAAGGGGTCTACATTCGCATGATTCACGGCCTCCAGTAACGAGCCCGTCTTGATTAATAGCAACGCCACCATGGTACTGCCGAAAAAATTGGGCCGAGAATGCTCTCGCGCCTGTTCCGGTCGACTGACTGATTGCATCAGAATGTAGGCGTTCCCGCCTTCATACATCGAGAACACCGGCGATACGACAGGCTTCAGATTATTCTGGGTCTGGGCCAGCGCGTAGGACAGATAGCCGACGGTTTCCAGTTTTACGCCGTATATCGCATTGGCTTCCGAGCGTACCGGATACATGAACAGCACAGGCCAAGTCTTGCCGAGATATACCTGGCGCTGGGCAGGTTGGTGGGTAAGACTCGGGAAATCCTTAAACTCAAAGTCCGGTCGCCAGGTGCGGCGCAACAGCGCTGCAAAGGCCGTCTGCTCGGACATGGGCATCCCCCGTGCTACCTCAAGCATGTAAATATGAGGGTACGCGGCCAAAACGGTTGCGGCATAGTGGGCCGCAGCATCCGCGTCACTCTGATCGACAGCCTGGAGAAATGCTGAGAAGCCCGCCAAGACAGCTTCATTGCTATCCAGTTGATTGCGCACGTCACTGGAAATATTCTGCACGTATTCGGAGAAGCGCGTTTCCCAGCGGTGAATCTCGGATTTCAACAGCAACTGGGCCGAGAAACCAATGAGGCCGACGGCCAAGATGATCAATCCCACGAGAGAACGCCGGTGATTAGTCAGCATCATTCCTATCCCACAACGCGTAAATGGCACATCGTGCCTTGGCCAGTTTCTATCAAGTCTATTGGAACTGAGACTGGATGCCTCGGATGCTGGTGATTGCTTGGGAGCATTGGGCTCACCGAAAAATTAAGTCGGCAGAACCTCTGCTTCTGGTTGATTGAAGCCATCTCATTACTCATTGCCAAGATGCATGTGGGTATCCAGTCGTTAGCTGGACTTAACGCAAAAAAATAAAGTGCCTCGTCAGCCGCCTCGGTGGCGGCCTTTGGACTCAGCCAAAGGCAACCATAGAGGCGGTTAGCCATTTTTTTTACAAATATCCTCGTTCGGCCAACGACACGCAACCTTCATGGCCAACCACCACATGATCCAATAGGCAGGTGCCGACCATGTTCAGAGCGTTCTTGAGGGTGATGGTCAGGGTCCGATCGGCTTGGCTGGGTTCTGGGTCACCGGAGGGATGATTGTGAACCATAATGACGGCCGCAGCATTGTGCTCCAAGGCGATCTTGACCACCTCTCTCGGGTATACGCTCGCGCCATCCAGAGTGCCTCTGAACAGTTCTCTAAAGCTTATGACCCGATGTTTTGAGTCGAGCAGCAGCAGGGCAAAGACTTCATACTCGTGGTACTGCAGCAGGGTTTGTAGGTGACTGAACACCTGCTTCGGCTCAGTCAATGCCCGGCCTTTAGACAGACGACTCATGGCCAGTTGTTGCGCCATCTGCAGGATGTCGGCCTCGGTGACGGGTGATTCCATGACGTAGGTGCCACTCGCTTCTCCGACTTTGAGCTTGTGATATTTCATGACGGTATTCCTGTAAGAATGGGGAAGGCTGGGGAGGTTGAGCAGAGCGTTACTGGACGGAAGGCCTAGTGCTGTGCTCGATAGCCTGAGCCTCCAGCTTCTGAGCCAGTGAGGGCTTTGACGGCGCTGCCGGTTGGGCCTCTGCCTTGCTGGGTGGGGTTTCAGCAGTGGGAAAGAACTCCTCGACAATGGCGCCACTGTCCTCCTCGCTGTCTTCAAAAGCGCCATTGTTAAAACCTTGCCGGGCTGCGTGATCCAAGGCGCTCTGGTCAAAGCCCGAGGCTTGCCTGGTTTCCTCCAGTTGCTTGGCGGCCAATAGGGCGTCTTCTAAACTCAGTCCACTGCGCACCGTGATATCGACGTAGAAGATCGGCGTGCCGTGGCTCTGACGGGTGGATTTGCCACGCAGACGCAGCTCCAATGGCAGGCAGGCCAGGCGATTGCCAGAGATGGCTTGCAGGTAATGCAGGCGCGCTGCCAAGGTGCGGATGCTATTGAATCCAGTGGTGCGGAAGACAAAGCTGCCCAGTGGGTCGTCATCACCAATCACCACGTTTAGCCGACCGTAAGGCTTGCAGGCATTGCCTTGGGCCAGTGGGCAGCCATCGGGTGAAGGGCAGGGCAGCGACTGGATACCGTCCTTGGTCAAACGCTTGCAAGTTTCACCATTGCCGACGCACAACGGCCTGCCGGTAGTACGGTCGAACAGGCTGTAGTCCGCGCGGAAGTTGAGGTCCGGTTCGTTGAACAGCAAACGAATCGGAATGCTGCGCAGCTTGCCGTCCTGGCCATTGCGCAGTTCCTCATTGAGTGGGTGCAGCAGCCAGCCGTCTCGGCTTTGGACTTGCGAGGTGATGGTGAACTGATCGTCCTTCTCCGGCAGGCGCTTGCCGTTTTTCTCGACGACTTTGCCGATGGAAATGCGACCGAGCACCGGCGGGGTGATGGCAAAACCTTTGAGCATGGCGGTTATCCTTGATCTGAAAATAAAAAAGCCACCGGGACATGAGCGGTCCGGGTGGCTAGGGTGAGCAGGTTGTTTCAGGCGATCAGGAAGCGACGAGTGCCTGCTTTGGCCTTGGGGTAGCGAGCCTGCAGGTAGGGTTTGTCTTTGAGCATTTGTTCGACATCCAGACCGATGCTGTCCTTGGACTTCTTCCAGCTGATGTAGCCTTCAGCAAATTCGGCACGGGTGGATTCCCCCATGGCCTGCTGCAGAACCTGCTTGAGCTGCGCTTCACGTGTCTCCTGCTGGGCAATGGTTTGGCGAATAGACTTGAGTTCCAGGAAGGTGCTGGTCAGTTCCATGCGCTGGCTGAAGTCCAGGGTCTGCCCGTTATCCTCGGGGTAGAGGCAGCGCAACGCCGCTTCCGCAGACGCTGTGCCATCGGCCGGTGGCGGGGTGTCACTGACGACGTAATCCCAGAACAGCCGTTCTAGGTCAATCAGCCGCGTAATCAGCGCCTCGTCGCGTGTGATGCGATGGATTTCCAGATGCTGGCCACCGAGCAGCACCGCCACATCAGCGGCCTGCTTGCCAGTGACTGCAAGCTGGTGCATGACTTGCAATTGCACATAATCGGGTACGCCCTCTTTCCAGAGGCGTGCCCCGTTTATGCCGGCAGTCTTGCACTCTAGGATCTGCACATCGTCGGTACCGATCACCTCGCGGTCGATATTGGCGAGCATCCAGGGCAGCGCCGGATCGGGATGCTGCAGCACCGCGTTGATCCGTCGGACCTTGTGCTGGCTGCGCTTGCTGTAATGCCAGGCCACGATAGGCTCCAGCACATTGCCCCAGTACAGCGGGCTTTCCTCATCGTGAGGATCGACCTTGGGCATGCTGGCATCGCGACCGGTCTTCTCCAACCACAGCTCAAGCTGCGACTTGTAGGGATTCAGACCCACCGCAGCGGCAGCATCCGAACTGCCGATGCCTTGCTTGCGGATCTGCAACCAGTCCTCGCGGGGCAGCTCCTTGGTGCTGACCAGGCGCAGGGCGGGGCGTTTCTGGCGGGTGCTGCTATTCAATGACGTTGCTTTCATCGTCTTTACCTGCTGGTATAAAAAACGCCCGACCAGCACATGGCTGACCGGGCGCAAGGGGTGAGGTAAGTAAGGGTTAGGCGGCGAGTTGCAGAGCGGCATCCAGGGCGCGTTGTTTGATCTGTGCTCCCTGACCGAACCATGCCGAGTCCAGGCGGTACTCGTTACTGCGGGCACGGCGCTCGTGGTCGACGTACTCGGTCACGGCATTGAGCAGGCCCCAGGCAGTGCCGCGTGCTGAGTCCAGTTGGCTGCCACGACCACGGCCCTCGTACAGTTCCTGGACCTTGCGTAGGGCGCGCTCGTTGGGCAGTTGCTCCGGCAGAGCGCCGGTCGGGCTGGTCTCACACATCACGGTCATGAAGTAACCCAATGCTTCATGCCATTGCACTTTGCGTTCGGCCAGTGCTCGCATGCGGTACATGAAGTCGTCCCATTGCGAAACGGCGATACCGAGTTGCTTCTTCACTATCTTCGGATCGAAGCGGGTGTTGTGTGGCACCTTGATCGCCCGGCTGCTGCCATCGAGGGCGATGGTCAGGGTGTTATTGCAGACTACCCGCACGGTGGTTGGTGTTGCCGTGGTGGCCAGGGTGCCATCGCAGGAGGTCGCCAACAGCAGATAGCCATTCACCTGATCGTTACCCCTGAGTTCTGTGCCTTGCCCGGTACGTGCCAGCGCCCAGAACTTGCGCCCACCCTTGAGTACGCCGGCCGTTTCCAGCTCGTATCCGGAGGCCTCGGTCAAGTCGCGATAAAACTCCAACACTTCACGCGGCTGTACGGTGTGATAGCGCTGGGAGACCACCGACAGCGGAGCTTTGGTGTCGGAACGGTAGAGCACTTTCTGTTCGGGGAAGGAGTGAATCGTGCCAAGGTGACCGACAGTATCTGACTTGAAGTGCACCGGGCTTTCCTGGATCTGCCAGTCCATGCCGGCTTCACGTTGCCAGACTTCGATAGGCTGTTTACGGGGGAGTTGATTGCCCAGGCCATGCCACGGCGTAGCGCCGGCGTAGGCCATGGTTTCGATGAGATGTGCCATTAGAGAGCTCCTTGTCGGAACGCGCAGCATTCAGCATAGCGCCCGGCCCTTGTGGGATGGGTGCTATGCCATGCGGCTATTTGATAAGGGGAGGGGATCGGATGATGCGATTAGGCGAGGCGTGCAGGATCAGTGCTCGGCTTGGGAGAAAGCCTGGCGGCAGTTAAGGCATTCGTAGTTGTCGAGAACTCGGGCATCAATCTCTTCGCCCATTTTGGCTCCGGCCAAGCCTCCAGCCGTACCGCCTGCCAAACCACCGAGAATCGCACCTGCCAAGCCACCGAGGGTCATTCCTATCGGACCAGCAATAGCTCCCAGTGCAGCGCCAGATTGTGCGCCGGTCATGGCGCCTGCAACACCGCTTGCAGTGCCTCCGACCGTACCGGCGATGCCGCCGAGCTTACGAGCATGGTTGCGAGCGAAAACGCGCAGAGAACCACATGAGGGGCAGCAAATGGGCATAATTCGGACTCCTGTAAAACTTAAAGTTAAATAGAAAGCGCAAGCGCTAATTGCTTGCTCTCCATTACGTAATACAGGTTTGAAATTATTTTGATTAAGATTTTTATGATGGCAGCTACGGCAGAGTCGTAGCTGTGTGATCAAGGCCTTGCATATGCCTGGTTTTTACGGCGCTGCCGTATAAATTAAATTGTAAATTTCCTGTTTTTGTTTTGGATTTGCTTTTGTTGGCCTCATGGTCCGTATAGCAGAAGCTGGTGGTGAAGGATAGCTGGCGGCGGTTTTCGCAATTTATTGATTAGATGCTTTTAAGCCCGGCTTCCATTGCAATGGTATGGTACGGCGTTGCCGTGCCTCATTTCAACAGCATGGGGTTAGTTAAATGAGCTATAGCGATTATTGGCGTCGTAAATTTCTCGCCGAACATCCTGAGTATGAGCAACAGTCTCAGGAGCTTCGGTATGAGTCGGTGGAGTCATCTCTATCTGTACGGGCTGCTCCGCTCCCATGGCATGCGAGGGTAAATACAGCGCCGGAGTCAAATTGCACATTACCTTTACCTGGAGCTGCTTCGTCTAATTTCGAGGTCTCGGAGATCTTCCCGCATAAACGACCAAAGATGTGTCACGGCGTCACGCCAGACTCAAGCATCATCAGGCTTGCATGTTGCTTGCGCCAACGCTTGAAGCTAACCCAGCAAGAGCTCGCTGCGCATTTGGGGGTCAGCGCTCGCACGCTGCAGGACTGGGAGCAGGGGCGACGTCAGCCCACTGGGCCTGGAAAAGCCTTACTGCAGTTGTGGATCGACCGGCAATCAGTGGCCCCCTGAGTCGTTCTGACTGAGAGTCAACGTTTTTCCTGGCTATGGGGCGACTGGGTTCCGAAGGACGGAAGGGATCTGAACGGCAAGCAAGACTGCTATTCCTGCTATTAGTAGCAGGAATAGCAGCTGCAGTGGTCCCGGCTAAATCCGGTGGGGCGGGGACAAGCTGCTAGGATGACAATTTCTAGATCGCAATTTTTCTAAAATGTCAATACATCTGCTTAGCGTTGGAAAACCCATTTAGCACCCCTGACGACTCTGAGTGGCACGGGCTGTAGAGTCCTTCCCTATTGAGTTCGCAACTGAAGAGGGCGTGGTGATGTGCAACGAAAGTAGTGGTAAATCAACATTAAGAATTTTACGCATTCGGCAGTTGCGAGAGTGCATTGGGCTGAGTAGATCGACAATTTATGACCGACTAAATCCAATGTCACCTAGATACGATAGTACATTCCCAAAGCCAATTAAGTTAGGGAGGTTTGCGGTGGGTTGGGTTGAGGAAGATATATATCGGTGGATTGGATCTAGGCCTCGAAGAGGCCAGGAAGATTTTGTCGTGATCTCTGAAGGTGTTTAATTTATGAGTTTCTCTAGCTTTGGGTCTTGGGGGGGCTCTGCTTTGGAGGGGGGCTTTCCAAGGTATATGTCTTTACCGGTGATAGTGAGTGCGGTGGATGAGGCGGAAGGGCATATAAAGGCCCCGAGGGCACTCGTTTTTTCATCTGCTCTGACGGCGATCGCTACAGCTGCTCAAGGTTTAATTGATGTTTGTAAGCCGAATGGACAAATAGTTCCAGCATCGCTGATGCTGCTGACGATTGCGAACTCTGGAGAGAGGAAGTCTACGGCGGAGAATATATTTCTTAGAGGAGTTCGCAATTTTCAGGATGAAAAGGATTTGATTTATCTTAAGAAGCTTTCTGATTGGAATGCGAAATGGTCAGTCTGGGAGGCTCGCCGGAAGGGCATGTTGAAGGAAATACTTCGTTCAGGTGATGAAGAGGAAGGTGAGGAATATCAGATATTTATGGCGCATATGGGTAATGAGCCGGTCAAGCCTAGACGTTTTAAGTTAATTTACGAAGATGCTACTTCAGAGGCTTTGTTTTTTGGATTATACCAGAATATTCCTGCAGCAGGGCTCATTTCTAGCGAGGGTGGGGGAGTGTTGACTGGCAAGGCATTTAATGATTTGTCGAAGCAGAATGCCTTGTGGAGTGGGGATGCGATAACTGTTGATCGAGTATCGTCTGAAAGCTACGAGCTAAGAGCTCGTCTGACGGTATCGATAATGGTTCAAGAAAAACTTTCTTGAGTTATATGGCAAAGAATGGAGAGATATCACGGGGATCTGGTTTGTGGGCTAGGTTTTTGGTTTGCAATCCAAGATCGACCCAGGGAACTAGATTGATTGGTGGAGGGGTGGCCACTTGGAATTGTTGCGAGAAATTCTCTGAGCGCATTGGGGAGATACTTAAAGAAAGTGTTGGATTCTTGATGGATCCGGCTAGGTCAAGGTTAGTGATTAGGTTTTCTCAGGCGGCGGCTCAAAAATGGATAGAAATTTTCAATGCGATTGAGTCGGGCATTGGGCCGGGAGGAAGGTTTTTTGGTATGGGTGATCATGCGTCAAAGTTGGCAGACAATATTGCAAGGGTGGCTGCCCTGTTTCATTTCTTTGAGAGAGGGAGTGGTGATATAGCTCTGGAGACCTTGGATGCTGCTGCTGATGTGTGCTTTTGGTACTCTGGCGAGTTTCTGCGTCTGTTTACATCGCTGCCTCAGGAAGAGATCGACGCACAAGAGTTGGATGACTGGCTACAAGTAAGGCGTGAGGCAGGTGATAGATTTGTAGCAAAGAATATCATACTGCAAAAGGGGCCTGGGAAGTTGCGAAAAGTAAAGCGGTTAGATTCGGCCATTGAGGTACTCTCGACGCAGGGTAAGGTTTTGCTGTCAAAGCTTGGAAATGTTACATGTCTCGATATTTTTCCTGAGTATTCGATGAGTAACTTTTCTCCTAGAACTATTATCTCTCCTTACAAGTCTTCAATTTAGGGGGGGTATGGGTCCTTCGTGATGTTGTGTCGAGATCAGGATAGGTGTCGAGGTATAGGTTTGTTTTGAGGTCTCGATTATGATGAATAGCCTGAAAGGCTCGGTTTCTTGCAGGTGTGTTGTAAGTTTTGCCGTTTCGTGTAAGTCGAGAGCGCCACCCGTTAGGATGGCGTTTCATTATAGGTGAATATCGTTCACTGGAGTTTCTGGATGACGTCATCCAGCGATCGGGCCTCTGCTAGCTGCTCTGCGCAGGTTTGCAGTTGATCCATGTCGTTTGTAGCCTCCAGCTTTTCAATTGCTGATTTCGGCAACTCCCCAAAGCGCTGCTTAAGTTGCAGAGCTAATGTTGCTCGCACGCCTTCAATACGCCCCAGGGTGCGTGCGGCATCTAGATCCATCTGGCGTGACTCTTCCGTATCCTGCTTGGGAAACGAATGGCGCAGCGAGTATCCTAATTGTTCTCGATCAGCTTGTCGCTGACTGCCTCGGGTGACAGTGCGAGTAATATCAAACAGGATATTGCGAACCTGGAATTTTAAGTCTTCGAGGTTGGTGATGTCTAACATTTGGTATTCTTTGTTGGCTTTGAAAATGCGTGTTGCCATTTCGTCGGCAGCTACGGTTTTATCCAATTGTTTAAACTTAGGGTCGTTATATATCATGCCTCGGATCATGGATTCAAGAAGCAGTGATTTCATGCTATTAGAGGGCTGCTGATTCTTGCCCTGTCCCCCGACGCTTGCTCGATTGCTGTAGTGCTTGTTTTCCAGATTTTTGAGTGCGTCGAGCATCGCCAAGTGGCGATTGGATAGCATAAGGGCATTGATCATATTCTGCAGAATATGATCAGTTGCAGCGGCTTCTAGGGAGCTAATTGGGATGAAATGATTTTTATAAATATATTCACATAGACTGCTTGGCGTAAAGCTATCTCTGAATGCTTGGATAGTTGCTCGTCAATCGCATGTTTACCTTGTCGGATAGTCAGCTCGATTTGTTGATCTTGCGAAGGTTGGATCTCTAGGCTTTCCATCCTTTCATACAACCACTGCGTGTGTTGTTGGTGTGCAGGCAAAGCGATCTTCTGCAGATCACGTACCTGCTTTTCGACGTTTTCAGCTTGGGCGAGTAATATCGTCGCTGTACGCATATCTGGCTTTGGTCCACGCTCATTCCGGAAAGACAAGCTTATACTCCTCATTGTTCGAATGGGGCCTCAGTGTAGTGGGGCCAGCATGAGAGGTGAGATCGAACGTCTGTTGCTAAAGTCGTCTCTCGCAGGTTCTGTGGGCTATACGGGTGCAACAATATCTTATAAAGATGCGGTGACGAGAGTCTCTGAGACGATTTGGTCCAAATGTAGTCCAAGCTTGTGCCAAGCGTCAGCCATCTCTTTTGTATAGCTATGACGCTGATAGGTGCGTTTAACCTTGTTTTCTTCAGTGTGATTCAGGCACCGTTCTGCTACTTCAGGAAGTACTCCCAAGGCAGTCATGATAGTGGCGCCGGTGCGCCTCAGATCATGCGGGGTCCATTTCCCTCCGCTCAACAAGAGGGCTTGTGCTTTGGCGCTACGATTACTCATCACTCCCTGATCAGGCTGGCGCTGCCTGTCGCCAAGTTGCTTGGTTACGGTCTTGGAACAGACCGGGCCGCTGTCTTCCGTGTTGGGGTAGCACCAAGCGGAGTGACTGTTAAGTACGCTGATTTTTTTGAACTGCCGGATGGCAAATGAAGAGAGCGTGATGCTGTGGGCTTTTCCGTTTTTGCTGTTCTCTGCCGGTATGAGCCAAATGCCTCTGGCGAGATCAAGGTGCTCCCAGCGTGCATTGAGCAGTTCACCAATGCGGCAGCAGGTGGAGAGGGCAACCCAGATTGCAGCTTCGGTGGACGGGAGTAGGCCGGCTTCAGGAGTGAGCAGGGCTAGGGCGCGGATCTCATCATCGCTCAGCACTCGGTCGCGTTCGACTTCCTTGCCGCCAATCTTGGCCTTGCGGATGCTGGCAGTCGGATCGTGCTCAATCAGGTCTCGATCCACTGCGAACCGAAACATTTGTCGCATCAGGCTAAGGATCAGCTTGGCCATACGGTTGACGCCGCGAGCGAGAAGGGCATCGGTCACTTCGGTGATTTGCCCTTTTTTTACGTCAGCTACGGCTATTTTGCCTAACAATGGCAAAACGTCCTTTTCAAACATGCGGCGAACCTCTGCTCCACCATCCTTGCGGTTGATCAGGTCGACGGTGGCCCAGTGTTCGAATAGCTCGGAGACGCTTTTTCTTGCGGCCTGTCGGGCTTGCTCCGCATCTGCGGCTGCTTTTTCTGCTGCTAGGCGAGCGAGCTCGGCGTCCCGGGTGGCCACGCGCGCCGCCTCTTCAGCTTCAAAATGCTCCCGGATATCCCGAATTCCTGCCTTGTGCAGGCCAGCAAGTTCCTTCGCACGTTGGCCAGCTTCGGCCAGGGTCATGGTTCCCTCAAGCCCCTCACGGCTGTAGGTGCCGATGGGATAGGTGATACGTTCACCGATGCTGTTCGCGTAACGGAAATAAAAGAGGCGTTCTCCGCTAGTGGTGATGCGAGCGACCAGGCTGCCATGCCCCCAGATGGCAACTTCACTGAGCCACTTGTCACTGGCGCCGGGTTTGGCGGTCATTTGTCGGTCTGTAATCTTGGCCATTTGGTTGGTTTTCCCGTTGCCAATTGGTTGCCAATTGAGATTCTCTGGTTGCCAATTCGTTGCCAATTGAGATCGGCTTTCCTCGAACAGCTGTGGGCTATTTTGGACAGTAGAATGGATAAAATCCAGTAAAACCAGGGGTTTGAGCATTATGCTTCGGATGAGGTTGAATCAGATAGGATGGGTATTTACCTTTATGGGGTGCAAGGGGTCGAGTGTTCGAATCACTCCGTCCCGACCAATAATCCCAAGGACTTAGGCCATTTCCGCAAGGGGTGGCCTTTTTCCTTTGCGTGACTTTTGCGTGACTTCTCAGGTTTTTACGCCTGCCTCCTCTTCAAAATCGTCAGCACCGGCCCACGCGAGTCCGTCGCTGAAACTTTGTTTGCCGCCTCTATCAACTGTCCCAGCTCCGCGCCAGAATAGTGACTGGTCACGCTGCCGTTCTTGTGGCCAAGAAGCGACTTCCGATCTTCCTCTGTTACACCAGCTGCTTTCAGGCGCCTGCCGAAAGTGTGCTTCAAATCGTGAACCCTGATGGAAGCGAACCCAGGGTGTGCCGGCCTCAGATTTTGCTCCTGCCAGAGCTTTGCCGCGCGCACCCTCGCTTTCTTCCAGGCCGAGTCGTTCATCCTGTGCATTCCGGTGCCGTTGTAGGGGAATACTCATTCCCGACTAATCCCTCGCTGCCCGTCGATGATCGACTTTGCCACGCTGTTCAGCACCACCAGGCGCTCGTCCCGGTTCTTCACGCCTGAGTTCTCGTGCCGGCCACCGAAGTCGGCAGGTATCAGAAAAACAGTGGTGCCCAGTTCGGGTACCGAGATCTCCTAATCCCACCTCAGTTTGCAGACCTCCTGCTCTTGGCAGCCCGTGTTCACCTTGAACAGGGCCATCTTATGCAGGTGTTCCGGCAACTCCCCAAAGAGAATCGACTGCTCGTCCCATGACATCGGGTATGGCTTTCGACTGGCTCTCTTCTCCTCCAGCTTGGCCAGCAGCGGAATGCTGTCGAGCCAGGGCCTGCGCTCTTCATCCCGCCACTTACGGCAAGCCAGCGACAGCACGCGAATCACTCGTTCAATCGCGATGTTCACCGTCCTGTTGCTGACTGCCTTCCGCACCTTCCCATTCGGAAAGTCTTCGTCCGTCTGCCGGTCCCGAATGAACGGGGCCAGCGCCTGGTCGTCTATGTACGTCAGCGGCAAATCGCCCAAGTATGGGTCCAGCTGTTGCAAGCATAGGGCGGTCAGCTTTATTGACGGCTGGTCCTTGTGCTCGAGTAGGTACCTGGTTGCCGCCTCCCGAAAGGTTCGCACCTGCCGAACGCCGTACACCTTGCGCTGCCGGATCTGCTCCAGCCGGTGAATCAGGTACTTTTCCGCTTCCGCCCGGTCACAAGCTCCAGTGCTTTCGTAAAGTCTTTCGCCGTTGATCCTCTTGTCGATGTGCCAGATGCCGTTCCTTTGGGAAAGGCATGTGATTGTCTTTCGCGCCATCCCTTATCTCCTGATGGGCGCTCGCTGCCGGGTGATTGTCGTCCCTGAGCGCCTTCTTTCGCAATTGCCATGGCCTGGATGTAGTCGTTCACCCAGGCGTCCAGCTCTTCCCGGTCGAAACCGATGCCGCGCTCCCCAATGGGGAATTCGCTCACATGCGGCCTGACGGTCTTGTTGAATTCCGATCGGCACATGCCGAGGTAGTGGGGTGCATCGCCGGCGCGGATGATGCGCGGCTGAATGCGAGCGGCCGGTGCCGCGCTAGCGTTCGCCATGTGGTTCTCCTGCGGCCGATCAGGCCGTGAAGTGGTGCCCGACCTTCGCCGCCCGGGCGGCTTCCTCGGTGCGGAACATGAGCCGGGTTGTGCTGGTGCTGCCCCAGCTGTCGTACTCAACGTCGACCCACCAGGCGCCGAACTTGCGGTACGGCTTGACGAGGATCTTCGTGACGTAGCAGTCGATCAGGTTCATGGATGGTCTCCACGCCGCCGATGGCGGCAGGTTGGTGGTCAGGCCGTGGCCGCGGCAATGGTCTACTCGAAGCGCGAGGCAAGTTCGGCGTTGGCCTCGGCCTTGGCCAGGCTGTCGGCAGTACCCTTAGCCCGGTGCAGGGTTTCGTACTTGCGCAGTTGGGCGGCGGCGTCGGTCAGGTCGGAGAGAAGCTGAGGGGCCTGGGCGATAAGGATGGCGTTCGCTACCGATTCATCATCGTCATAGCTCAGCCCTTGGGCTACTACCGTATAGCCCTCTCGGCCTTCGTCCCAAAGCACGATGTGGGCGGTACCTTCACGATCACCGCGGCCGAAAACTTCAAGCGGTTCAATTTCCCACGGGCCAGGTGTGTGTTTGTGTTTCGTCATGGCAATAGCTCTCCATGCCCGCGCATGTCTGCGGGCTTGAGTAGTTGGGGGAGGGGTTACTTCGTGATCAGGTTTGCGATCACTGCAATCATCAGTGCTTCAGCTAGCCGTTTCGCCAGGGACTGACCTGAAACTGCCATTCGCACCGGGAATGAACTCATGAATGGGCATCGTGGAGCGGCGGGTGGATCCTGGCGCGGTGTGAGTTCGAGTTCGGCCAGCAAGGCGCGACCAAGTTTGCCGGATGAGGCACTGCGGCCGCACAAAACGTCGCTGATGGACGCTTGGCTCACACCAAGCTTACGGGCGAGTTCGGATTGGGTAATCCCTTTCTCTCGCATCGCTTTACGTATTTCTTCGTAGCTGACTGTATGATTCATCGCGGCGCCTTCCATACCAGGTAGGCCATGTAGGCGAGGGCGATCATGGCGTCACCTGCCTGATGTAGCCGGCGTCGATCATCGCCTCGATCACCTGTCGGGAAACGGACTCCGCTGGAATGTCTCCCCGGAAACACTCAAGCGTTCTTGCGATGGCAGTGTGAGCGTTGCGGACCTTGTGCAGGCGTTCATCTGCAGCGATCTGCTCCGGAGTGCGGGCGGGCCGGAACGAAACCTCCAGCCCGAAGTGCGCCCACTCATCACCAGTTTCTTCGAGGCACATGATTTTCTTGTGGCCGTGAGCGGTGATCGTGACGCGCTGCCAGCTGCTTCCCTCTTTGTCGTGGAACCTTCGTTCGCACACCACCCCTACCGGTGGAAGGCCTGTGCCGTCCCATTGCCCCGGTCGAGGCGTGATGTACTGGACCTGGCCGCGCGTGAAGTTGTGCCGCGTCTCGCCCGCGCCACCGCCATATGGATAAGCGCGATCCTCGGCTCCGACCACGGCGTACTGGTCCATGTTGATCCACACCTCGGTTATGCCGTGATGGGCGATTAGGCCATGGCCGTCTGCCCATTCTGGCGCTTTGCTCCAGTCGATCTTGCTCACAGCTGATACCTCTCATCAATCCAGCACCCAGGCGCCAGAGCGGGTGTAGGTCCGTTGTCCTGCTGTTCGTGCGGGGAGAGCTGGCGCTCGTTGCCGGCCTGCAGCTGGCTGTCGGGGATACAGCTGATGCCGACTCCGTTCAGCAGGTAGCAGGTGACGCCGCGCTGGCTGTCGTGCTGCACGTCGATGACGTTCTCGGTTGCGCTGGCGCCGGTGGCCAGCAGCAGGAGGCAGAGGGCGAGGCGGGTCATGGCTCGATCCTCTTGAACTCGACGACCCAGACCCAGGGGTTGCCGTTCCATGATTCATCGCCGTTGATGCTGCTCCAGAGGCACTCGAATAACTGGGCGGCAGTCAGCGTCTCGTCGGCGTCTGGCGCGCGGCGGAGAAAGCCAACACCTTCGGCCTCGGCCTGCTCCTCACTGATGTCCTGCAGCAGCTCGACTCGCACTGCGGTGATTTCCAGCAGGATGCGGCTAGCCCAGCGCGGCATGTGGATCGAGGGGCGCCCTCGGCCCTGCGAGATCATTGCGCAACCTGTCTGCCGGACACTTCCATCGGCAGGGTACATGATGGGCTCGCCCTGGCTCAGGTCGCGCGGTGCGATCGAATCGAGTTGAGCATCTGCCAGCCAAGCCTCGCGAACCCACAGGCGGTCACCGAATTGGCCGTAGGGGCAGACAATCGGGTGCTCAGTACCTTGAGCATCCATGCCGCTCTCGTCAAAAGTGTGCATGGGGCGCCAAGACTCGTCTTCCTGCTGGTGAAGCTCGAAGCTGCTATCAGCGCTCCGCATGCTGGGCTTGATCTCGCGCCGTGTGACAGTCTTCTGGCCGTTTAGGATGGCGCGGACCATATGCCCGCTGAACAGGATCGGGCGTTCCTTTGCTTGAGACATAGCTTCGCCTTGGCCGCCATATCGCGGCAGTGAATAGAGGGGAGAGGGGAAAGGTTTTACTGGAAAATTTGCACGGCTTTAGTAGGCTGACCGAAACGTCAACTCTCCTCCTTCTAGAAGGCCCGGCCATGCGAAAACGCGGTAAGGTTTACTGGGAATGGGCCGATCCCGCGTTGCATTTCCGCAACTACGATGAGCGCCTTCCCTGCGGTACTTTGATCAACATTCAGGTGCGTGTTTCAAAAGAGAACATCACCCAATTGTTCTTCGGTATTTACGGCCCAAAGGGGCTGATGCTTCTCGAGGAAAACTACCCAGAGCGCAAAGGTCAGACGATGACGGCTGCTACGGCTTGGGCGCTGCAGCGCGCCAACGACTGGATAGCTGAGCACGCATCCAACTTTCGATGATCGAATAGAGGGGAGAGGGGTTACAGCTTAGGAGTACAAATGTGCTTCGTGCCGATTACGGAGCTGCCGCTTCGATTTGATGTCACAATGAATGTACAGGGACATCGGCACGTATTCTCGAGCCAGCCCTTTAGGACATCAGTCCAATGCTAAGCAACGAAGATTTTCGCTACACGGCTCATCGGCACCTCCTCGAATTGGATGCCTCAAACTCCAGGCTCAGGTACCTAATTTCTAAAGGCGAGATTGACGGCGTCCCCTGGGATGATGCTGTGGTCTGGCACCAAAATGCATATGACGCATGGGTCATCTTTCTGAGCCAGAAAACACAGCCTTCGTTACTGGTCTGATTCGAAGTCGCAGAGGGATCTGCGATTTTCAGTAGAGGTCCGGCTCAGAACGTTCTGTTAGTGCAGCCCTGGCAATGGAGCCGTCTTCGACGAACCAAGCCTCGGAGTCATGCCACAGCACGTTCGCTGGCTCGCCGCTCACGGTGTCCCAGTCGCTGCCAATGTCCTCAGCGAAGTGGTCCCGGTCGGCGTAGAACTTCAGCGCTTCTCGTAGCCGCTGAACCTCGCCGGTATCGGTCATTGGGCCCAAGCCAATCACAGGTAGGTTCATCTCTGCCGCATCCCTCTCTGCCTCTTCTTTGGTCCACCAGAAGGCAGTACCAACCATCCAGGCTATAGGCTCGGGGTGGGGCTGGGGGACTGGCCGGGCTAACAGAGTAGTCAGCGAATCGATTGAGTCCTTGTTCATGCAGTGCTCGCAGATTGTGCACTGGCAAGTCTTGGAGCATTCGGCGCCGGTGCACTCGTCGGGCATCAGTCCGCATTGAGGGCAAGATTCGCACTCGCACGACTGGAATGCCTGATCTTGGCAGATAACGAGGCAATCGCGGGCCGCTTCCAAGCTGAAGCGCGGCACGCTGACCATCTCTGTGTTGCTGGATCGGTTTTCTGTGGGCATGGGTAACCTCAAGCGATGCGTTCAAGTTGTTATTGGATGCGCCGGCCAATCCAGCGGACGACGAACACGGCCTTGCTGTTGCCGATCGCCTTGTAGCGAGGGCCACCGGGGCATTCATCGGCTGGCTTGCCGCGATATGGGATGCGGGTGTGGTCACCATCAAAGCCCTGGAGCAATTCGCACTCCCGTGGTGTGAGGCGCCGAACTTGGGAGTAGGTATGCACTGCCTGGACTTCAGCCCGAGCCTCCAAGGTGTAAGTGTGCTCGGCTTGTACGCCTACGCCATCTGGCCCGCTGGCTGGATTCTCCCGCAGCGCACCGGCCTGAATAGCGTGGGCCACGATTGGCTGGCCACGGCCGGTGCCGTCCTCGCTTGCGTCGAAACCCTCGGCCTTCAGAGTGTGGGTAATCTCGCCGGTGATGCACACTGCGACCTGGCCACCGGCGTTGGGATGGCTGGAGCCGTGGCCCATGGCACGAAGCGTTGGGGCCAGGTCTCCGGCATCGGCTCCGTGGTCCTTGCAGCTAAAGGCGAGTAGTGCGTTCTCCTGCCCGCTGTTCCTGCCCAGAGGGTGAGCCAGGCCTTTGAGCACATCCGGGTCCTGCGTGCCGTGCACGACCAGCATGCCGTTCTCGGCGTCCTGCTGGGTGGCGCTGCCTGCAGCTTTGCCATTCGCCTGGAGCGTGCCTGATACGACGAATGCCTCGGATTCAAAGTCCATCCTTCCGCTGGCGCTGGCGCTGGCGCATGCGTTGCGAGCTGGTGCCACATCAATTGGCCCGGAAGTGTTGTTTCCACCGAAGACGGTCAGGCGGCCGTCGCGGGCAACCACGACATCCTCATGGCCTGCATCGAGCGCCGGGTCAAAGATAAGTGCGTACTTCAATCGACTGAATGCTCGATCAGGCCGTATTCACGTACTGCGCATCAGCATCCTGGTTGAATGGTTCTGTGGGGTGGCGGCAGTCGCAGCGGTCTCACTGCTGGGGACACTCCCACCCACCCCGCTCAACTGATGCAAGTGATCGCTGTAACGCCAGCGCTTTGGCGTAACAGACCACTCACCAGATAGAACGCAGATCCCTTTTAGAAATCGAAGGTCACCCCGGCATACAGAGCTCGACCGTCACCCGGCGAATGCAGCGAGGCATCGGCGCCATCGGGGTCGTACCAGACGTACTCGTAATAGCGGTTGGTCAGATTCTTCAGTTGCAGGTCTACGCTCATGGTTTCGCTGAGTTTGTAGATGGCACCCAGGTTCATCAGTACGTACCCGCCGTACGTGCCCTGGGTATTCTCACGCTCCAGGTAGTAATTGGTCTGGCCGTTCGCCCAGGCGTTCAGTTGCAGGGCAGGGGTCGCCTGGTAGCTGATGCCGGTGTTCCACAGGTGGTGCGGCACGTGGTCGATTTCCTTGCCTTTGCTGTCGGGCAATGCGCTGCTCGGCTCAAGGATCTTCGAGTATTGCCAGGAGTACGACATCCACATCTCGGTGCGCTCGTTCGGATGCAGGTTGACCTGCAGGTCGTAGCCCCAGCGCCGGGTTTCACCGACGTTGTCCGATTCGCCGCTGGGGTCGTTGAGGCGGCGGCTGACTTCACCGGTGGCGTCCTGGCGCCAGTAGGCCACGCGGCCATCGATCCAGCTGGCAGGTGTGAACTTGACGCCGGTTTCCCAGCCCTCGTTGATCGACGGGTCAAGGTCTTCGTTGCGCGGCGGCACCTTGTAGGCCGCCGCACCGGTACCGACCTGGAAGGTGCGCCCCCAGTTGGCGTAGACACTGGCGAAGCGCCAAGGCGAGTAGACCACGCTGAGCTTGGGCTGCTTGATCAGCCCATAGTCGTTGATGTCGTAGTCCTGCCCGGTCATCTTGTTGGTGAAGTCGCCACTGATCTTGTCCACCCGGTAGGCCGGCACGATCTTCAGTGATTCGAACGGCTCGATCTCTGCCTGCACGTAGGCCCCGACGGTGTTGAAGTCGAAGTCCTGGTCGCGGGTCTGGGCCTGACGCACACGTTCCACGGTGCGATAGCGCTCGCTGCGGTTCTGCTGCTTCTGCACATCGCTGCCGCCTTCCAGGGCGAAGGCGTGCAGCCAGTCCACCTGCGGCCGCCAGGTTAGCGAGGTGATGGCGCCGTACTGGTCTTCGTAGGTGTCGCGCTCCTGCTGTGAGCTGGTGCGCCAGTACTGGGTCCAGCGGCGGTCGTCGAAGGTGTTGAGGTAGGTCTTGGCCGACCAGGACAAGTTGTCGGTCAAGTCCGTGTCGAAGTGCACGCTGACCTGGTTCATCCGCCGTGTGCCTTTGTCCGTGGCGTTGTAGGCGTTGCTCATGCGCGGATGATGGCGGGCATCGTCTTCGGTCAGGTAGCCGGCCTCTTGGGCTTCGGACTCGTAGTGGCGGGCGATCAGGCCAAGGCGGTAGCTGCCATCGTCAGGGGTGTAGAACCACTTGCCGCCGAAGCTGTAGCGCTCGGTGTCGGCATGGTCGCGATAGCCGTCGACCTGCTGGCGACCGAAGAAATAGTTCTGCGTCCAGTTGCTGGTCTCGATGCCCTTGGCCAGTTGCACTTCGCGGGTGTTGAAGCTGCCGTAGCGCACGCGCGCCTTGTTGTAGTTGCCGCCGGTGCGGGTGTTTATGTTGACGTTGCCGGCGATGTTGTTCAGGCCGTAGCGTGGGTCGCTGGTGCCGCGCACCACTTCGATGCTGTCGATGTCCATGGGGAACACCGAGTCGATGAAGGGCATGTTGCCATCGTTGGTGTTGCTGGGGATGCCATCGATCAGCAACTTCACCGCGTTCACTTCGCCTTCGCCATTGAAGCCGCGGAACGACAGTTTGCCCGAGGTGGTGCCCTGGTTGAACTCGGTGAGCATCACCCCGGGCGCGCGGCTGAACAGTTCCCAGCTATAGGTCACGGGCATTTTTTCGAGGATATCGCCGCCCAGGATGTCCACCGAACTGAGCACGCTGCTGGTGGCCAGCGGGCCGCTTTCATTGCCGGTCACGGTGACCGCGCCGAGGGTGAGGGTGGAGTTTTCAGCGGGCAGTGTTTCAGCAATGGCCAGTGACATGGGGCTGAGGCTGTACAAAGCGAGCACGGGCAGAACGGCACGTGCGGTGCAACGGAACGCAGACATGAGTGGTTTCCTGGAAACGGTCGAGCAGGGCTGCACACCGCAGTCACGGGGCAGCTGTGGGCAAGCAACGACGGTTCAGGCCAGGGGGGAGGCGCGTGGGTTCAGCTTTGGCCACTGTTCGCGTGGCAGTGGCAGCCTGTGGCTGTCACCGAGCAGCAGTGCGTCGGGCCAGAAGCGGGGGAACAGGTGGCGATAATAGTCGCTGGCCAGCAAGGCATGCCCGGCGTGTCCGCAACAGCAGTCGCCCGCCTGGTTTTTCGTTGCCGGCTGATCGTCGAGTTGCGGCAACTCGGCCTTGAGTTGGGCCAGCAGTGACTTGGGCAGGCTCTGCGCACCGTGCAGGCTGCAGAAGCTACCGAGGATCAGTGACTGGCTATCGATGCGGGGTGTTTGCAAGGCACGGTCGAGCGGCATCGCCAGCAGGTTGAACAGCACGGCGAAGCAGGCCAGCAGATAGAAGTGTGCGCGAGCACGTGCAGCCATGAAACCCCCGAACGAATGAGGCGTGCATTAAGCCGCATCCCTTGCGGGCTGTAAAAGTTCACGGGTGCGCCATTTTGTCGCAGGCGCACCCGCAAGGGGGGTCAATGAGTGCGCATGCCGGCAGCTAGCATGAACAATCGGATCAGCCAGGCGAACAGGCCCAACGCCGTGACACTGCCAGCCCAGATCAACGCCAGCCAGGCCAGTCTGCGCCACAGAGGCTGCTTCACGCTCGAGGTCATCACCTTATGCTCCTAGTGGTAGCCGTCTTCATGGGTCACCTTGCCGCGGAACACGTAGTAGCTCCAGAACGTGTAGCCGAGGATGATGGGCAGGATGAACAGCGTGCCCACCAGCATGAAGCCTTGGCTTTGCGGCGGCGCTGCGGCATCCCAGATGCTGACCGAAGGCGGGATGATGTTGGGCCACAGGCTGATGCCCAGCCCGCTGTAACCCAGGAAGATCAACGCCAAGGTCAACAGGAACGGGGTGTAGTGTGCATTGCGTGCCACGGCACGCAGCAGCCCGTAGAAGGTGACCACTACCAGGAGGGGCACCGGCAGGAACCACAGCAGATTGGGCATGCTGAACCAGCGGGCGGCGATCTGCGGATAGGCCAGTGGCGTCCACAGGCTGACCACAGCGATGACCACCAGCAATACCAACGCCAGCGGCCTGGCAACATCGTGCATGCGCTGCTGCAGCGGCCCTTCGGTCTTCATCACCAGCCAGGTGCAACCGAGCAAGGTGTAGGCGACCACCAAACCCAGGCCGCAGAACAGGCTGAACGGCGTGAGCCAGTCGAGTGCGCCGCCGGCATACCTGCGCTCGACCACCTTGATGCCTTCGATGAAGGCGCCCAGGGCAACGCCTTGGGAGAAGGTCGCGACCAGCGAGCCGCAGATGAAGGCCTTGTCCCAGAGATGGCGCTTGGCGGGTTTGGCCTTGAAGCGAAATTCGAAGGCTACGCCCCTGAAGATCAGGCCCATCAGCATCAGGATCAGCGGCAGGTAGAGCGCTTCGAGCACCACCGCGTAGGCCAGGGGGAAGGCACCGAACAGTGCCGCCCCGCCGAGGATCAACCAGGTCTCGTTGCCGTCCCAGACCGGGGCGACCGTGTTCATCATCACATCACGGTCACGCTCGTCCTTGACGAAGGGGAAGAGCATGCCGATCCCCAGGTCAAAGCCATCCATCACCACATACATCATCACCCCGAAGATGATGATCACCGCCCAGATCAGTGGAAGGTCGATGCCCATGTCAATTCACCTCTGCCTGGTAATCGTCGGCGGCGGACAGCGGCCGCGCCGGGGTATGTTGCTGGCCGGGACCGCCTGGGGTGTGATGGTCGCCCTCGCCAGGTTTCGGCCCTTTGCGCACCAGGCGCATCATGTAGCCAAGGCCGGTGCCGAACAGGGCGAAATACACCACCACGAACGTCACCAGGGTAATGCTGAGTTGGGTGGCGTCATGGTTCGAGACCCCGTCGGCCGTGCGCAGCAGGCCGTAGACCACCCACGGCTGGCGGCCGATCTCGGTGGTGAACCAGCCTGCAAGGATCGCGATCAGCCCCGACGGCCCCATCCACAGCGTGAGGTAGAGGAACGGCCGCGAGCTGTACAACGTGCCGCGCTTGCGCAGCCACAGGCTCCACAGCCCCACGAAGATCATCAGCAAGCCCAGCCCGACCATGACCCGGAACGACAAGAACACGATGGTCGAATTCGGCCGGTCCTCAGGCGGGAACTCCTTCATCGCCGGCACCTGCTTGTCCAGGCTGTGGGTCAGGATCAGGCTGCCCAACGCCGGAATCTCGATCTTGAAGCGCGTGGTCTCAGCCTTCATGTCGGGGATGCCGAACAGGATCAGCGGGGTTGGCTCACCCGGCACGTTCTCCCAGTGGCCTTCGATGGCGGCGATCTTCACCGGCTGGTGCTTGAGCGTGTTCAGGCCATGGAAGTCACCGATCACCGCCTGGATCGGCGCCACTATCAGCGCCATCCACATGGCCATCGACAGCATCTTGCGCACCGCCGGGTTGTCACGACCGCGCAGCAGGTGCCAGGCCGCCGAAGCGCCGACGAAGAAGGCCGTGGCAACGAACGCAGCGGTGGCCATATGCATCAGGCGGTAGGGGAAGGAGGGGTTGAACACCACCGCAAACCAGTCCACCGGCACCACCCGGCCATCAATGATCTCGTGCCCTTGTGGCGTCTGCATCCAGCTGTTGGACGCCAGGATCCAGAAGGTCGAGACCAGCGTGCCGAGCGCCACCATGCAGGTGGAAAAGAAATGCAGGCCCCGGCCGACACGGTTCCAGCCGAACAGCATGACGCCCAGGAAACCCGCTTCGAGGAAAAAGGCGGTCAGCACCTCATAGGTGAGCAATGGGCCGGTCACGGCGCCGGCAAAGTCGGAGAAGCGGCTCCAGTTGGTGCCGAACTGATAAGCCATGACCAGGCCGGACACCACCCCCATGCCGAAATTGACGGCGAAGATCTTCGACCAGAAGTGATAGAGGTCGCGGTAGACCTGCTGATTCGTTCGCAGCCACAGGCCTTCGAGCACGGCCAGGTAACTGGCAAGGCCGATGGTGATGGCGGGGAACAGGATATGGAAGGAAACGGTGAAGGCGAACTGGA
The DNA here is from genome assembly GCF_043103635.1 of Pseudomonas sp. yb_9. Lineage (NCBI taxonomy): Bacteria > Pseudomonadati > Pseudomonadota > Gammaproteobacteria > Pseudomonadales > Pseudomonadaceae > Pseudomonas > Pseudomonas sp. yb_9. The sequence goes on along the minus strand of NZ_JBICKA010000007.1, from coordinate 215,302 downwards.
TTCGAGCCAGGTCTAGCGCCTCGAGCACGCTCATGATGATGGAGCCTCACAGGGTGGCGCACCTTGGCGCCGTTTTCGGGAAGCAGAGCCCGGGTCCTGGCCGGCTCAGCGTTGCTGTCTGGGGAAATGACACGGGCCATTGCGATGGCGGCGCCACTGTAAGGACGGTGGCGGGTGTGACCAACTGCGACAATCTGTCCCTGAGGGGCACCCGCGCGGGTGAATCGAGGCCTGTTACGTGAGGTGTGACGGCTTGTCGCAGAGAGGGCAGGCCGAGGTTGGTGCTTCTGCGGGGCCTTTTTCGATGCTAAAGTTGCGGCCCATGAACCGCCTGCCTTCAAACCGTCCCCTCATTGCCTGGGCACTGTACTTCTGTGTCCTGTTCAATGTACTTGGCTGTGGCCTTTCCCACGGGCAGGCATTGGGATTGGCGCTGAATGGATTCGGCGGTGCGTTCTGCAGCCTTGGTGGCGATACTGGCCTGCTGAAAGCCAAGCAGGACAACGCCTTGGCGGGCGACCTGAGCATCCCCTTCAGTTGCCCGATGGGGGCGGTGGCCTTTCTAACGCTGGTTTTTCTGATTGCCGTCGCCTGGCTGCTGGCCAGCCGTGAGCGCCGGCCATTGCCGCGCGAAATCCGCAGCCAGGCGCCGCCGCGTTATTGCTGGCCCTCGTCCAACCCTCGCGCTTCACCTCTCTGACGCTACCGGCGCCTTGGCGCCCTGGCGGGCCTGTGCCTGCCCTTAGCACTCCAGACCGGCAGTGCATGCCTTGCATGTAACTGCTGGCTGGTTTGACCGTCGTTGGAGAGAGGCCCTCATGACCTGTCGAATCTCCACGCCCGCGCTACCTGGCGAGGCGTGAACATGCGCCGTTGCGGCCTGTGCGCACGTACCTGGGACAACCTCTGGGTCGCCGCGCTGCTAGCGATGCTGCTCAAGGTGCTGGCATTGCCGATGGCCAGTACCCTGGGCGACCTTAGCCTGCAGCAATTGCTGGCGGGCAGCTACTGCTCGTCGGGCGGCGTACAGCCGGCGATTCCGGACAAGGATGGCAACCTAAGCCCGAAAACGGCCGACCCCGGACATTGCTGCTGCGCCCAGGGCGGCCCGGCACCCATGCCTGCTGCATTGGTCCTGGCAGGCTTTGCCTTGCCTGCGCTGCCTGTCGACCGGCAACCGGCTGTTGGGCTGCGTTCGCCCCGGCACCGCTGGCCATCGATCAACCCCCGTGCCTCCCCGACGGCGATCGCCTGACCTGCAAGGACCCAGGCCGCACCCGCGAAAGGCGGGGCGTCGGCCTGCCGATGGCTAGCCGTACCCAGGAGCACACGATGTCTCGTACCCTGACCGCTTCAGCGCTGCTGGAGCCTTCCGCTCGTCCGTCGCGCAGCGGCGAATTTCTGTTGCCGTTTCCCGACTACCCCTGCAATGCCCGCAGCTTCGTCAACCTCGATGCACGCCTGCTGCCTTACTGGCACACGCTGTTCGATGTCTGCCCAGGGCTGCTCAAGCTTGATCCGCCAGAAGGCCTGGAGTTGTTCCGACGATTCATGACCTGGGCATACCGACACCATCCGGCGCTGGACTGGACCTATTACATCAGCGTTTGCCGTTGGTTACTGAACTCTCCTTACCAGGCACGGGTGACGGAGGAGCATATCGAAGCCTTCATGGTGGCGGCGGCGGCGTTGTGGGTCGCAACTGACGTGTCCCAGGCCCGTGGCCTGGTGCTGGCCTGGCAACCGATGGATGAACGGGTGGTGGAGTGGAAAACCGGCGTTCGCCCGGCGCTACCAACGCCCCAGGCGGATGAAGACTTGCCGCCACCCCCGTGGGAATTTTCCTGGAGCCCGCTGAGCGCCAAGGGCGCGAGCAGCTTCCGGCGTTGGTTGCCGGTGCCCGGCTAAGCCAAGCCAGGACCTGGGCGGCAATACGCCGCCCGTTTCCCACTTCACTGAATACCTAGCGAGATACTGACGATGGACGTACTCCAAGCCATGCGCGCGTTCAGTTGCGTGGTTCAGGCCGGCAGCCTGACCGGCGCGGCCGAAAGTCTGGACACCACGACTGCCAGCGTTTCCCGGATGCTCTCCAACCTGGAAGCGCACTTGCATATTCGTTTGCTCAACCGCACCACCCGCCGCATCGCCCTGACCGAAGCCGGCAACCGTTACCTGAAACGCTGCCGTGTGATCCTCGAACTGGTGGATACGGCGGAGCGCGAGATACACCGCACGCTGGATTTGCTCGCCAACGGGCTGCCTCACACGCGAGCAGGCTCAGCACTGCAACTGGGTGCTTGCTAGTCCGGCAAGTCGTCGCCGCTGGCCAGCGGACGTACCGGTGCATCGACCTTGACTTCGACCTGGGCCAGGGCGGTGATGGCGAAGCTCGTCAACAACATGCCCAACAGCAATCCATTGGCTTTGCGCAAGCCTTTGAACATGAAAGGTTTCATTGGCAGCTCCTTGTTTGATTGATCGCGGCAGCCTTCGTTATCGAGGCTGATAGGCCATTTAGCGTAGTCGCTGCTGTATCGGGCCGCGGCCGGGGTAATGCCGTACGCTGCGGTGCGACAGGCTGCCGCAGTTTTCCCTGCGCCACTGCTGGGCGCCCGTGGGGCCAACGCTTACCACTCACTGCGACGGGCTGTCGCAGTGGGGAGCGCCGCAGGCAACGCCTAGCATGGGCAGAGCCTGCTTTGCCGTTGTCCCATCCACGCTGCACGGCAGGCAACCCACAGCGGCCCTTCTTCGGATGGGCCGCTTTTTTCAGGCTGGGAGAGCCGTCATGGACCACGAACTGCTGAAAATCGTCTGGTGGTTATTGATTGGCGTGATGTTGATCGGTTTTGTGCTGGGCGAAAGTCTGGACGTGGGCGCGCGGGTGCTGGTGCCGTGGCTATCGGGGCAAGGTGCCGAACCGCTGCAGCCGTCTGCGGCCGCGCCTCAGCCTATCAACCTGCTGTGGTTGCTGGCCCTGGGATGCACGCTTGCGCTGGTCTGGCCATCGCTCGGTGGCCTGGCCTGCCTGATGACAGGCTTGGTGAGCCTGCTGATACTGCTGCGCCGATCTGCCTGGCAAGCCGCCCGACCGCGCCAAACCTGGAGAGTGTTGGCAATCGGCCTGCTGCCGGCAGCTCTGTTGGGGGGCATGCTGGGCAACCTGCTCCTTGGGTTGCCATTCAGTCGCTGTGGTCAGGCGGGTATGCAGTTTCACGGCTCTTTGGCCGGTCTCTTCAGTCCGTTCGCCTTGCTTTCAGGTGTCGTGAGCCTGGCGATGGTCTGCCAGTGTGGCGCTACCTGGGTGATGCAGCGTGGTGGCCACTCCCTGTATCAGCCAGCAAGCCGGGTTGCAGGCGTTGCGGGCGTGATGTTCCTGGCCAGTTTCATCGTGGCTGCGATAGGGCTGGCAGCGAACGCACGCGGTTACAGCTTGTGGGCCGTGGAGCGTCCGGCCACCTTGTGCGGGCCTGGCGCGTTCGTGGTGCTGGCCAACAATCCAGGTTGGCTGGCCAATTTTCAGGCCTGGCCTGCAGCCGGCCTGGCACCAGTGCTGGCCTTGTCTGGCACGCTCATGAGCCTGTTCGCCTGCACCCATGCCCGGCCTCGCATGGCGCTGTTGGGCAGTGGCCTGACAGTAGGTGCAACGCTGTGCAGCGCAGGGCTGGCGTTGTTCCCCTTCATCTTGCCTTCCAGCGTGCAACCGTCTGCCAGCATGACCCTATGGAGCGCGGCCAGTGACGAAAGAACCTTGGGTACCCTGCTGATTCTCGCCAGTGTACTGCTCCCGATGTTGCTGGCTTATACCCTGGCTGCCAGCCTCAAGGGTTCGGACCGCTGTGACACACAAGCCGGGCTTGAAAAGCCCCGGCCTGTTCATTAGTGATTCCCGTGGGCAGCGTCCTTGTCGACCTTGACCACGCCCTGGAACAGCGCGAACTGCTTGACCCGCTCGGTTGGCTGTTCACTTTCGGCCTGGCGCACGGCCTGGCTCAGCCGGGCCGCGTCCTGTTCGCCGAGCCCCGCGCTGCGCAGGGTAGCCGGGTCGAGCAACGAATCGCCGGCGCACAACACCACCCGCCAGCCATGAGGCCCCTTGCGAAGCAGCGCGCGGCCGCCGCGCTGGTCCTGCAGCCAGCCGGCCACCGCATGGTCGCCTTCGACAGTCACCGGGCCGACATCCAGCGGTGCGTCGGGGCGTTCGAAGTTGTGCCGCATCAGTTGCTGGATGCTCTGTTGCTCGCTGGCGGTGTCGGCCATGGCCAGCAGCGGGCTGCAGGCCAGCAGCAAGGCAAGGATCGGTGCTTTCATCTGCGTTTTCCTTTATGAGGCTGCCGACGACTGTCGGCAGCGTCCGGTGGCGGGCTCAGAAGCCCATCTTCACACCCAACTGCGCCGAAGTGCCGGGCATCGGGTAGTTGGTGCGGTAGGCGTAGTTTCGGTCGAACAGGTTCTCCACGGCGACGAACACTTCGCCGACCTTGCCCAGCGCCGGCACGGCGTAGCCCACGCGCATGTTGACCACGGTGAAGCTGTCGACCTTGGAGAAGTTGCTGGCACCGGCGGTGCGCTCTTCGGCCAGTACGTACATGTCTTTCTGGTATTGCGCGTCTGCCGACAGGCGCCAGCGGCCGATCTCGTAGGTGGTACCCAACGACAGCGACTTCTGCGGCGCATAGGGCAGGGTCTTGAGCGACGGGTCGAGCCAGGTGAAACCGACGAAGCTGCTCCAGTTGCTGGTCCAGCGCTGCTGCCAGGTGGCTTCGGCGCCCTTGACGTTGTAGTCGCCCAGGTTGATGTAGGACGGGCTCGACACGGTCGGCGGGAAGGCAAACAGGTAGCGGTCCTGCAGCTTGTCCTTGAACACCGCCAGGTCGAGGGTGGCGCTGTCGATCGGGTTGAAGCGCACGCCCAGCTCCTGATGGTCGAGCTTTTCGGGCTTGAGGTCTTTCCAGGTTTCGCCCAGCGCCGGGATCAGGCTCGACATCACCGAGGCCTCCAGGCCCGGATAGTTGATGCCGCGCGAGGCATTGGCGCGGAATTCGACATTGTCCGACGACAGCAGCAGCCCGGCGTGGGGCGCGGTGGCGCTGTCGAAGACATTGTGGTCGTAGGTGCGTACGCCCGCCGATGGCGTCAGGGTCCAGCGGTCGTTGAGGGCGAAGGCATGGCTGACGGCGATATGCGGTGAGGTCACGCGCAGGGTAGGGGCGTCGAACTTCGCCTGCGGCGCTGGGGCAATGCGCTTGAAGTGCACTTCGCCCTTGCTTTCGTCGACGTCCAAGCCCAACGCCACTTCGCCGCCTTGCCAAGGGCGCAGTTGCTCTTCCCAGCGAATGCCCTGAAGGGTGAAGTCGCTGATGGTGTCGCCGTCCAGGCCGGTCTGGTCAAGGGCGGAACCACGGCCCTCGTTATGGTAGAGCTTGAGGCTGCCATTACCCCAATCATGCTCGTGGGCCACAGACAGCGAGGTCAGGGTGCCACGGGTGTTGAATTCGCCGTTCTTGGTCTCTGGCAGGCCTTTTTGGCCGGGATCGGAGACCTGGTTGTTGGCGTGCAGCACCAGCAAGCCGGTGCTCCAGTTGTCGTTCAGGCGATAGCCCAGGCGTGCCATGCCGTTGTTCAGGCGGCCGTCGCCATCGCTGCGGTCACCGTCCGAGTGGGCGGCGCCCTGTGCCAGGAGGTAGTCGAAGTTGCCTTCGCGGCCGATCAGGCTGGCCTGTTCGGTGGCGGTACGGAAGCTGCCACCGGTCAGTTGCAGTTCTCCGTGGTGGTTATCGCCCTGTTCGGCCACTTTGGGCGTGAGGTCGATGGCGGCGAAGGTGTTGCCGAACTTCTGCGGCTGCGGGCCCTTGTACACACTGATGCTCTGCATGGCATTGATCGGCAGCAGGTCCAGCAGCGGGTGGCCCCACACCCCCATGTAGAACGGCACGCCGTCGATGTAGGTCTTGATCTCGCTGCCCGGGCGGCTGGCACCCATACCGCGGATGTACACGGCGCCACCCTCGGCGCCGCCGAACGAACCGACCGGGTTGAAGCGCGACACCACCACGCCAGGGGTGCGGCGCAGGGCGGAGGACAGGTCAAGGGCGTTGAGGTCGCGAATCTGCTCCTGGCCGACCACGGTGGTCAGGCTGCCGAAGCTGTCAACGTTGTTCTGGTCAATGACCGAAGTGCCGACCACTGTGGTTTCCGGCAGCTCTACGCTGTCGGTCTGGGCCAGTGCGGTACCACTGGAAAGGGCAAGTGCGGCGGCGCAGCAAAGCGTCTTGTTCTTCATGCTCTGGGTGTTCCTGTTGCGATAAGTCGAGACGGGCCAGCCCCGCGCGCATGGCGGCATCCCCAGGTGCATAGAGCCAGGGGCGTGGGGCGGGTCAGGGACAACGGATCAGGCCAGGGCAGGCGAGGCGCGGGGGTTGGCTGCGGGCCACAGGCGACGGGGCCAGGCTGCCGGGGCAGCGGGCAGGCGGTCATCGAGCGCAGCGTGTGCGAACGGCAGGTCTGGCAGCAGGGGCGTGAACGCCAGGCCCGCGTGGCTGCACAGTGGACAATCGAGCGTGGTATTGGCGGCCAGGTTCTCGCCTAGCCATTGTTCGAAACCGATGGGGCCAGGCGGCGCACCAGCGTGGCCGCAGAACGCGCTGCCGGCGCCATTGAGCGCCAAGCCGGTGGCCTGACCGTGGCCGATGCCACAGTGCAGCACGGCGAACAGCACGCTGGCATAGAGTATCCAGGCGAAGGCGTGGTGACGTCCTGCTGCTCGATGCATATCCTTTGCTCGATGGCCGCTACGGTTGAATGGGGCGAGGCGCGAGTCTAGCAACGCTGCTCGATTGCGCAGGGTGCGACAGTCTGCCACACCCTGCCGAGGCGACTATTGTTTCGCAACCGCTCGGCAAGGGGTGTGGCGGATTGTCGCAGAAGAGTCTAGAAAGCCTTGTGCGGATTGCCAGGCGAGAATCGCAGTCGGCATCCGCCCACCTCCAACGCCACGGATCCGGTGCATGAACCACCCCCCGACACGACGCGCCATCATTGCCTGGGCCTTGTACTTCAGTGTGCTGTTCAACGTGTTCTCCTGTGGCTTGGGTCATGGGCAGATGCTCGGGTTGGCGCTCAACGGCATCGGCGGGCAGTTCTGCTCGCTCGGCAGCGACACCTCGGCGCTGGCCGTCAAGGACCTTTCGGCCTTGCCCGACAGTGGGTTGGCAACGCCGTTCAGCTGCCCGCTCTGCGCGGCGGGCTTCATGCACCTGGTGTTCCTGGCTGCACTGGCCTGGCTGCTGTCGAACATCGACCGGCGCGCTTTCGCCCGCGCGCCCTTCGGGCATGCGCCGCCTCGCTATTGCTGGCCGTCCTCCAATCCTCGCGCCTCTCCCCGCTGAATCTCACTGCGCCGCACGGGCCTGTGGCCGTGTGCGCGTCTGCGGCCCATGGCAAAGGGTACAGGGCCGAACAGGTGGCTTGCGGGTTGAACGCGCAAGCCGTTAGCCAGCGGAGCGGGTGGCGGGCCAGCAAGGTCGCACGTCGCTTCATGGAGGAGTGCCGGCGATGGACGCTACCTTGCAAGTGGCGAATGAAACGCGTGGCATACGCTAGCGTCGACCTGCGCCGCGTTGCCCCGGATGCCCCGTTGCAGCGCCTGCGCGCCGTGCCGGCGAGCGCGCCACAAACACTGGCCATCGAGGACGACCTGCTGCTGTTGCGCCTCGATGCCAGCCACTCGGGCACCGGCGTGCAGCGCACCTGCGAACTGCTCGGCGGGCCGCTGCTGTGTCTGACGTTCCTGGAGCAGGGCCATGTGCAGTACGCCGACCGCAAAGGCCGCTGTTGGCGTTTCGAGGCGGGGCAGAGCATCGCCCAATTGCTGCACGCGCCACAGCAGGCCAGTCGCTTTAGGTTCGGCAGGGGCGCTTGTGGTCTGCACCTGCTCGTCGGTGAGCGCACCTTGCGCCGTTACCTGGGTGATCAGCAGGCTTGGCGCCTGCTGAATTGCCAGGGCGAGGCGCCGCTGCTGCAGCATGCTACCAGCCGTGATGCGTGTAGCCACGTCCAGGCTCTGGCCACGCGCCTGGCGCAAGGGCAATGCGCGCCACTGGACATCCACATGCATGTGCTGAACCTGTTGAGCCACCCCCTGCGCCAGCTAGCCGTGTCGTCCCAGGCCACGCCGCTGTTGCCTGCTGCTCAGGTCAAGCGACTGGAGCACGCCCGGCAACTGTTGCACGACGAGCTCGACCAGCCCCTGACCGTTGCGTTGCTGTGTCGCCGTGTCGGCCTCAGTGCGGCGAAGCTCAAGCAGGGCTTTCATGCACTGTTCGACACCACGCCTTATCGCATGCTGCTGGACCTGCGCATGCGGCGCGCGCATGTCTTGCTTCAAGAGGGCTGCCAGGTCGCCCAGGTGGCTTACCGGGTTGGCTACAGCCACCCCAGCAATTTCAGCGCGGCCTTCAGTGGCTATTTCGGCTTTGCGCCCAAGGAGGTCGGCAAGCGCGGCGCTGTGCCGACGTAATCCATACGTATCAGAACGCAATTCATATGAATCCAAGCCGTCAACGGATGGGCGCCTCCGTTGGGCTGGCGAACAATAGGCAGGCCCTAAGCCAAGGAGCTTCACGATGAAACTTCCCGCACTGGTTGATGCCTGCGCCCAACTGAGCAGCGAAGAGATTTCCCGCTACAGCCGCCACCTGTTGATTCCCGACGTCGGGCTCGACGGCCAGCGCCGGCTCAAGAGCAGCAAGGTGCTGGTCATCGGCGCCGGCGGGCTTGGCTCGCCGACTTTGCTGTACCTGGCGGCCGCTGGCGTCGGCACGCTCGGCATCGTCGATTTCGACGTGGTCGAGGCGTCCAACCTGCAACGCCAGATAATCCACCGCCAGTCCACCTTGGGTCAGGCCAAAAGCGACAGCGCCGCCCAGGCCATCGCCGACCTCAACCCCTTCGTCAACGTGCGTCGACACACCCTGCGCCTGGAACCGGAAAATGCCTTGGCGTTGTTCGCCGAATACGACCTGATCCTCGACGGCACCGATAACTTCGCCACTCGCTACCTGGTCAATGACGCCTGCGTGCTGGCCGGCAAACCTTATGTCTGGGGTTCGATCTTCCGTTTCGAGGGCCAGGTCACGGTGTTCTGGGAACAGGCGCCGGGCGGCGCGGGCCTCAACTACCGCGACCTTTACCCCGAACCGCCGCCTCCGGAGTTGGCGCCGTCCTGCTCAGAAGGTGGGGTGCTGGGCATCCTCTGCGCGTCGATCGGCTCGATCATGGCCACCGAGGCGATCAAGCTGATCACCGGCATCGGCGACACATTGCTGGGCCGCCTGATGGTCTATGACGCTCTGGACATGAATTACCGCCAGATCCGCCTGCGCCGCGCGCCGGACCGGCTGCCCATTACCCGATTGGAGGACTACCAGGCCTTCTGCAGCGGTGTATCGCAAGCCCCGGTGACGGTGCCGCAGGTCAGTGCCATGGAACTGAGCCGGCTGATGCGCGAAGACCCGGCCGTGATCCTGATCGATGTGCGTGAACAGACCGAATGGGACATCGCACACATCCAGGGCGCACGCCTGATGCCCAAGACCGACCAGTTGGCCGGGCAGCTCAAGGCCCTTTACGCCAGCGATACGCCCCTGGTCGTGCATTGCAAGTCCGGCGCCCGTTCCCGGGCGGTAGTGCTGCAATTGCAGGCACTGGGCTTCACCCAGGTGCGGAATCTGCAAGGCGGCATCCTGGCCTGGATCGATGACGTCGAACCCGATCTGCCACGCTACTGAAAGGAAGGAGCCTCCCATGCTGATCATTTCCAGGGCGTTGCTCGATGCCGCCATTGCCCATGCACAACAGCAACATCCCCTCGAAGCCTGTGGCGTGATGCCCGGCCGGCAAGGCACTGACCGGCCTTCGCGTTGGGTGCCCATGGTCAACCATGCCGGGTCGCAGACCTTCTTCCAGTTCGAGCCTCGCGAGCAGTTGCGGGTGTGGCGCGAAATGGACGCGCAGCAAGAAGAACCGGTGGTGATCTATCACTCACACACGTCCAGCGATGCCTACCCGAGCCGGGCCGACATCGACTTCGCCAACGAGCCGCACACGCACTACCTGATCCTGTCCACCGTCAGCGGTTGCGAATACCCGGTGCGCAGTTACCGCATCGCCAATGGCCAGGTGATCGAAGAGAGCCTGCGCATCGTCGACGTCGATACCCGCGCGGCCTGAGCCGCGCCGCCTCCTTCCTTATTTGATCGGCCATTGGCCGAGGAGTACGCCATGCCGGTTTTTGTCAGTGTTCCGACCCTGTTGCGCAGCTACACCCAGGACAGCAAACGCGTGCAAGCGCAAGGCACGACGGTGCGCGAGGTCGTCGACGACCTCGAACGGCGCTACCCGGGCATTCGCTCACGGCTGATGGATGCGCAGCAATTGCACCGCTTCGTCAACCTGTACCTCAACGACGAGGACATCCGCTTCCTCGACAATCTGGACACCGTCGTGGCCGACCGCGATGAGCTCACCATCCTGCCTGCCGTCGCTGGCGGTGCACAATGAATCAAGCGGCGACGCTGCACGGCTGTCGCCTGCTCGGTGCGTTCGCCGATGAGCATGATCCCTTGCAGCGAGCCCTGGCGATGCAGGCGAGGGCGCTGGGGATTGCCGTCGAGTCTGTATCCGACGCAGGACGCGAACAGATCTATTGCCTGCAAGGTCAGGGGCTGGCCCCCACGCATTGCCGACTCACCGGCTGGGACGACGAAGCGACTCGGGCCATCAGCGAATTCACCCTCCAGGCTGCCTGCGGGCTGATGGCGGTGCACGGCCGGGCCAGTGGGCAGGCCCGGGCCATCGACCTCGACTATCTCGCTCATGTGGTCGCGAGCCTGGCATTGACCGGGTTGATGGCGACGGCGTTGGCGCGTCTGCGCGGTGGCCAGGTGACGGACTGCAGCGTGTCGCTGCCAGGCGCCGGTCTGCAGTGCATCAGCCAGTACCTGGCTGGAGCAACGGCCGAGGAGGGTGCCGAGCGATTGCCAGCGGGGTGCTCGTCTGCCCGCTTGCGGCCACCCTTTGTCAGTGCCGATGGCGTGGTTTTCGAGCTGGAAACCCTGGATGCCGGGCCGTGGCTGGCATTCTGGGACGGCCTGGGCGTTGCCCGGGCCGACAGCAGCAAAGGCTGGCAGGGTTTTCTGCTGCGCTATGCCCGCGCCATTGCACCGATGCCCGAGGCGTTATGTCGGACGCTGGCGAGCCTGCCGTATGCGCAGGTCGTCGAGCACTGCACGGCGGTGGGAATGGCCGTCACGCCAGTCCATCAACCTGGCCAGCGCGATACCCTGACGCCAGTTGGTGATACGCCTTGGGCGTTCAAGCTGCATCCGGTGGCGGTGCCGTCGCGCCCATGCAACCAGACCCTGCCATTGAGCGGCTTGCGCGTCATCGAGTCGTGCCGGCGTATTCAGGGGCCGTTGGCCGGCCATTTGCTGGCGATGCTCGGGGCACAGGTCACCCGCCTGGAAATGCCCGGCGGCGATCCGCTGCGTGGCATGGCGCCGCTGGCGCAGGGCTGTTCGGTACGTTTCGATGCGCTCAACGGCCTGAAGGCAGTGGTCGAACTGGACCTGAAGTCGGCCAGCGAGCGTGAGCAACTGCGTCGGAACATCGCCGAGGTGGATGTGTTCCTGCACAACTGGGCCCCTGGCAAGGCCGAGGAGCTGGCGCTCGATCAAGCGGACCTGGCCCAGGTCAATCCCGCGTTGATCTATGCCTACGCCGGTGGTTGGGGCAATGCCCAGGTGCCCGTCGGGCTACCGGGCACCGACTTCACCGTGCAGGCCTGGTCGGGCATCGCCCACCTGATCGGCCAGGGCGAGGGCAACCCCGGCGGCTCGTTGTTCACCGTACTGGATGTGTTCGGCGGGGTGATCGCCGCCCAGGGCATCGTCGCCGCGCTGCTGGCCCGGCATCTGCACGGCCATGCCGGGCGCGTGGACAGCTCGTTGCTCGGAGCCGCCGATCTGCTGTGCCGCTCGCGGATGACGCGTACACGCCCACTGAGCGCGGGCGTGTTCCGCTGCCAGGACGCCAGCCTGGCGATTGACTGCTGCGCCCCTGAGCACCTTGAAACCCTCGCACGCGTGTTCGACTTCCCCATGCCGTGCGCGTGGCAGACCCTGCGCGAGCCGTTGGCGCTGCAACTGGCCCGGCAGCCGGCCGCCCACTGGCAGGTGCGGTTGCTGGCCGCAGGCGTGCCCGTGGCGATCGTCCGCCAGGACCTTGCCGAACTGCAACAAGACCCACGCTTGGCGCCTTGGCTCGCGCCTGGCCGTTATACCCGCGTGCTTTCCCCATGGAGGTTCACATGAACGAATCCGGCATCATCGATCTGGTCCCCGTCACCGCCAGGCAGGCCTGGCGCGAGGCCGGCTGGTACGCCGACCGGCCATTGTTCGAGTTGTTCGAGGCGCACGTGATGGCCGAGCCCGAGAAACCGGCAGTACTGACCCTGGACGGGCAGGTGAGTTACCGCCAGCTCCACGACCAGGCCCTGCGCCTGGCCCGTGGTCTGCGTGAGCGTGGCGTTGTGGCGGGTGATGTGGTCGCCTATCAACTCGGCAACGGCTGGCAGTGCTGCGCCATCGACCTGGCCGCTGCAGTGCTGGGCGCGGTGGTCGCGCCGTTCCCACCAGGGCGCGGGCGGCTGGATATCGAAGCCTTGCTCAAGCGCTGCTGTGCACGGGCGGTGATCGTCGCGCCTTGCCAGGGCGAGGTAGACCTGTGTGCAGTGGTGGAATCGCTGCGCCCTACCTTGCTGGGCTTGCGCGTGCTGGTGGTCGACGGCGACGAGCGTCAGGGCTGGTCGACCTTGAGCGGGTTGCTGGCGTCGGAACCACTGACGGCGGCCGAGCGCCCCCAGGTATGTCCCGACAGCCCAGCGCGCTTGCTGGTGTCTTCCGGCACTGAGTCCGAGCCCAAGCTGGTGGCCTATTCGCATAATGCGCTGGTCGGTGGACGCGGGCGCTTCCTGCAACGCCTGCATCTAGAGGGGCAGGCTTTACGCGGGCTGTATCTGGTTCCACTGGGCTCGGCGTTCGGTTCCACCGCCACGGCCGGGTGCCTGGCTTGGCTAGGGGGCTCGCTGGCGGTGCTGGCGCACTTTGACGTAGCAGATGCCATCCGAGCCATCGAGCAGTTGCGCCCGACTCATGTGTTCGCCGTGCCAACCATGTTGCAGCGGATCGCCGCCGAGCCGGCACTGACCCAGGCAGATCGACGTAGTCTGGTGGCGCTGGTCAGTGGCGGAGCATTGATCGACGGGCAGAGCATCCGCCGCTGTGTCGAGGCGTTCGGCTGCCCCGTGGTGAGCCTGTACGGCTCGGCCGACGGGGTCAACTGCCACAATCTGCCGGATGACCCGCTGGATGTAGTGTTGAACAGCGTTGGCAAGCCTAACCCCAGCGTCTGCCAGATCAAGATCGTCGATGACGAGGGCCACGAACTGCCTGCGGGCGAAGTCGGCGAGATCAAGGCCCGCGGCCCCTTGAGCCCGATGCAGTATGTCAACGCGCCCGAGCTCGATCAGCGCTATCGCGATGCACAGGGTTGGGTGTGTACCGGCGACCTGGGGCTGATCGATGGGGAAGGACACCTGGTGCTGGCCGGGCGCAAAAAGGACGTGATTATTCGCGGCGGCGCCAATATCAGCCCGGCGCAGATCGAGCGGCTGGCCACCGCGCACCCGGACGTTGTCAGTGCCGCCTGCGTGGCGGTGGCCGATGCCGAACTGGGCCAGCGCGTGTGCATCTGCCTGAGCCTGCGCCAGGGCGCCCGGCGTTTTGCCCTGAAGCACCTGACCGACTACCTGGGCGATCAGGGCCTGGAGAAGAACAAATGGCCGGAGTACCTGCGCTTCTACCGCGAATTGCCCCTGAGCCCCGCCGGCAAGGTGGACAAGAAAGCGTTGGCCGCCGACCTGGCGTTCCTGCAACGCACCCTGAACATTGCCTGCTGAGGAGCGCGCATGCCTGAGCATGATCAACTTCATCCCGTGGCCCGGCGCATTCGCCGGTTCGTGGACCAGCGGCTGTTACCGCTGGAGCCATGCCTGGACGCAGGCGATGCCAAGGCCGAGGACTGCCTGGCGCAACTGCAGCAGGCGGCTCGCGATGCCGGCTTGTGGGGGCAGGCCAACGGCCTGGCGCCAGGCCGGCTGCTCGACTACCTGCCCTTGGCCGAGCAGGAAGGCAGGTCTGAATACGGGCCGGCCGTGTTCGGTGCCGAAGCCGTGCTGGACGGCTACATGCTACGTCACGCCAACCCACGCCTGCAGCGCGAGGTGCTTGCGCCCGTGCTGGCAGGGGAGGCGCTTGCCAGCTATGGCATGTCCGAGCCGAACAGCATCGGCTCGATACCCGCGACGCTGACCACCCGCGCCCGTTGGTGCGGTGACCACTGGCAACTGGACGGCGAGAAGTGGTTCATCTGCCGCGCCGAGCAGGCGGCTTTCATCACCGTGGTGGCGCGTACCGCCGAAGGGCCGGTGGAGCGAGCCCTGAGCCTGTTCGTGGTGCCTGCCAGTACACCGGGGGTGGAGGTTGGTGAGCGGATGAAGGTGCTGGGGCGCTATCAGGGGCAAGCGCCGGTACGCCTGAACGCGGTCCGGCTCGCAGAGGATCAGGTGCTCGGCCAGGTGGGCCAGGGATTCGCGCTGATCCAGGAGCGCCTTGCCCTGGGCCGGCTGCTGCGTGCGGCGCACTGGCTGGGCATGGCCCAGCGCTGCTTCGACCTGATGGGCGCGCGCATCGTCTCGCCCCGTGGTGCCTTGGCGCGGCTGGCGGACAAGCAACTGGTGCGTCTGCGCATGGTCGAGGCGTACCGGGCCATCCATGCCGCGCGGTCGTTGCTGCACGATGCCGCGACCCGGTTCGACCAGGGCCGGAGCAATGACCTGGAGGCCAACCTGGCCAAGCTGGCTGCTTCGCGGGCCTTGAGCCTGAACGTCGATTCGGCGATCCAGATCCACGGCGCCGAAGGCTTGACCGACGGTACGCCACTCTCGGGGATTTACCGGCACGCCCGCGCCACCCACTTCATGGATGGCACCGACGATGCGCTGGTCAGTGCCCTGGGGCGACAGCTGATCGGCGCCTATCAAGAAGGAGGCGGGGTGAATTTTGCCGCGCCTTCTTCGTCTCCCATGAACTGGACAGGTTCAGTGGACGAGGACGGCCCCCATGCAGACTGATCACGTGCTGACCCGCCAGCCTTCCACCTGGCTGTTGCGCAGCTTGCTGGGCGCGGCCATGGCGCTGCCCATGCTGGTGTTCTATGCCATCGGCGCGCTGGGGCCTTTCCTGGTTGCTGACCTGCAGGTACCCGAACACTGGCTGGGTTACCTGACCATGAGCGCTTTTGGCCTGGCTGCGTTACTGTCGTTGGGCGCCGGGGCCATCGTCGAACGGCTGGGCGGGCGTCGGGCGCTGGGGCTGTTATTCGGCTGTTGCGCCGCGGCCTACACCTTGGCTGGCGTATTGCCGGGGTTTCTCGGGCTGGTGCTGGCGCTGGCCGTGTGTGGCGTGGCCCAGGCCTTGGCCAACCCGGCCACCAACCTGCTGATCGCTGAACAGTTTCCCGTGGCCGAGCGGGCCGCGACCGTGGGTTTCAAACAGGCCGGCGTGCAAGTGTCGGCGCTGTTCGCGGGGCTACTCTTGCCGCTGTTGGCCCAGTACCTGGGCTGGCGGGTGGCGCTGGTGCTGTTCGCGCCATTGGCGTTGCTGCTGGGCTGGACGGTCTGGCGTCATCTACCGGGCTTACCGGGCCGTGCTCGCGGCGCCTCGACCACCCTGTGCCGGCCCTCGGCCGGGCTGGCGCTGTTGATGGCCGTGCAGTGCAGCGTGGCCATCGCCCTGTCATCGTTCGTGACCTACCTGGGCGTGTTCGCCCGTGCCCAGGGGGTGCCGGCGGTGCTGGCGGGTTCGTTGGTGGCGGTGTTCGGCGTGATGGGCATCGTCGCGCGGGTGTTGCTGACACCCCTGGCGGCGCGGCTGCGCGACGAGAGCCTGATGCTGGGTGCGCTGTGCGCGTTGGCGGCGCTGGCGGTGTTCAGCCTGAGCCGGGCCACGCCGCAAGCCTGGATCTGGCTCTGGGTCGGCAGCATCGGCATGGGGTTGACGGCGGTGGCGACCAACGCGGTGGCCATGAGCATGGTCCTGCGCGATCGCGCATTCGGCGCGCCGGCGGCTTCGGCGAGCCTGCTGTCGGTGGGGTTCTTTGCGGGCTTCGCGCTGGGGCCGCCGCTGTTCGGCGCGTTGCTGCGAGCTCGGGGCTACGGCCTGGTCCTGGACACGATGATCGTGGCGTTGTTGTTGGGGATGCTGCTGTGCCTGTGGCTAAGGGCCTGGCGCCGGGCGGAGCGCCGTTAGGGGTGTCACCCGTGCGGTGCCGGGCACGGCACGGGTGGCCGCATCACTTGGACATGTAGTCGATCACTGCCTGGTAATCCTCGGCGGTGCAGTCCATGCACAGGCCTCGCGGTGGCATGGCGTTGAAGCCTTCGGTGACATGCTTGACCAGTACGTCGTTGCCCTTGGCCAGGCGAGGCTTCCAGGCTTCCTGGTCGCCCTTTTTCGGGGCCATGGGCAGTTGGCCGTTGTGGCACATCTGGCAGGCGCGGTTGAACACCGCCTCTGGCTCCTGGGCCGCCTGGGCCACGCTGGCGAGTGCCAGGCAGGCAAGCATTGCAAATGTTTTTTTCATGACCGACCTCTCAGGTTTTTTATTCGAAGCCGGAGTCTATGTAAGTGTCGGTAGCTGTCAGGTGCGACAGTATGACTCAGGCCTGGCGCATCGACTGTGCCGGCGTCATCGCTATCAAGGGTGCGGCAGGATGTCGCAGGTCGAGGGTAGTCGAGTGCCGTGCTAATTTGAAATTGGCCCGGTGTTTTGCTCTTGGCAGGGTTTTCACCGGGCCGAAAAAAGCCGGGGCTGGCCACCAGCCCCGGCTTGGTTCTTGCCTCGGTTCATGGCCTTCAGAGCAGGATGTGGTCGCTGAGCTGGCGAATGGTATCGGTGGCGGCCAGCAGGTAACCTGGAGCCACCAACGATACTGCCAACGCCATTGCAAACAGTTTTCGTGCGCTTTTCATGGACCGAACCTCGCAAAATGATTCCAGGTGTGAAAGGGCCGCTCTTGGCTGCTAGCTGCCAGATTTTTCGAGGCAGCGGTTCCTTGCAGGCATAGTGAGCGTCGCACGGACTCTGCGTTCGCATCGAACATCAGATAAGCGCTTGAAATGTGGGGTTCATGGAGCGCTCACAAACCAACCGCCACCCGGCGGTATTTTGTTGCCTGGAGAAAACTCATGCCTTTCATCGTCATCGACACTACCAGAAGCTTAGACAGTCGGGCCTTGGAGTCCGCAACCGATTGGCGGGTTATCTCGAAGTATTTATAAGTGTGATCTGCTCTCGTCTCTATTGCTCCCATTTTTTCGTGGGATGAAATGACTTTTCTCCAGGGCCAGACATCATCCCTCGACTGCACGATGCCAAGGTCAACGGCATGGCCCAGCTTGGTATCAACATCAACGGGATAGAAGAGATCGACGGCGTGCTGTATGCGCAGTCGTGGTGGTGCAGGAAGGAGTGATGGGCGGGCTACCACAGGCCTGGGTGTCCGAACTGGACGACCAGGTGGCCCTGCCCGAGGATCCCGATGGGCGCGCGGCAGTGCTCAGTCAGATGGCCTATGCCTCGCGCCGACGCCGGGAGGTCGTCTAGTCGGCCAGGTAATGGGCGCTGGACGGCGCCGCTCTGTGAGGAGCTGTATGGAGAGATAAGCCAGTCGCCGTTGGGTCTCGCCTTTTGTGCAAGCCTGTCCCAATGGCTTTCATCCACTCCCCAGCCATTGAGCATCGCCTGGCTTGTATCGCGGATCGTCACTCGCTTCGATAATGCCCGCGCGGTCGATGCCTGAACTACCGCCCCCTTCAGCCGCACGCAGCATCAGGCCGGCGACACGATCGCCCGGCTTGACGGGCTGGCTGCTCAGGAGGTTCTCTTCGGGTGCCAGGTCGCGCATATGCAGCCACTTGAACTCGTCGACCACTTGCTGTTGTTGTTTGAACTGCATGGGCTCACCTCATCGGCATGGGTTGCTGAATTGCCGTAAGGCCAAAGTTAGGCAGGACTTGCCAGCCCCGCTTTGTTAGGAAGGCCAACCGTTTGGTTGGAAAAGACAGGGCGAAAACATCCGCTTGCCCACGAACCGCAATGGTGCGGCGCACAACGCCAAACCGGATTTGTGCCCTGAAATGGAGAGGGGAGTTGATGCTGTTAAGAGGTTCGCGCAGAAGCAATCACGGCATAGGCACCTTCGCGCCGACGTCGGCCACTGGCGTGTTTATTGCGTGTACCACCGGCGGTTACAGTGCCCCATTATCTCCCGTAGTTGCATCAAGGTGAGCGCCATCATGGCTGAGACCAACCAGTATTCCACCCTCGCAGTTTCACCCGCTCGTCGCTTCGAGTACTGGCGAGAAGTGGTCTGCCGCCATTGCCTTTCGGCAGATAGCAAACCCTCGTCGCAGAGCGATTTTGAAGGGGTGCTGCAGTTCAACGAAATTGGCCCCCTGGATCTCACCACCCTGTCGTCACCGCTGCACCATTGGGTGCGCTCCGAGCACCATTTGCGCAGCGACCCCGCCGAAGACATCTGGCTCGGTTTGACCCTCGACGGCCACGGCGAAATCGAACAGCACACCCGCAAAGCCAGCCTCACGGCAGGTAATTTGTTTCTTTATGACGCAACCCAACCGTTCCGCTTCAGCCTCGGTGGTACCGAAAACCACCTGATCCGCATCCCTCGCCCACTGCTCGCCCAGCGCCTGCCCCGCATCGGCGAAATTACCGCGCTGGTGCTGGACGAAGCACGGCCCGGCGTTATCCCCTGCGGCAGATGATTGGCCAGGCGGCCAGTTCAGTGGCTCTGCTGGAGGGGGAAGGGATCTCTCAGCGCTATTCCAACACCATTATTGATTTGCTGGTGCTCAGCCTGGAGCTGCAGGACCTAAAAACCACCCATCAAGAGCTGGATTTGTATGGACGGATGATGAGCTACATTCAGCAGCATTTGACTGAGCCGGAGCTGTCCATCGAGACGATTGCTGTGGCGCACCACGTGTCGACGCGGACGGTGACCCGGGCGTTTGCTCGGCATCAGAAGTCGCCGGTTGCCGAGATTTGGAAGGAGCGGCTGAATGCTAGCCGCGCGGCGATTGAGTGTGGGCAGGTTAGGAGTGTGTCGCAGGCCGCGCTGGAGTTTGGATTTACGGATTTTTCGCATTATAGCCATGCGTTTCGGAAGGCTTTTGGGGTGGCGCCGCGTACATTGTTGCGAGGAAGTGGGGGGTAACTATGGCCGCCATCTGTGTTCTAGGCTTTGCAAGAGGCCCCACAAAAGTAAGCGTCCGGTTAAGTCGCCTTGACGAGCGAGAGCCGTGATCTCCAGGTTGGATTTCCGCTCGCATGCTCAGCTAGTCGGGTCTTGCCCCAACACCTTGCTCAACGCCACGCGTGCATCTTCAAGCTGTACCAGCGATGCATGCCGCGCCCCGAGCGCGTCGCCGTTCTGGATTGCCGTAAGGATCGCCTTGTGCCGGGGCAGGGCGAGCTGGTCAAAGTTTGGCCGCTGGTTGGAATAGCGCACCGATTCGCGCAGGGCCATTGACAGCATGTTGCACAGGTAGGCCAGCAGGTCGTTGTGGGTGGCGTCGGCGATGCGGGCATGGAAGTCCAGGTCGGGTTGCAGGCGCTCTTCATGGGTGCGGGCAGCTTCCATGCGCTGGTAGGCCTCGCCGATCGACTCGACATCCTCGGCGGTGGCGTTGGTGGCGGCCAGTGCGGCGGCGGCGGGTTCAATGACCCAACGTACGCTGGACAAGGTGTTGAAGAAGTCTTTTTGCGGGGTGGCCTGCATCAGCCAGTGCAGCACGTCGGGATCGAGCATGTGCCAGTCTTGGCGGGGCCGCACCAGGGTGCCGACCCGCGGGCGGGCTTCGACCAGGCCCTTGGCGGTAAGGGCGCGCATCGCTTCGCGAAACACTGGCCGGCTGATCGCGTAGCTTTCGCACAGGCTGGCCTCGGAGGGCAGCTTTTGCCCAGGTGCGAGTTGGCCGGATACGATTTGCAGGCCGAGGTCCTGGACCAGGGTGGCATGCATGCTTTTGCGCGTGGTGGGCTGGCGGTAGTTCATGGGGGGCGCGGGTGGTCCTTCGGGCGGGGTGGGCATCATAGCATTAGTGGGTGAGGGGCGGCCTTGTGTTCGGGGGGGCGCTGTTTTGAGATGTTCGGGCGGCAGGTGGTTCGACGTGGCATGTGCAGCGCCTGTGAGATCGAGCGCCGCCCGCGCGGCGCATCGCGAGCTGCGCTCGCTCCTACGTTTGTTTCGGGCCAGTAACGCCTGTGACAGGTGCGCGCGACCGCCTTGTTTGTACGACGTGATATCGAGCCATGCGCCAAGGCGTACGCGCGCAAATCCCACAGAAATAATTGGCCCGAAACAAACGTAGGAGCGAGCGCAGCTCGCGATGCGCCGCGCGGGCGGCGCTCGATCTCACAGGCGCAAAGCATCCACAGCCAAACCCTTTGACGCCCCCACCACCCTCAGCCTCAGTGCGAATGCTTGGGCACTGCCGCGCCGCGGCAGCCAACCAGGAAGTCAAAGTCGCACCCTTCATCCGCCTGCATCACGTGGTCCAGGTACAGCTTCGCATAACCGCCGCTGATCAACTGCGGCGGGGCTTGCAGGTCGGCCAGGCGGCCGGCCAGTTCCTCGGCGCAAATGTCCAGGTGCAGCCGGCCTTCCTTGCAATCCAGCTCGATCCAGTCACCTTCGCGTACCACTGCCAATGGCCCGCCTGCCGCCGCCTCGGGCGCCACGTGCAGCACCACGGTGCCGTAGGCGGTGCCGCTCATGCGGGCGTCGGAAATACGCACCATGTCGGTCACGCCCTGGGCCAGCAGCTTGGCGGGCAAGCCCATGTTGCCGACCTCGGCCATGCCCGGGTAGCCCTTGGGCCCGCAGTACTTCATCACCAGCACCGAGTTGGCGTCCACCTCCAGCTCAGGGTCGTTGATGCGTGCCTTGTAGTCCTCGAAGTTTTCAAACACCACGGCGCGGCCACGGTGCTGCATCAGTGCCGGTGTTGCCGCCGATGGCTTGAGTACCGCGCCCTTGGGCGCCAGGTTGCCGCGCAGGATACAGATGCCGCCATCGGCCACCAGCGGTTTGTCGATCGGGCGGATGACTTCTTCGTCATACAGCGGCGCAGCCTGGCAGTTGTCCCACAGGCTCTTGCCGTTGGCGGTCAGCGCGGTTGGGTTGGGCAGCAGGCCATGTTCGCCCAGGCGGCGGATGACCGCCGGCAGGCCGCCCGCGTAGTAGAACTCTTCCATCAGGAAGCGGCCCGAGGGCTGCAGGTCGACCAAGGTAGGGGTGCCACGGCCGACGCGGGTCCAGTCTTCCAGTTGCAGGTCTACGCCAATGCGTCCGGCAATCGCCTTCAGGTGGATCACGGCGTTGGTCGAACCACCAATGGCGGCGTTGACGCGGATGGCGTTCTCAAAAGCTTCGCGGGTGAGGATCTTCGACAGGCGCAGGTCTTCGCGGACCATGTCGACAATGCGCATGCCCGACAGGTGGGCGAGTACATAGCGCCGTGCATCCACCGCCGGGATGGCGGCGTTGTGCGGCAGCGAGGTGCCCAGCGCCTCGGCCATGCAGGCCATGGTCGACGCGGTGCCCATGGTGTTGCAGGTGCCCGCGGAGCGCGACATGCCGGCCTCGGCCGAGAGGAACTCGTTGAGGTCGATCTGGCCGGCTTTATAGGCCTCGTGCATCTGCCAGACGATGGTGCCGGCGCCAATGTCCTTGCCCTTGTGCTTGCCGTTGAGCATCGGCCCACCGGTAACCACGATCGCTGGCACGTCGCAGCTGGCAGCGCCCATCAGCAGCGCCGGGGTGGTCTTGTCGCAGCCGGTCAGCAGCACCACGGCGTCTACCGGGTTGCCACGAATCGCTTCTTCCACATCCATGCTCGCCAGGTTGCGGGTGAGCATGGCAGTGGGGCGCAGGTTGGACTCGCCGCTGGAGAACACCGGGAACTCCACCGGGAAGCCGCCAGCCTCCAGCACGCCCTTTTTCACATGCTCGGCAATCTTGCGGAAGTGGGCGTTGCACGGGGTCAGCTCCGACCAGGTGTTGCAGATGCCGATGATCGGCTTGCCCTGGAATTCGTGGTCCGGGATGCCCTGGTTCTTCATCCAGCTGCGGTACATGAAGCCGTTCTTGTCGGCGGTACCAAACCATTGGGCAGAGCGCAGGGGGTGTTTTTTATCAGACATGGCGGGACACCTAATTAGTATTACTATTTGTCGTTATGTGGCTGACTCTACCGACTAAAAAGGCATCTGTGAAGGGTTGTTGTTTTAAATAGTAATACTATATGATCGATTCGCCAGGTTAGCGGTCTGCCAAAAAGCCCCGGCCAGGTGCTTTGCCCATTACAAGAACAATTGGAGACATCGCCATGATTCAGGAGCAGCGGCTCGTCCGCCTGATCACACTGAAACTCATCCCTTTTCTGGTTCTGCTTTACCTGGTGGCCTATGTCGATCGCTCGGCGGTGGGCTTTGCCAAGCTGCACATGGGCGCCGATATCGGCCTGGGTGACGCTGCCTATGGCCTTGGCGCCGGGCTGTTCTTCATCGGTTATTTTCTGTTCGAGGTGCCGAGCAACCTGTTGCTCGATCGCTTTGGCGCACGTCGGTGGTTCGCCCGTATCCTGGTGACCTGGGGCGCGATCACCGTTGGTATGGCGTTTGTCACCGGGCCTAACGGCTTCTACGTGATGCGCTTCTTGCTCGGGGCCGCCGAGGCAGGCTTCTTCCCTGGCGTGCTGTACTACATCACCCAGTGGTACCCGGTGCGCCATCGCGGCAAGATCCTGGGCTTCTTCATCCTCTCGCAGCCACTGGCCATGCTGATCACCGGGCCGTTGTCCGGCGCGCTGTTGGGGCTTGAGGGCATCTACGGCCTACATGGCTGGCAGTGGCTGTTCATCTGCATCGGCACGCCGGCGGTGTTGTTGGCCTGGCCCACGCTGCGCCTGCTACCGGACGGGCCTGCCAAGGTGCGCTGGCTCAGCGACGAGCAACGCAACTGGCTGCAGGAGCAGTTGGCCAACGACCTGCGCGAGTTCGGCCAGACCCGTCATGGCAACCCGCTGCATGCCCTGAAAGATGGCCGGGTGCTGTTGCTGGCGCTGTTCTACTTGCCGATGACCCTGAGCATTTATGGCCTGGGCCTGTGGCTGCCCACGCTGATCCACCAGTTTGGCGGCAGTGACCTGGTCACCGGTTTTGTCTCGGCGGTGCCCTACCTGTTCGGCATCATCGGCCTGCTGATCGTGCCACGCAGCTCCGACCGCCTCAACGATCGCTATGGCCACCTTGGTCTGCTGTACGCACTGGGTGCCATCGGCCTGTTCTTCAGCGCCTGGCTGACCATGCCTGTGCTGCAGTTGGCCGCGCTGTGCCTGGTGGCGTTCGCGCTGTTCTCCTGCACGGCCATCTTCTGGACGCTGCCGGGGCGGTTCTTCTCCGGTGCTAGCGCGGCGGCGGGCATCGCCTTGATCAACTCGATCGGCAACCTTGGCGGCTACCTTGGCCCGTTCGGCATCGGCGCGCTCAAGGAATACACCGGGCAGCTGTCGTCGGGCCTGTATTTCCTGGCGCTGGTGATGCTGTGCGGGGTGTTGCTCACGGGCGTGGTCTACAACCGCCTGGAGCGCCGCCAGCGCTTGGCTTCCACGCGGGCGGCCGAGGCCTCCCGCTAATTCTTGCAACCGATAAGCGAGCACAAGCATGCGACTGATTCAATTCGAAACCGCTGGCGGCCAGCGCCGTGTGGGCGTGGTGGAAGGCGAGTACGCCCTTGAAGTATCTGGCGCCAACAGCACCCGTGAACTGGCGTTGCAGGCCATTGCCGCAGGTCGTGACCTGGCCAGCGAAGTGCAGGCCGCCGGCCTGGGCGAGCGCCACGACTACTTGGCCCTGTTGGCCGAAGGCCGTGTGTTGCCACCGCTGGACCATCCAGACCCGGCTCACTGCCTGGTTACCGGTACCGGGCTTACCCATCTGGGCAGCGCCGCCACCCGCGACAAGATGCACCAGCAGCAAGCCGAAGGTGCCGTGACCGACAGCATGCGCATGTTCCAGTGGGGGCTAGAGGGCGGGCGACCGCCAGCGGGTGAAGAGGGGGCGCAGCCGGAGTGGTTCTACAAAGGCGACGGCGGCATCGTCGTGCGCCCCGGCGCCGACCTGCCGCTGCCGGCCTTTGCCGAAGATGCGGGCGAGGAGCCAGAGTTGGTCGGGCTTTACCTGATCGGTGCCGACGGCACGCCTTACCGCTTGGGCTACGCCTTGGGCAACGAGTTCTCCGACCATGTTATGGAGCGGCGCAATTACCTGTACCTGGCGCACTCCAAGCTGCGTGCCTGCAGCTTCGGCCCAGAGCTGCGCCTGGGTGCTTTACCGGCCCACCTGGAAGGCACCAGCCGCATCCTGCGAGATGGCCAGGAGCTGTGGAGCAAGCCGTTTCTTTCGGGCGAGCAGAACATGTGCCACAGCTTCGAGAACCTTGAGTTCCATCACTTCAAGTACGGCCAGTTTCTGCGAGCTGGCGATATCCATGTGCATTATTTGGGTACCGCCACGCTGTCGTTTGCCGACGGCATCCAGGCCCGCCCGGGCGATACCTTCGAGGTCAGCCTTGACGCCTTTGGCCAACCGCTGCGCAACGGCATTGCAGCCGCGTCCGGGCAGGTTCGCCCAGGCCTGGTGAAAAGCCTGTAGGAGCGGCTTTAGCCGCGAAGAACCCAGCGCGGTGCATGGCACCGGCTGCGCCGGTGTTCGCGGCTGAAGCCGCTCCTACAAGGGCCTGCATGAAGTGCCTTAGCGCCTTCTTTCTTTGTTACAGGAGTCAACCATGTCTGGAAGCAACTTCATTGGCGGCCAGCGCAGTGCTGCCGGCAGCGTACGCCTGCACAGCCTCGATGCGCGCACCGGCGAAGCATTACCTTTGGCCTTTGCCCAGGCCACCCCTGAAGAGGTGGCTGCCGCAGCACTGGCGGCCGAAGCGGCATTTGCCGAGTACAACGCCTTGGCGCCAGAGCGCCGCGCGCAGTTTCTTGATGCCATTGCCGACCAGCTGGATGCGCTGGACGATACCTTCGTCGCCACCGTGTGCCGCGAGACCGCGTTGCCGGCTGGGCGCATTCAGGGCGAGCGTGGCCGTACCAGCAACCAGATGCGCCTGTTCGCCAAGGTGCTGCGCCGTGGCGACTACCTGGGGGCGCGCATTGATCGCGCGCAGCCACAGCGCCAACCGCTGCCACGCCCCGACCTGCGCCAGTACCGCACCGGTGTGGGGCCGGTGGCCGTGTTCGGCGCCAGCAACTTCCCACTGGCTTTCTCCACCGCCGGCGGCGACACCGCAGCAGCGCTGGCTGCCGGCTGCCCGGTCGTGGTCAAGGCGCACAGCGGCCATATGGCCACTGCCGAGCGGGTGGCCGAGGCCATCGAGCGTGCAGCGGTAGCAACCGGTATGCCTGCGGGTGTGTTCAACATGATCTACGGTGCCGGTGTCGGCGAAGCGCTGGTACGCCACCCGGCGATCCAGGCCGTGGGCTTTACCGGTTCGCTCAAGGGCGGCCGTGCCCTGTGCGACCTGGCGGCGGCGCGCCCGCAACCGATCCCGGTGTTCGCTGAAATGAGCAGCATCAACCCAGTGCTGGTGTTGCCCGCAGCGTTGCAGGCCCGTGGCGAGCAGGTGGCCAAGGAATTGGCCGCCTCGGTGGTGCTGGGTTGCGGGCAGTTCTGCACCAACCCCGGGCTGGTCATCGGCATCGCTGGCGAGGCGTTCAGCGCCTTCGTTGCGGTACTGGGCGCGCAACTGGCTGACCAGCCCGCGCAGACCATGCTCAATGCCGGTACCTTGCGCAGTTATGCCAGCGGCGTGCAGCGCCTGCACCAGCACCCGGGCCTGCGCCACCTGGCCGGTGCCGAACAAGCCGGCGAGCAGGCCCAGGCACAGCTGTTCCAGGCCGATGTAAGCCTGTTGCTCAACGGCGACGAGTTACTTCAGGAGGAGGTTTTCGGGCCTGCCACGGTGGTGGTCGAAGTGGCCGACGAAGCCGAACTGCGCCGCGCTCTGCAAGCCCTGCACGGGCAACTGACCGCCACCCTCATCGCCGAGCCGGAAGACTTCCAGCGCTTTGCTGCGCTGGTGCCGGTTCTGCAGCGCAAGGCGGGGCGCCTGTTGGTCAACGGCTACCCGACCGGTGTCGAAGTATGCGATGCGATGGTACATGGCGGGCCGTACCCAGCCACTTCCGATGCCCGCGGTACCTCGGTCGGTACCCTGGCCATCGACCGGTTCCTGCGCCCGGTGTGCTACCAGGATTACCCGGACGTGCTGCTGCCCGATGCCCTGAAAAACGCTAACCCGCTCGGTCTGCAGCGGTTGGTAGACGGTCAGCACAGCCGTGAGGCGCTTGTCTGACGCAGGCGCTGTCGCGGTATACCTGCCGGGTCCGGCCCGGCGGGATTTCGACCGACGAATCACCCTTTGACAGCGATGAACCCTTCACGCCGCAGCAGCTCGACGTTGCTCGGTTTTATCTGGAGTTGCGACACCTCCTGAATCAGGAACCAGCGACACTCCACTATCTCGTGTGATGGCTGGGGAACCCGGGACGGCGGTACAGCCATCCGATACACCCAGTGCTCCTCCGCTTGAAGCACGTGATGGCCCAGAAACTGGGCATCGCTAAGCGGTAAGCAGGTTTCTTCCTGCAGCTCACGGCGTGCGGCTTCATGCTGGGTTTCCCCAGGGTCGATCTTGCCGCCGGGCAGCGACCATTCCAGTGCCTCTTTGCGTACAAGCAAGACCTTGCCGGCCTGCAGGCAAATGATCGTGGCATGCAGCGCTCTCGATGGGGTCATCACGTGTCCTCCCGTTTCAAGGGAAGGCCGTGCAGGCACGGCAAAGTTCAGCGCAATCGCTCCGAATGAACCCAGCCCGTGCCGGCCTGGTCGCATGTTCACCTTCACCGCAAAAGGAAGTTGGGGATGAAAGCGGTCAGTTCACTGTTCACCGGCGTGGCATTTCGCTGAACGGCCCGCGTCCCTGGCGCGGGCCTTTTGCGTGTGCCCCAAGGCTCAGCCGTCGGACTGCTCTTGCGGCGGTACCTGGCCGTCTGGCCAATCAGGCGCCTCCTGCTCCGGTTCAGGCTTGGGTATCGGTTCGCCAGGGTTGTGTGGCACCTCGTCAACGTACGGGTCGGGATGTTTGGGGTCGATCATGATCGGGCTCCTCGCAAATGGGCTGCACCGCGTTAGGCCGTGTGACCGGGCAGGCTGTTCAATTCGGTTTCTGTCGCCCGTGAGACTATGATGTGGAGCAAGCGACAGAGGTGAGTCATGGATAAAGATGGGATCGACCCGCTGGGCTCACTGCCAGCGGCAGGTGTGCGGTCTGCGAACGAGGGTGTTGCGGAGCATTCGTCCGAACAACTGCGTCTGGTGCTGGACGCCACTGCGGTCGTGGGTATGTGGGTCTGGGATATTCCGAACGACCGGGTAACGGCAGACGAACGCTTCTCCCGGTCTTTCGGCATTCCCGCTCAAAAGTGTGAAGCGGGCATTCCAATCGCTGAAGCCTTTACCTCAATCTACCCGGATGATCGTGAGCGCGTTTCCCGGGATATCCATGACGCGATGTCTCGAGGCGGTACGTTCCGTTGTGAATATCGCGTTCGTAACGAAGCCGGGCTGTATCACTGGATCGAAGCCAACGGGCATGCGGAGCTAGATGCCGAGGGGCAGGCCATACGCTTACCGGGCGTGCTCATGGACATCGAGTCGCGAAGGGCAGCTGAGGCTGAGCGAGATCGCGTATCGGCGTTGTTGCGTACCTTTACTGCCGCAGTGCCTGGGGTTGTGTATGCAAAAGACCTGGAAGGCAGGATGCTCATTGCCAACCATGGGGCAACGCAACTGATCGGCAAACCGCCAGAATTCTACCTGGGTAAGACGGACCTCGAATTCCTCGAAGACAAGGCCCAGGCGCGTCAGGTGATGCAGACCGACCAGCAGATCATGCGTGGCGGCAAGGCTGTGCAGGTCGAAGAGCGGGTCGACATGCCGGACGGTTCTGCAACGACATGGCTCTCCGTCAAGGCCCCCTTGCTCGATGAGGCGGGAAACGTCATAGGGCTCATCGGTTCTTCCATAGACGTTACTGCAAGAAAACAGGCCGAGGCCGCGCTTTTGAACCTCAACCACACGCTGGAAGAGCGCATCAGCGAAGCCGTGGCCCAGCGTGAGGCCGCGCAGGAGGCGCTGCGCCAATCGCAAAAAATGGAAGCGATAGGCCAGCTCACGGGCGGTATCGCACACGACTTCAATAATTTGCTGGCGGGCATCACCGGCAGCCTGGACCTGGCCAGGCTGCGCGGCAAGCAAGGGCGGTTGGCGGACGTCGAGCGTTACATTGGGGTCGCGCACCGGGCAGCGTACAAGGCGGCGGCCCTGACCCATCGGTTGCTGGCATTTTCACGCCGGCAGCCTTTGCAGGCCACCCGTACGGAGGTCAATGGCTTGATAGGCGGCCTGGAGGACCTTGTGCAGCGCACCGTCGGGCCAATGATTCTTCTGAAAGTCGATTTGAAAGCGCAGCTTTCCACCTGCCTGGTAGACCCGGTCCAGGTCGAGAACTCGCTGCTGAACCTCTGCATCAATGCACGGGATGCCATTGGCAAGCGTGCAGGCAAGATCACCATCACCACGGCAAACGAGGCCCTGGAGGCAGGCCCGGGCCTGGATGCCGAGCTGCAGCCGGGTTCGTACCTGGTCATCAGTGTGGCGGACAATGGCATGGGAATGTCGGCCGAAACACTGTCGAAAGCGTGCGAGCCGTTCTTCACTACCAAAGCGATGGGCGAAGGCACAGGGCTGGGGTTGTCGATGGTATATGGCTTTGCCAAGCAGTCGGGCGGGCAAGTCAGGATTGCTTCCGAAGAAGGGGCAGGAACCCGGGTGCAGCTTTTCCTGCCAATCGATCAAGGGCAGCCTGAAAACACCGGCCCGGCAGAGATCCACCCCGATTTTTCAACCCAATGGTCTGACCGCAATGTGCTGATTGTGGATGACGAGCCCTCTGTGCGTTTGTTTGTCAGTGAAGTGCTCAGTGGTTTGGGGTGCACGGTTATCGAGGCCGCTGATAGCCAGGCCGGGCTGCAACTGCTCGCTTCGGACACTCGCATCGACTTGCTGGTGACTGATATCGGCCTGCCGGGAGGGCTCGACGGCCGGGAGATGGCGAAATCCGGGCGACAAACGCGTGAAGGGTTACCGGTCATTTTCATGACCGGTTACACAAGCCCTTCAGTGTTTGACGATGAGGTATTGCGCAACGCATCGGCCGTGTTGATCAAGCCATTCGCAATGGAGGACTTGATCGCCAATGTTCACGCGATGTTTGGCGCTCGAATCAACCAAGGCAAGCCTTCGGTAGCGGCTGACCGAGGTAGCGAGGTGGATTGATCGGGCCATTAGGCACCCAGTGCCCGTTTCAACACGTCATAGACTCTGACGTCCCCTGACTGCGCAACGTTGAACCGCAGAAAATCTCCCGCAGTCATGGACTGGCTAAAGGCATTCCCGGGCGCCAGCACCACGCCTTCATTCAAACAAGCCCTGGCCAGCGTTGCGGCATCCTTGCCTAGCGGCAGCTGGCACCAGGCGTACAGGCCAGCCTGGGGAATGATCCAGGGTTTGATACCAATCGCCTGAAGCCTGGCTACCGTTTTGTCCATTTGCTCGGCCAACCGAAGGCGCACACTCTCCATGTGCTTTCGGTACCCGCTGTCGGTAATCGCGTGGTGGATGATGTCCGCCGCCAGGCGCCCACCGCCGAAGGTGGTCGCAATCTTGAGGTCGACCAGGCCCTCGATCCATTCACCGCGCGCAGCGATGTAGCCGCAGCGGATTGAAGCGGAGATGGTTTTGGAAAAGCTGCCGATCTGGATGACCCTTGAGAGGCCGTCGAACGCAGACAGGCGCGGCGCGGGCGTATGTTCGAAGTCGCTGAAAATGTCGTCCTCGACAATCACCAGGTTGGAGGTGTCGGCCAGCTTCAGCAGCCTGTGTGCGGTGACCGGCGACAGGGTGGCCCCGGTCGGGTTGTGGATGCCGGAATTTGTAATGTACAACCGGGGCGCATGCGCGAGCAGGGCAGCGCCGAATGCATCGATGTCCGGGCCGGTCGGCGTGTAAGGCACGCCCACAACGTTCACCCGGTGTGCTTTCAGCAGTGCGTGAAAGTTGAAATAGCAGGGGTCGTCCACCATCACCGTGTCGCCTGGTTCCAGCAGAAAACGGCAAATCAGGTCGATGGCGTGGGTGCCGGACTCGGTGAGCATGATCTGCTCAGGCGGGGCTTCGACCCCGATGCCTGCCAGCCGTCGCGACAAAAACTGCCGGAGCGGTGGATAGCCAAGCGGTGAAGCGTACTCCGTCAGTTTTGACGCGTCAGAACGGGCAACCATTCGCAGCGCTTTACGCACACCCGCTTCGTACATCCAGGAAGGCGGTAGCCACCCGCAACCGGGTTTCAACGCATCGAGGGAGGTTTCAAGCGATTGGCGCGAGATCCACAGCGGGTCGACGACACGATCCAGTTTGGGGCCAAGTTCGGTCAGTGCCAATGGCGCCACTGGCCCTGCGACGTAAAAGCCGGAGCCGGGGCGAGAGCTGAGTACACCCTCGGCCATTAACCGTTCATAGGCCTCAAGCACGGTAGAAACCGACACCTGCATGGCCTGGGCCATGGCGCGGACGGATGGGATTCTTGCGCCGGGTGTGTAGGTGCGAGAGGCGATCCTGGACTGGATCTCGGCCATGACCGTTCGAATTCGCGTGCCGCTGCGTTTCATCGCACCCTCAACTGTGCTGGATTAATGTGCATAACAGTTCGGTTGAACTGTATTGGATTGTACATGGCCTGGGTGAGCCCGTCAGTGATGTACTGACGCCTGGCTTATCGGGGAATGAATGATGGAAAGAACAACAAGCGGGTGGGTCAACGGCTTCATAGGCGTCGCCATTTTTGCGGGCTCGTTGCCGGCAACCCGCGTGGCCGTGGCGGACTTTGAACCGACGTTTCTGACCTGTGCCAGGGCTACCATTGCCGCCTTGTTGGGTGCGCTGTTTTTGATCGTGCTGCGCCAGCCTCGGCCGAAGCGGGGTGACTTGGCGTCATTGGCGGTAACAGCGCTGGGCGTTGTCATCGGGTTTCCGTTGCTGACGGCACTGGCGCTCCAGCATGTCACCTCTGCCCATTC
The DNA here is from genome assembly GCF_043103635.1 of Pseudomonas sp. yb_9. NCBI lineage: Bacteria > Pseudomonadati > Pseudomonadota > Gammaproteobacteria > Pseudomonadales > Pseudomonadaceae > Pseudomonas > Pseudomonas sp. yb_9. The sequence continues at coordinate 183,830 of NZ_JBICKA010000007.1, read as the reverse complement.
CATTGTTTTTGTCGGGCTGCTGCCGCTGTGCACCGCCGGGTTTGCCGTTTTGCGGGGCGGTGAGCGGCCTCGGCTGTTGTTCTGGCTGTTCTCGTTCATGGGGGCCGGGCTGGTCGCGGGCTATGCGTTGATGAATGGCGGCGAAGGGTCGTTGGTGGGTGACCTGCTGATGACGGCAGCGGTGGTTGTGTGTGGCCTGGGGTATGCAGAAGGGGCGCGGCTGTCGCGCACATTGGGCGGGTGGCAGGTGATCAGCTGGGCATTGCTGGTGGCGTTGCCGTTCATGCTGCTGCTGACGGTCGTTAATTTTCCGGCACCTGATGCCTTTGCCAAGGTAAGCGCGCCGGCGTGGTTCAGCTTTGGCTACGTTTCGCTGTTCAGCATGCTGATTGGCTTTGTATTCTGGTACCGGGGGCTGGTCCAGGGTGGCATTGCGGCAGTCGGGCAGCTGCAACTGTTTCAGCCGTTCATGGGGCTTGGGCTGGCGGCGTTGCTGCTGCACGAGCAGGTCAGCTGGTTGATGCTGGTGGTGACGCTGGGGGCTGTGATCTGTGTGGCGGGGGCCAGGAAGTACGCCCAATAAGTGAGTACAGCGGTGGCTGGCGCTCGCCTTGGTCGTTGCCCGGTACAAACAGGGCGAGCATACCGCCACACAGCCCGGCACCCACCTGTTCCCGAATGCGCTCAGCAATCCGCTGCAGTTCTTCGCTGTCCTTGACCTGCAAAATCGCGACGAATTCCTCACCCCCATGGCGCACGAGCAGGGCTTTACGCTGCCCGCGATCCATTTCAAGGCGCAGGTCGCGGTTCACCTGTGCCAGGGTGCGCAGTTGCAGATATCCCTCGGCGAGCGTGGCTAGGTTATGGCATCGAGCCATGGGCTACCGGGTAGAGCGGCATTTCTTGCCGCGTGTGTGATTTTTTCCGCTCGACCTTCGTCAAGAAGGCTACCCCTTAGCCGTCGTCTGGGGACTGATACAGGGCCTTCCATGCAAACGCTGTTGAACGAGATTCTTGAAGAAGTACGTCCCTTGATCGGCAAGGGCAAAGTGGCGGATTACATTCCCGCGCTGGCCGATGTGCCGGCGAACCAGTTGGGTATCGCAGTCTATGGCAATGACGGCAGCTATCACTGCGCGGGCGACGCCCTGGTGCCATTTTCGGTGCAGAGTATTTCCAAGGTGTTCAGCCTGGTTCAGGCGATTGGGCACTCCGGTGAAGCCATTTGGGAGCGGCTTGGCCATGAGCCCTCGGGGCAGCCGTTCAACTCGCTGGTGCAGCTGGAGTTCGAGCGCGGTCGCCCGCGCAACCCCTTTATCAATGCGGGTGCGTTGGTGATCTGTGATATCAACCAGTCGCGCTTTGCAGCACCCACGTTGTCGATGCGCGATTTCGTCCGACGGCTCTCGGGCAACCCCCACATCTCGATCGATGCCCGTGTTGCGGATTCGGAATATCAATTTCGCGCGCGCAACGCGGCCATGGCTTACCTGATGCAGTCCTTTGGCAACTTCCATAACGAGGTAGAGGCTGTGCTGCGCAGTTATTTCAGCTACTGCGCGCTGCAAATGAACTGCCTGGATCTGGCCCGGGCGTTCTGTTTCCTGGCCAACGATGGGTTTTGCAAGCACAGCGGTGAGCAGATTCTGACCCGACGCCAGACGCAACAGGTGAACTCGATCATGGCCACCAGCGGGCTGTATGACGAAGCAGGGAACTTCGCCTATCGGGTGGGGTTGCCTGGCAAGAGTGGTGTGGGGGGCGGGATTGTCGCGATCGTGCCGGGGCAATTCACGGTGTGCGTGTGGTCGCCGGAGTTGAATGCGGCAGGCAACTCCCTCGCCGGGATGGCGGCGCTGGAGTTGCTGAGTTCGCGGATTGGCTGGTCGGTGTTTTGATCAGTGGGCGGACGCACAGGGCAACCCTGTAGCCATGCGTGACGAGGCCCGGTAAGGATGCCCCCATGGCCAGAACATCACACCCGACAGCCCTGCTGACTTCGTTGGCAGTGGCATTCGCCGCTGGCCAGACCTTTGCCGACCCAGGTAACGGCAAAGGGCAGGGGCACGGCAAGGCACAGCATGCTCAAGGCCAGGGTAATGCAGGTGGCCATAAGCAGGGTAAGGGCGGTAACGACTGGCATGGTGGCCCGTCCATCGACCGCGGCGATGTGCTGGGCATTCTTGGCGGCCACCGCAGTTACTGGAGCCCGGTGCCTGCATTGCCGCCCGGCATTCAGAAGAACCTGGCGCGTGGCAAGCCACTACCGCCCGGCATCGCCAAGAAGCTGGACGGCCGCCTGCTGGGGCAGTTGCCATCACTACGATGGCTATGAGTGGATGCAGGCGGGTGCGGACCTGATACTTGTCGCTGCGGCAACCGGGATTATCTACGAAGTGTTGAACGGGGCGTTTGACTGAGCAGTGCTGAGCCACCCCACGCAGGCTTGTCAGCGCCGTCGCAATACGGTGGCCAGCCCGACGGTCAGCGCCACGGCGCAGAGCATGGCCAGGCTGATGGCGACGGTAACCCCCCACGTGTCGAGCAACGCTGCCAACACCAGGTGAAACGCAATCACCCCCACCGCCCCAATCGCATTGCCCCGTACCATGGCCGCCATGCCGGCCCGGCCATTCTGCACATGGGCGAACACCACCAGCGGCCAGGCAATCACTGGAATCGGCGCCAGCATCCCGCTGGTTGCCGGGCCCAGCCAGCTGGCCAGGCGGGTGGTGATCATCAGCAGTGACGTGGCAGATACCATTCTGAGCGGGATCTCCCAGTACCGGTACCTGGGGCGGGCCAGGGTATCGGGTTTGGGCTCTTGACCGCTGGCGCGTATCAGTACGCCAATCAGCACTAGCGCCACGGCAATCGACAGGTACAGGTTGCCCCAGTGCGTAAACGCATAGGCAGCCAGCCCGTAAAACAGCAACGCCAGCGGCACGGCCTGGGCGATGCCGAGCCTGCGTGTGGCCAACAGGTAAAACATATAGGTGGCTTGCACCGCCGCCAGGCCGCCCAGCGCGCCGGGCAATGCGCCCAAGGCGAAAGCCGTGCCCTGTTCCAGGCACAGGAAGGTCATCACCAGCGCGGAGGTGATCGGCAGGCCGGACAGCAGCCCACCCAGCAGGCCGCCCCAGCGCCGCGAGGCAAGGGAAATGGCCCACATCAGCAGGGGCGTGACAATTAGCTTGAGGTAGAACAGGGTCATTGCGGGGGTGTCCAGGCTCGGTGAAGGTGCGCCCGCCGTCAGCATTGGGTGGGGCGCGGATGCATCAGGTGCGGCTGGCCTCCAGGGCCTGGGCCAGGTCGGCGATGATGTCGTCGCTGTGCTCGATGCCGATCGACAAACGCACCATGTCCCGTGGCACGCCGGCCCTTTCCAGCTCTTCATCGTTGAGCTGGCGGTGGGTGGTGGAGGCGGGGTGGCAGGCCAGCGACTTGGCGTCGCCGATGTTCACCAGGCGCACCACCAGTTGCAGCGCATCGATGAAGCGCGCACCGGCCGCCTGGCCTCCCTTGATGCCAAATGACAGGATCGAAGCGGGCTTGCCACCGGTGTAGCGTTGGGCCAGTTCATGCTCGGGGTGGTCGGGCAGCCCGGCGTACTTCACCCAGGCCACCTGTTCGTGAGCCTGCAGGTAATGGGCGACCTTCAGCGCGTTTTCGGTGTGGCGTTCCATGCGCAGGGCCAACGTTTCCAGGCCTTGCAGGATCAGGAAGGCGTTGAACGGCGACAGCGCGGCGCCGGTGTTGCGCAACGGCACCACGCGGCAGCGGCCGATGAAGGCGGCGGGGCCGAAGGCTTCGGTATAGGTGACGCCGTGGTAGGAAGGGTCGGGCGTATTGAGCAGGGCGAAACGCTCCTTGTTGTCAGCCCAAGGGAACTTGCCGGAGTCGATGACGATGCCGCCGATGCTGGTGCCATGGCCGCCGATGTACTTGGTCAGCGAATGCACGACGATGTCCGCGCCATGCTCGAACGGTCGGCACAGAACCGGGGTGGCCACGGTGTTGTCGACGATCAGTGGCACACCATGGCGGTGGGCGGCTTCGGCCAGTGCGGCGATATCGACGATATTGCCGGCAGGGTTGCCGATGGACTCGCAGAACACCGCCTTGGTGCGTGCGTCGATCAACGCTTCGAGGGCCGCGATGTCGTCATGGGCGGCGAAGCGGGTATGGATGCCCATGCGTGGCAGGGTATGGGCCAGCAGGTTGTAGGTCCCACCGTACAGCTTGGCCACCGAGACAATGTTGTCGCCGGCCTCGGCGACCGTCTGGATGGCGTAGGTGATGGCTGCCATGCCCGAGGCCACCGCCAGCGCGCCAACCCCGCCTTCGAGGGCGGCCATGCGCTGCTCCAGCACGTCGTTGGTGGGGTTCATGATGCGCGAGTAGATGTTGCCGGCCACCTTCAGGTCGAACAGATCGGCACCGTGCTGGGTGTCGTCGAAGGCGAAGGAGGTGGTCTGGTAAATGGGTACGGCCACCGCCCGGGTGGTTGGGTCGGGGCTGAAGCCTGCATGGACGGCGAGGGTTTCCAGCTTCATGCAATCGTTCCTTGAGCGTGGGTGGAAGCGCTCGAGCATGCGGTGGCGCGAGGGTGTGGGTCAAGGGCGTCGTGCCGGCGCTCACTGGGCCTGGCAGATTGTAAAGATAGGGGGGCATGGCGGTGGCGGTGGCTTTGGTGGCCATCAGGGCGGCGGCCCACGCTAAGCTGACCCCGCGATGAAACGCACTGCCTCGGCCGGGCTGCAACAGTGCACCCGACGCGAGTGCACTCACCACACGATCCGCTCGCCGTCCCAACCCCAAAAGCTTCCGCTCTCTGCCGGCCCAAGCCGCCCTACCTGCTCGATCACGCACTGTGCTGCAAATGCCGGCTCAAACAGCTTCCCCTCCGGCACGTTCCCTTGAAACGGTCGCGACAGTTCGGTATCGGTGGTTCCCGGATGCAGTGTCAACACGGTAGCCGCAGGGTTGAGGCGTTTCAGCTCGATGCTTGCCGTGTGCAGTAGCTGATTCAGCGCCGCCTTGCTCGCACGATAGCTGTACCAGCCACCCAGTCGGTTGTCGCCGATCGAGCCAACCTTGGCCGACAGCGCTGCAAAGGTTGCGGGCTGTTTGCGCAGCAATGGCAGCAGGTGCTTGAGCAACAAGATGGGGGCGAACGCATTGGTGGCGAAGCTGGCCTGCAAACTGGCGAGGTCCAATTGGCCCAGCGACTTCTCGGCTTTCGCCCCCTCCGTGTGGAGGAGGCCGAGTGTGCTGATGACCAGATGAAGGTGCGTGCAGGCAATGCCCACCTCGCTTGCAAGCGCGGTAAGAGCCAGCTCGTCGCGCGCATCGTAGTCCAGCGGTACTACGCGTTCGCCATGTGCCTGGGCAAGTGCAAGCAGCCCGTCAGCGGTGCTGGCGTGCCGCGCCACGGCCCAGACCCGGTTCACATCGTCGCGGGCCAGCAATGCCGTGCACAGCGCCAGGCCAATGCCTCGGCTTGCACCGCAGACCAACACACTGGCTTTGCCGGTCAGTCCGGGGATCAAAGCCATTGAGCGCGCTTCGTGAGACACTTTTGATCACCCTTGCAGGTTCGTTTTAGAGTCCTGCTACTGGAGTGCTGCCTTTCCGGGTCCGAGGTTGTGACGGCTGCGTAGCGCAGCACAGCTAGTCTACGTTGCCCGCAAAATAGTGGCTACTGGCGCATCTTGCGCTGAGTGATCAGCTTGCACAGTTTCAGCAGCTGCCGTGATTGTGTGAGAAAGCTTCGGCGTCGTGTGCCTGTTAGCGACCCCGAATGGCACATGCACCATTGGCAGGTTCCCGGCTGGCGATTGCAAGTGAGAGCGCTGGTCGTCAAAGAACACATGCGGCTTGAGGATCGACAGCACCCTGGGCTTCTCCATCCCGCCTAGAAAGAAGCATTCATCCGGCGACACGCCCCAATCCTTCAAGGTCGTCACTACACGCTCATGTGAGGGAGCGTTGCGCGCCGTGACGATGGCGATGCGCAGAATCCGCTTGTAGTTCGGGTCTTCTGCCAGCTTGCGATCCTCCAGCATGCGAATCAGTGAAAGTTTGCGGTACAAGTCTGCCAAGGGCCCTGGCGAGTGCGGGGTGCCTTTGTGTACGCGCTCATGCTCCTGAAAGTCGTTCAGATTGTCGTTGCGCTTGTACACGCTCTCTGCTTCATCGTCGGCAATCACGCCATCGAAGTCGAAGGCCACCCGTAGCTCTGTGTCTATTTCATCGTCGTAGATGCGTGTAGGCAGCACCCGCCCGGCCGGGTAGTTGGCGTCGATGGCCTTTTGCACATCTTCTTCGTTGGCACTGAGGAACAGTGACGCATTGAACGCCGGGATGTATTCATAGGGCGAGCGGCCCGACATGAACGCCGCGCGGGTAATGTCCAGCTGGTAGTGGCTTATCGAGCGGAACACCCGCAGGCCGGTTGCCGGCGAGTTGCGTGAGAGCAGCACCACTTCCACTGGCAATTGGTCGGGGAAGGCCTGGTTGATGCTCAGGAAGCGGCGAATGAACGGGAACGCCACTCCCCTTGGAAACGGTTCGTCCAGGTTGTCTTCCTGGTGCTGGCGGTAGGCCTCGACCCCTTGGGTCTTGTAGATGTCGTCCGAGACGGTGAGGTCGAACAGCGCACTCGAGGCAACGCCGATGACCAGTTTCTGTTCAATGGGGTAAGGCATGAAGCTGCTCCTGCAAGTGGCCTGGGGCAAGTGTACGCGTGCGTTGTGTGTAAAGCCCTCAGGCCTCCGGGGTCAGCCCGAGGAACACTTGAATCTGGTACTGCAACTGGCTCACATGTTCGCGCTCTGCGCACAGGGCCGCGTGCAATGTGCTGTTCTCCTGTTTGTGGAGACGGGCGGTTTGCTCCAGTTCACGGTCGCTCTGCAACAGGTTCCACATCTCGCCTTGGCGGACGGATTGCAGGCATACAAGCAGCAGGGTGATGCCGCAGACACACAACAGGGAGATTTCCAGCGCTTCCATTTAACGTTTCCTTGGGACGTGGCAACAAGCCGGTAAGCGAGACGATATGTCTATTCTGAATACATGTCGATATTGGTGACTTGTACAGGTAAAGGAATGGTGCAGGTTCTTCGGGGCTTGCCTGGGTGCGGCAGCACGCAAGATCAAGGCAATTTGATATCACGTTTCGGATGCAGCGCCGTTCTGGCAAGGCTTTACCTGCAATCGGCCTGTTGTTGGCAGAAGAAGAGCGGTTTTGCCCAAATATGGCTGGTTAGTTGACATATGCGGAAGGCTTTACTTGGCGGTGAGCAAGCCGGTCAGGCTTCTCAGATGCTGACCAATCACTCAATTGCGCGATGCACCAGTGGATCCGCTGATGCCATTTTGATAGCTTTCCGCCCATTGCCGCTGTATCCGGACAGGAATTGATGAGCCAGCCACACGAACACAGCACTTTGACCCCGCTCGCGGAGCCGACGGTAGACAAGGTGATCGAAAGCACCCCTCAGGCAGATGTTTCGCCTCAGCCGGCCTCCGAGCAAGGCACGTTGCAGGCCAGTATCGATGCACTGAACCAGAAGCTTGTGGCAAGTACCCTGGCCCGGGTGCAGAAGGAGGGGGCTATCCGCAAGCGCCTTGAACAGCACCAGCAACAACTGGCAGAAGGCAACCTGGCCAGGGAGGGCCTGTCGAGCACGGTGACCACGGCGCTGAAGAAGCTCGCACAGGCGACCAACACCCAGGCAGACCGCGTCGACAGCGTGGAGGCGCGGTTGGCCAGCCTGGCCGAACGACAGTGTGAGTGCGAAAGCCAGCAAGCGCACGGTTGGCCAGCGTATCTGGAGCGTCATGCCGTGTCGTTGGTGGCCTTGGCCGTGGCGGTGTTCACGCTGGGGCTGCACGTGCTTGGTTAATGCACCGCTATAGGCGCGTGCGCTGGCTGCCAGACAGCTGCTCTACCAGAAAGTCCACAAACACCCGCACCCGCGCCGGCATCGCCGAGCCGCCAACGAACACCGCATGAATCGGCTCGCGATCGTCAGGGTTGTACGCCTCCAGCAGCGGTACCAGCTGCCCGCTGGCCAGGTCATCGACCACGGTGAAGGTGCCGATGCGCGCTACGCCGGCCCCCAGCCTGGCCAGTTGTGCCAGGGCTTCACCGCTGCTGCATTCGATATTGCCGGTCACCTTCAGTGAAAACACTTCGCCATTGCGCCGAAACGGCCAGTCGGGTGCGGCGCGGCGAAAGTTGAAGCGCAGGCAGTTGTGCCGGGCCAGGTCCTCTGGCACCAATGGGGTACCGCAGCGTTGCAGGTACTCGGGCGAGGCGACCACTACCTGGCCGGTTTCGCCAATGGCACGCGCACTCAACGAGCTGTCTGGCAGGTGGCCGAAGCGCAGCGCTACGTCGGTCTGGCCGCCGAGAATATCGGCAACCTCGTCGCTTAGGGTCAGGTCGACCAGCACTTGAGGATAGCGCGCGCTGAACGCCGCCAGCAGCGGCACCACGGTCAGGCGGCCATGGCCCAACGCAGCGCTTACCCGCAAGCGGCCGCGGGGCACGCCCTGGTCGGTGATGGCGTCCTCGAGTTCCAGCATGTCGGCCAGCACCCGTCGCGCACCGCGCAGGTAGGCCTCACCCTCGGGTGTGAGGGTGATCGCCCGGGTGGTGCGCAGCAGCAGGCGCGTGCCCAGGCGCTGTTCGGTACGGGCGAGGATGCGGCTGACGGCAGAAGGTGTCAGGCCCAATGCCCGGGCAGCGGCGGACAGGCTGCCTTCTTGCGCCACCCTGGCAAAAATCTCCATCTCTCCGGATCTTCCACTGAAGTCCATTTGTGTCTCGCAGGCAAAGGTGATTCGCAAAAACGCAGTCTAGTGCGTTTTTTAAACAGTTTGTAGCATTTGCGGCATAGATAAGGAGCTTGCCATGCGTATCAATCCACCTCTGGTCGCACTCGCCATCGGTGCCTTCGGCATCGGTGTCACCGAGTTCGCCCCCATGGGCATGTTGCCCAGTATCGCCACCGACCTTGGCGTTTCCATTCCTGCTGCAGGGCTGTTGGTCAGTGCCTATGCCATCGGTGTGCTGATTGGCGCGCCATTGATGACCCTGGCCACGGTGAAGATCCCGCGACGATACCTGTTGATCGGGCTGATGGCCATTTTCACCTTGGGCAACCTGATGTCGGCGCTGGCCAGTGACTACGCCAGCCTGATGGTGGCCCGCGTGGTCACTTCGTTGAACCACGGCGCATTTTTCGGCATCGGCTCGATCGTTGCGGCCAGTGTGGTGCCGCCCGAGAAGCGCGCTGGCGCCGTGGCGGCGATGTTCATGGGCTTGACCCTGGCCACCATCGGCGGGGTGCCTCTGGCGACCTGGTTTGGTGAAATGTTGGGCTGGCGCACAGCGTTCTGGGGTATTGCCGGGCTTGGCCTGGTGGCGATGACCACGCTCTGGTATGCGCTGCCCAATGTCGCATTGCCCAAGGGTGACGGCGCCATGGCAGAAATCCGCGTATTGGGCCGCGGGCCGGTATTGGCGGCCTTGCTGCTGACCGTGGTGGGTTCCAGTGCAATGTTTACCGTGTTCACCTACATCGCGCCAATCCTGCAGAACGAGGCGGCGGCGTCTACCACCTTCGTGACAGTCATGCTGGTGCTGTTCGGGGCTGGCCTGACCCTGGGCAATGTGTGGGGTGGCAAGGCAGCGGACCGTTCGATCGATCGCACCCTGATCCTGTCGTTGGCGGTGCTGATTGCGGTCCTGCTGGTGTTTCCGCTGGTTCTGGCCTGGCCACTGCCGACGGCTTTGGCGGTGCTGGTCTGGGGGGCCGCCAGCTTTGCCCTGGTGCCGCCGTTGCAGATGCGGGTGATGGAAGCGGCCAAGGATGCGCCCAACCTGGCGTCGGCGGTGAACATTGGCGCGTTCAACCTGGGCAATGCGATTGGCGCGGCGCTTGGTGGCGCGGTGATCAATGCAGGGTTGGGTTACCCGGCGATTGCCCTGGCAGGCGCGGCGATGGCGGCGTTGGGCCTGGTGATGGTGCTGCTGTTTGCCTGGCGTGGTCGGATGGTGGCGGGCCAGGTTGCGGTGTAACAAGCCTGTATCGCCGGGGCTGCACGCAGCCCCGGCGTCTTCCTTTTCGCTGTCAGGGCGTGCCGTTGCGACCATGCAGGTGATAGGCCGGGCGCTCGCTCAGGCGTTCGTAGTAATCACGTACGGCCGGCAAGTGCGGGTGCTCGAACGGTGTTTCGAACCAGCGGTTGACCGACAGGCCGACAGGGATGTCGGCCAGGGTGAACTGGCTGCCGGCCACATAGGCACCGGTGCTGGCCAGCTGGCGGTCAAGGATGTGCATGTAACGCGACCACTCGGCGCAGCCGGCGGCGAGCGCCTGTGGGTCCTGGTGGGCGGGCGAATGCCTGACCAGCGACATGAATGCATAGCTCCAGGAGCGGTTCAGGTCCGAGGCCTGCCAGTCGATCCACTGGTCGATCCTGGCCCGTGCCTGCGCCTCGCTCGGGTAGAACGCAGTGGCACCGTAGCGGTTGGCCAGGTAGCGGATGATGCTGTTGGACTCCCACAGCGTAAAGTCGCCATCCTGGATCACCGGGATCATGGCGTTGGGGTTAAGCGCAAGGAACTCGGCACGGTCGGTGGGCTGGAAGCCCGAGCCCCAGTCTTCACGCTCGAACGCGACTTCGAACTCGGCACAGGCCCACAGGACTTTCCGCACGTTGATGGAAGAGGCTCGGCCCAGTATCCGTAGCATGGTATTCGTCCTTGTAGAGGGGGAGTTGATCGTCCGCCACTGCCCAGGGGCTGGTCAAGGGGCAGATCAGCGACCGAGCGCCCCTTCAGCCGGGTTCTTGTAGGCCATTTCCGAAAGTAACCCTTTCCACCCCAATGGCCATTGTGGTCGCACCGGCAGCCCCCTAGTCTCGGCACGCTCTTAACCCCGAGGAATGGACATGGACAACGACACGCCCCAAAACAGCAGCAAGCTCAATGTCGTGAGCGCGGCAAGCCGGTTTGGCAATGCCAATGCCGAACTGGTGCAAATGAAACCTCAGCTGCCATTGCGCACCGCACTGATGGAAGCTTCCAGCATCATGGGTTGCATCACCGAAATCACCCGCAAGGCCATCGACAGGCCAGGTGACCGCAAGGCGATGATGCAAGCCACGTTCTATCTGGCAGGCATGGCCAAGGCACTGATCGATGGCCAGTTGCTGCAGATGCGTCAGGCGCGCGAAGGCGAAGGTGACGCCTAGCCAGGCTTGCCTGGGGGCCACGAACTTGGCAACCTTGGGCGGTTTGAATCGCGTATCACCACAGAAGGAAGCATGCATTGAGCTGGGACAAGGTGGGGAAGCTTCTCGTCGCCGTGCTGATTGGCCTGATGGTCCTGTTGGCCGCCTACGCGCTGCTCAGGGGCAACCCGCGCCTGGAGGCGTCACTGACCTATGCCTACCTCACTTACCCCAGCCAGTTCAGCGAGCGTATCAGCAAGGCCAGCGAACAGCTCAAGTACGAGCAGTTGCAGGGGCGTATCAACAGCATCGACCAGGGCGGGCTGAGCCATGACCAGGTCGAGCGGCTGATCGAAATGGCCCAGGCACCGTATGCCCAGCTGTTCGCCAAACCGTTCGAGGCCGGGTTGGTCGATCACCGTACGGGGTTGCTCATCGAGTTGCTCAACAGTGGCGACGCTCAGGTACGCCAGGTGCGCATTCGCTTGCCAGCCAAAGGGCTGGTGCAAGTGCGCGATGCTGCCGGTAACGACACGCTGCTGGAAAACGCCACCGCGCAGGTAGATATCCCGGCCATCGAGCCTGGTGGCACCTGCAAGGTATGGGTGTATTTCGATGCCGACTTTTCGCAGATCCGCCAAGGCGGGGTCAGCATCAGCCACGCCGACGGTGTGGCCAATGTGCAGGTGTACCACCAGGTTATCGGTTTCCCTGCCACGGTGGCCCGCTACAGCCGTGAGCTGATGGTGTTGCTGGGGGGGTTGGGGCTTAGTGTGTTGGGCCTTGGGTATGCCTGCCTCGCGCGACGTCGCGCGGTTTGACTGCGCCGGTCAATATTCGCCATCGTGCAGCGCCAGGCTCTGGCGCAACTGTTCCAGCATGGCCACGCGCAGCACGTGGGGCGCATGCACCCGGATCGAACCGGCTTGGGACAGCAGCCAGGTCATCAGCGCGCGGTTGTCGTCGACACTCGCCTGTAGCGTGGCACCGCCATTTTCTTGTGGCGTCAGTTGCATATCCGTAGACAGTGGCTGCGCTTCCAGGCGCCGGGCCAGTACGTCATCGACCCAGGCGTGCAGTTCAATGCGCGGCGGCGGGACAAGTACGTCGGGCTGCAACTGTTGTGCTTCGTTCAGGTCCAGGCCCGGTTGCCAGTACCAGCCGTAAGGTATGCCTTTGCTGTTGCATTGCAGTGGGAAGAGCGCTGCGAGTTCGACCAGGTCGCGCTCAACGGTGCGTTTGCTGGTGGTATGGCCCACGGTCTTCAGGGCGGCCTGCAATTGGGTGGAGCTCATTCCCGGGTGGCGGCCGGGCAACAACTTGAGGAGCTGCCACTGGCGGGCGATGGTGTGGCGGGTGGGGTGGCTGGGCAAAGGGCTCGTCCTTGAAGCAGGCGCCAAACCTGTCGTGTGATGGCGTATGGCTATTGCCTCAGCATACCCTTTTGCTGAATGGGATCCAAGTTTTCGGTCGAGGCATTCAGTGTCTCTGGATGACCTATAAGCTAGATTTTCTGCCTTCGGCATTAAAGGAGTGGAGCAAGCTTGGCCACACTGTGCGTGAGCAGATCAAGAAAAAACTCGGCGAGCGTTTACAATCGCCGAAGGTACAGGCCGATGCGCTGCGTGACTTGCCGAACCACTACACAATCAAGCTCAGGGCCTCCGGGTATCGCCTAGTGTATCGGGTTGAGGACGAGCGAATCGTTGTCGTAGTGGTTTCGGTTGGTAAGCGCGAGCGCAGTGGGGTCTACCCTGCGGCTCAAAGCGTTAGATGATGGCACGCTGGTGCATTCACAATATGCTCAGCGCCCGCCATACACACTACACCCCACCCCGCCGCACATGCTGCACCAGCACCTTCTCCAGCAACTCCCACATCGCCGGCTCCGTGCTGAACGCCACATTGAACCGCATCCACCCGGTCGCCTTGGCATCCACCATGAACAACTGCCCAGGCCCAAGCATGATGCCTTTCTCAAGCGCATCATCCAGCAGCGCCGCGCTGTCCGGAATGGCCGGGTGGCGGGTCCAGATGTACATGCCTTCATCCGATTCGATGAACAGTTCAAAGCCCAATCGATGCAAATGCCGGCCAACTTCCTGATGCGCCTCGGCCAGGCGTTGGCGCAGGCGCTTGAGGTGTTTGCGCCAACGACCGTCGATGATCGCGGCGTACACCACGCGCTCCATCACCTGTGAGGTGGTCAGGCCCGAACGCATTTTCAGGTGCAACAGTTTCTGCATCAGCTCGGGGTTGGCCAGCATGTAGCCGACCCGCACGTTGGGCGAAATGCTCTTGGAGTAGCTGCCCACGTACACCACCTGCTGCAGGTGGTCGAGGCTGGCCAGGCAGGGCTGCGGTTCGGCGACCATGTCGGCGTACAGGTTGTTTTCCACCAGGCGGAAGCCGTGCTGGCTGGCCAGTTGCAACAGGCGGTGCAACTGCGGCAGCGGGGTGCGGGAGCAGGTGGGGCTGTGCAGGTGCGGCTGGGTGAAGAACGCGGTCGGACGGTGGTGGGTGAGCAAGTGCTCCAGCTGGTTCAGGTCGTAACCGGCCGGGGTGCGTGGCACGCCGACCAGGGTGGCGCCCTGCGTGCGCAGAATGCTCATCAGGTTGGGGTAGCCAGGGTCGTCCACCAGCACCACATCGCCTGGGCGCACCAGCGTGCGGGCGGCCAGGTCCAGGGCCTGGCTGGCGCCGTGGGTGAGCATCAGTTGCGCAGGGTTGGCGACGATCGACAGCTCTTGCTGCAGGTTCTGCGCGGTCAGTGCACGCAGCTCCATCAGGCCCATGGGGTCGCCGTAGCCGGATAATTCCAGCGGGCTGCCGGCCACCTGACGCAGGCCGCGACGCAAGCCGTCTTCGTACATCCAGTCGTTGGGCAGCCACCCGCACCCCGGTTTGTACGGCAACTGGCGGATCTCGAAGATCTGCTGCAGGTACCACTCGGAGTTGAACGTTGGTCGACTGGTATCAGCCTCGGCGTTGTGCGTGTCCAGTAGTTCGCCCGCCGCACGGTTTACGAAGAACCCCGCATTGCCACGGCTTACCAGCAGCCCTTGGGCGACCAGGCGGTCGTAGGCCTCGACCACGGTGAAGGTGCTCACCGAATAGCTCGCGGCAAAGGCGCGGATCGACGGCACCTTGGCGCCTGGCTTGAGGGTCTGGTTGTCGATCAGCTCGCGCAGCCCGTCAATGATCTGGTTGACCAGCGGGGTTGAGGAGTCTGGATGTAATTCGAACATTCGGGGCCTTCAGGGTGCGTATCGCCTGGCGTTTGCAGGGTGTACTGCATGGGCGACCTGTACAGTGCAGTGCGAGTTTCATGCCACTGTGCATGGCTCTCTGCGTCGGACATTTTTACATTAGGTGTCGGATATCGCCACATAAAGCATGTTCAGTTCGCTCCAGGCAGCCGCCCTGGGGCGCGTCAGCAGGCCGCCATGGAAGGCCTGCGTGTGTTCGTTCACACCTTCCTGCCCGCATTAGCACTGATGTACAGGTGAAACCGCCAGCCATCGGGGTTTCACGGTTTTCCTTGGATAAAAAGAAGCACGGGGTACACAACTGATGGACGCAACATCCACAACCACCACCGCGAAAAGCGGGCACGAGAGCAAGCTCAGTGCCTCGCTGAAGTCGCGCCACCTGACGATGATGTCCATCGCTGGGGTTATTGGCGGCGCCTTGTTCGTCGGTTCCGGCAGCGTGATCCACAGCGCCGGCCCAGCCGCTGTCCTGGCCTACCTGGCGGGCGGCATCCTGGTGGTACTGATCATGCGCATGCTGGGTGAAATGGCGACTTCCTCGCCAGACACCGGCTCGTTCTCCACCTACGCCGATCGCGCCATCGGCCGCTGGGCCGGTTTCACCATCGGCTGGCTGTACTGGTGGTACTGGGTCATCCTCATGGCCTGGGAAGCCTATGTGGCGGGCAAGATCCTGCATGGCTTCTTCCCCGACGTCAGCGTCAACGTGTTCGTGCTGGCCACGACCCTGTTGCTGATCACCGTCAACTTCTTCAACGTCAAACACTACGGTGAGTTCGAGTTCTGGTTCGCCTTGATCAAGGTGATCGCGATCGTCTGCTTCCTGATCGTGTGTACCGCTGCCGTGCTGAACGTCTGGCAGTTCGGCGAAGTGCGTGGCATCAGCCACCTTACCGCCGAAGGCTTCATGCCCAATGGCATCACCACCGTGATCGGTGCCTTGCTCGGGGTGATGTTTGCCTTCCTGGGGGCTGAAATCGTTACCATCGCTGCCTCCGAAGCCAAAGACCCGGCCGCGCAGATCGTCAAGGCCACCAACTCGGTGGTATGGCGTGTGTGCCTGTTCTACGTGGGTTCGATCTTCCTGATCGTCTGCCTGGTACCGTGGAACGACCCGCACCTGGGCGTTTCCGGCTATGGCGCCTACCGCCGTACCCTGGAACTGCTGGGCGTGCCGTATGCCGAGCTGCTGATGAACTTCGTGGTGCTGACCTCGGTGAGCAGCTGCCTGATCTCCGGCCACTACACCGCTTCGCGCATGCTGTTCTCCCTGGCTCAGCGTGGCGATGCGCCGTCGTTCTTCAAGATTACCCGCGCCGGCACCGGTGTACCGGTGTACGCGATCATGGGTTCGTGCGCCGTGGCCGTGGTATGTGCGCTGATCAACTTCAGCGAGACCCTGCGCCCGAAAGACGTACTGGAAACCCTGATGAACACCACCGGCATGATTGCCCTGCTGGTGTACCTGGTCATCGCCTTCTCGCAGCTGCGCATGCGCCGCAAGCTGATTGCCGAAGGCAAGGAAGTACGCCTGAAGATGTGGCTGTTCCCGTGGCTGACCTACCTGGTGATCGCGTTCATCGTGGCTGCCCTGGTGACCATGGCCTTCATGCCTGACTACCAGATCCTGGTGATCTCCACCGGTATCGCTGCGGCAGTCGTGGTGGCGATGGGTGTGGTGCACCAGATCCGTTCTGGCAGCAAGCAGCACTAAGCGTCACTCGCTTTTCGAAACGGCCGGCTCCCTAGGGGACCCGGCCGTTTCGCGTTGTTGGGCCTGGGCTTTTTCTGCGGGCATGTGGAAGCGCTGGTTCATCCAGGGCGAGCCGAGCAGGGCGGCGGCGGCAATCAGGGCCAAGATGGCGAGGGCGATGTAGGTTTTCATGGGCGTGCGCATCAATGGACTGACTTCAAGCATAGGTGTCAGTTCCGGCGATAGGGCCCCTACAGTCGACAGATGGCATATGCTAGACACATCGCCCGCCCAAAGGAGCCGCACATGGCCTGGTCCGCCACCCAGTATTCCCTGTTCGAAGACGAACGCACCCGCGCCGTGCGCGACCTGCTCGCTGCCATTCCGACCCCGCCGCGCCCGGTGCGCCACGCCACCGACCTGGGCTGCGGCCCGGGCAATTCCACCGAAGTGCTGCTGCAACGCTACCCCGATGCCCAGGTAATCGCCCTGGACAGCGATCCGGACATGATCGACAAGGCCCGTGAGCGCAAACGACTGTGCATCCCCCGGGTACGCACGGCCATCGCGGACATCGCCGGCTGGTCCGCCCCGGAACCGCAAGACCTGATCCTGGCCAACGCCTCGCTGCAATGGGTACCCGACCACGCCTCGCTGTACCCGCACCTGGTGCGCCAGCTGAGCGAAGGCGCCAGCCTGGCCGTGCAGACCCCGGACAACCTTGACGAACCGGCCCACCGCCAATTGCTCATGATTGCCAGCCAAGGCCCTTGGGCGGCCAAGTTCGCCGATTTCCAGCTGCCACCACGGCACAGCGCGGCGTTCTACTACGACCTGCTCAGCCCGCTGTGCACGCGCGTGGATGTGTGGCGCACCACCTATCACCACCCGTTGCCGGGTGGCGCCGAAGCGGTGGTGGAGTGGTTCAAGGGGTCGGCCCTGCGGCCTTATCTGGCCAGGCTTGATGAACAGGAGCAGGCCGACTTCCTGCAGATGTACCTGCAGGCCATGCAGCGAGACTACCCACCGGCCACCGATGGCAAGGTGCTGCTGCCGTTCCCGCGCTTGTTCGTGATCGCTACCCGCTAGGATGGCGCCAGCGCCAGGCCACGTAACTGTAAACGCCGAGGTTGAGCAGCAGCACAACGCAACCCAGCAGCAGCTGAATGTGCGGCGTCAGCCCGGCGGGGTAGATCAGCGGCCAGATATAGTGCTCGACGAAACCGCCTTGGTAGCCTGCGTCACCGGCTGCGCTACGCATGCGGTTTTCCCAGGTGGTGAGCGGGCAGCCCAGGTGCAGGCATTCCACCGCAAGGCCCCAGGCCAGGGCTGGCAAGTGGATGAGGAGGGCGGGGCGCCACGTGAGCACCAGCAGGCCGCCGAACAGCACCAGCAGGATGAAGGCCAGGTGCATCAGGACCAGGGTGTCGGCGGCAAGGCGGTAGAGCATGGGCAGTGTGCCTAGGTTGAATTTCCCCCAGCATAGTTGGTTGCCTGTGCCGGCCTCTTCACGGGCTTGCCCGCGAAGAGGCCGGCACAGGTTTACATCCCTTCCTCAACCATTTGCAAAAAGGTCGCCACCACCCGCCGCGTTCGCTGCTCGCTCAGGCAGACCAGCGTCTCGGTCAAATGCCGCTGGCAGTCCACAATCGGCAGCGCACACACCCGCGCATCGGCGCCAAACTCTGCCGCCGACACCACCCCCACGCCAATCCCCACCACCACCGCTTCCCGTGCCGCCTCGCGGCCTTCCACCTGGATCGCCGGGCGAATCCGCAGCCCGGCCCGCTGCATTTCTTCTTCCAGGGTCTGGCGCGTCACCGAGCCAGGCTCGCGCAGCACCAGCGGTGTGTCGTCCAGGTCGGCCAGGCTGATCGAACCACGGCTGGCCCACGGGTGGTGGTGGGAAACGAACGCTACCATCGGGTCGCGGCGCAGCGGCAGGCAATGCAGCCGCTCATCGTCCACATCCCGGCCCAGCAGCGCCAGGTCGGCCTGGTAGCTGAACAGCCGGGCCAGCGACTCATCGGTATTGCCGGTCTCGATCTTCACCTGGATGCCCGGGTAGCGCTGGCAGAAGCGGGCGATCTGCGGCAGCACGTGCACCGGCGCATCCACCGCCAGCACCAGGCTGCCGGTGTGCAGGGCCCGCGAATCCTGCAGCAGGTCATGGGCTTCGGCTTCGCAGGCGAACAGGCGCTGGCTGATGCCCAGCAAGCGTTCACCGAGGTCGGTCAACTGCACCGAACGCTTGTTGCGGTGGAACAGCAAAACGCCGAAGCGTTCCTCCAGCTTGCGCACCTGGTCCGACACCGCAGGCTGGGTAAGAAACAGCTTTTCCGCTGCGCGGGTAAAGCTGCCGTGCACGGCCACCGCATGGAAGGCCTTGAGTTGTGCGTGGGAAACCGACATGGCCACCTCAGTAACAAGCTGAGCTTATGTGTGAAATACGATAAATCGATTTTATTTATCTTAGCGCAACTGTTTCCATGCATGTCAGCCCGACGCTGGCACCACGAATGCCGCCAGGGCCATGGTGCCCACACGGTGCCATCTGACCCGATGACAGCCTTGTCATCGCTGTGCGTAACACAAGAACAAGACAGGCGTTTCTTCACATTCTGCCGGCACACTTGAGCAAGAGGTCAGACGTACATGAATCAATCACTAGCCGCGTTCAAACGCTGGCGCATCCAGATTTTCGCCATCACCTGGCTGGCCTACGCCGCCTTCTACTTCACCCGCAAAGCCTTCTCGGTGGCCAAGCTGGGCATCGCCGAAGACCCCAACTTCATGCTCGACAAGGCCGCCATGGCCAACCTCGACGCCATCTACCTGGCCGCTTACGCCGTGGGCCAGTTCACCTGGGGCATGCTCGCCGACCGCTTTGGCCCACGCGTGGTGGTGCTGGGCGGGTTGCTGATTTCCGCCGTGGCGGCGGTGGTGATGGGCAGTTACGCCACCTTCCCGATCTTTGCCACCTGCATGCTGGTGCAGGGCCTGGCGCAGTCCACCGGCTGGGCCGGGTTGTGCAAGAACATCGGCAGCTTCTTCCCGGCTTCGCAGCGCGGGCGAGTACTGGGGTTGTGGAGTTCCTGCTATGCCTTCGGCGGCCTGGTGGCTTCGCCGTTCGCGGGTTGGTGGGCCTACACACTGGTCGGCACCTGGCACGCGGCGTTCTTCTCCAGTGCCGCCGTGGTGGCGCTGGTGGCCGTGCTGTTCTTCATCCTGCAGCGCAACAAACCTGAAGATGTCGGCCTGCCAGCGGTAGAGCCCGAGCCGCAGAGCATGGCCCCGGCCGGCAACCTGTGCAGTGTGTGGGCGCCGCTGAAAGAGATCCTGCGCAACCGCACCGTGCTGACGCTGGGCCTGGCGTACTTCCTGCTCAAACCCGCGCGCTACGCCATCCTGCTGTGGGGGCCGGTGATCGTTTTCGAGCAGATGCCGTCGGTGGGCAAGGTGGGTGCGGCAATCATCCCGACCGCCTTCGAACTGGCCGGGCTGCTGGGCCCGATCATCATTGGCCTGGCCTCCGACAAACTGTTCGGCGCCCGCCGCATGCCGGCTTGCGTGATCAGCCTGGTGTTGCTGACGGTGACCCTGGCGGCCTTCATGGCGGCCATGCACACCGGTAGCGTGATGCTGGTGGTGGCGTTGCTGTTCGTCATGGGCCTGACCCTGTACGGGCCGGATTCGATGATCAGCGGCGCGGCGGCCATCGACTTCGGCACCGCCAAGGCCGGTGCGACTGCAGCGGGCTTCGTCAACGGCTGTGGTTCGGTGGGGGCGGTGCTGGGTGGGCTGCTGCCGGGGTACTTCGATGGTGTCACAGTGTTCATCGTGTTCGCCGGCTGCGCGCTGTTCTCGGCGCTCGTGCTGCTGCCGCACTGGAACAGCCGCCCGGCCAGCACCCCGCAAAGCGCTGACGTGGCACCGAATACCAGCATGGCAATCAAGCCACTGCGTACCTAAAGGAAAGCGAGCGAATGAGACCCTTCTGGCTGCAACAGGCCCTGGATTCGGCGAAGGAGGCGGTGTGCCCACCGCTGCAAGGTGATACCCGTTGCGATGTGTGCATCGTCGGCGGCGGTTACACCGGCCTGTGGACGGCACTGATGCTCAAGGAGGCGATGCCGGCGCTGGATGTCGTGCTGATCGAAGCCGATATCTGCGGCGCCGGCGCCAGTGGCCGCAACGGCGGTTGCGCATTGTCCTGGTCGGCCAAGTACTTCACCCTCGAACGCCTGTTCGGGGTAGCCGAGGCGGTGCGCCTGGTGCGCGAGTCGGAACGCAGCATCGGGGATATCGGTACGTTCTGCGCGGCCAACGGCATCGACTGCGACTACCGCCTGGATGGCACGTTGTACACCGCCACCAACGCCGCTCAGGTCGGCGCCACCGATGCAGTGATCGCGGCGCTGGAGCAGAAGGGCATCAACTCGTTTCGCCGCCTGCCGCTGGACCAAGTCCAGCGGCAGGCGGGTTCGGCACGGCACCTGGAGGGCTGGTTCTCGCCAGCTGCCGCCACGGTGCAGCCGGGCAAGCTGGTGCGTGGCCTGCGGCGGGTGGCGTTAGAGCGCGGCGTGCGCATTCATGAAGGCACGGCCATGAGTGGCCTGGAACACGGCGCCCCGGTGCAGGTGCGTACGGCCCATGGCACGGTGCGCGCCGACCGCGTGGTGCTGGGCCTCAATGCCTGGATGGCGCGGGCCTTCCCGCAGTTCGAGCGCAGCGTGGCGATCGTTTCCAGTGACATGGTAATTACTGAGCCGTGCCCCGAGCTGCTGCGCGAGATCGGCCTGGACAGCGGCATCAGCGTGCTCGACTCGCGCATTTTCGTGCACTACTACCACAACACCTCCGATGGCCGGCTGATGCTTGGCAAAGGCGGCAATACCTTTGCCTATGGCGGGCGCATGCTGCCGGTGTTCGACCAGCCGTCGCCCTACCGGCCGCTGCTGCGCGAAAGCCTGGGCGGGTTTTTCCCGGCCTTGGCCGAAGTGCCGCTGGCGGCCAGCTGGAACGGGCCGTCGGACCGCTCGGTGACCGGCTTGCCGTTCTTCGGCCGGCTGGACGGGCAGGGCAACGTGTTCTATGGCTTTGGCTATTCCGGCAGTGGCGTTGGGCCGTGCCACATGGGCGGGCAGATTCTGTCGTCGCTGGCGCTGGGGCTGGATAACCCATGGACCCGTTCGCCGCTGGTCAAGGGGCCGCTGGGGCTGTTCCCGCCCGAGCCGGTGCGTTACCTGGGTTCGCTGATGGTGCGCAATGCCATCCGCCGCAAGGAGCGCGCCGAAGACCTCGGCATGCGGCCACGACGGCTGGATGTGCGCCTGGCGCGGTTTGCCGCAGCAGCAGGCAAGGCCGATAAAGGCTGATGAGATTTCTTGTCGATCCCATGCGTGAGGGCGTATAAAATGCACCCACTTTTGGCCGGTCGCTTCCTGAACCGGCCGCTGAAACAAGAGAGTCGACATGGGCGCACAGTGGAAAGCCAAACATAGAGAAACAGCGGCCAATGCCAAAGGCAAGGTCATGGGCAAGCTGTCCAAGGAAATCCAGATCGCGGCCAAGTCGGGCGCCGATCCTGACATGAACCCGCGCCTGCGCCTGGCCATCGTGCAAGCCAAAAAGGCCTCGATGACCCGCGAGACGCTGGAGCGTGCGATTCGCAAGGGCGCGGGCCTGGACGGTGATGCCGTGCAGTACCACGCCGTCAGCTACGAAGGCTTTGCACCGCACCAGGTGCCACTGATCGTCGAGTGCCTGACCGACAACGTCAACCGTACCGTCGCGCAAATCCGCGTACTGTTCCGCAAGGGCCAGCTGGGTGCGAGTGGTTCTGTGGCCTGGGACTTCAACCATGTCGGTCTGATCGAAGCCACTCCGGAAGGCGACGCCGACCCGGAAATGGCAGCCATCGAAGCCGGCGCCCAGGATTTCGAGGAAGGTGAAGAAGAGGGTTCGACCTTGTTCATTACCGACACCACCGACCTGGACGCGGTACAGAAGGCCCTCCCGGAACATGGCTTCACCGTGACCTCGGCGAAGATTGGCTACACCCCGAAAAACCCGGTGAGTGCGGCCAGCCTGAGCGCTGAAGCACTGGCTGAGGTTGAAGCGTTCCTTGAAGCGATCGACGAGAACGATGACGTGCAGAACGTGTACGTTGGTCTGACCGCTTAAAAAGCCGGGGCCGCGTTGCGGCCCTTCGCGGGCTTGCCCGCTCCCACAGGTTCACCGCAGCTTTCAATACAGCGATGAATCTGTGGGAGCGGGCGAGCCCGCGAATAGGCCCTTGAATGCCACCGCAGGGAGCCTGCATGAACCCCACCTTCGCCTCCCTCAGCCTCGCCCACCTGCGCACCCTCGACCACCTGCTACAGCTGAAAAACCTCAGCCACGCCGCCGAGCGCCTGGGCGTCAGCCAGTCGGCCCTGAGCCGCCAGCTGGCCCACCTGCGCGAAGCTTTCGACGATCCGCTGCTGGTACGCCAGGGCCGTGGCTACGTATTGAGCGAACACGCCGAAGCCCTTGTCGAACCCCTGCGCCAGGTTCTCGAAGAACTACAGGCTCTGCGTCAGCCCGCGGTGTTCGACCCGGCACGCTGCGAGCGGCGTTTCTGCCTGGCTGCTTCGGACTACGTGGCCGAGCACATGCTGCCGCTGCTGGTGGCCGCGCTGGAGCGTGAAGCACCGGGCGTATCGCTGGAGTACCGTACCTGGCAGGCCGGCCAGTACGCCTTGCTGGCCAGCGGCGAGATTGACCTGGCCACCACCCTGTTCGACGAGTCGCCGCCCAACCTGCACGGGCGTCTGCTGGGCGAGGACCGCGCCGTGTGCCTGATGCGTCACGACCACCCGCTAGCTGCCCATGCCGCACTCAGTCAGGCCGATTACTTGGCGCACAAGCACGTACGTATTTCCGGCGGTGGCGACAAGGACAGCTTCATCGACCGCCACCTGCGCGTCCAGGGCTTGCAGCGGCGGGTCAGCCTGGAAGTGCCGTTTTTCTCCGCCACTGTGCAGGTGATCGCCAACAGCCAGGCCGTGGCAACCGTACCCGAGCACATTGCCCGGCAACTGTGCCGCTTGCATGATCTGGCCTGGCGGCCGCTGGGTTTCATCGACCACAGCCAGCGTTACTGGGTAGTGTGGCACCAGCGCCTGCAGGCCTCGGCCGAGCACCGCTGGTTGCGCAACCGGGTGTTCGAGCTGTGGCGACAGTCGCAGTTTGGCGTGCAGGGTGGGCATGCGGGTTTGCCATAGCAGGTATGCGCAAGGCGGGGTTATTCGCTTTGGCACAGGTACCTAGACTGGGGGCAGTGGAAAAACCACAGGAGCCCCCACGTGACCCCCGAACAATTCCGCCAATACGGCCACCAACTGATCGACCTGATCGCCGACTACCGCCAAACCGTCGGCGAACGCCCGGTCATGGCTCAGGTCGAGCCCGGCTACCTCAAGGCTGCTTTGCCTGACACCGCCCCCCAGCAGGGCGAACCCTTCGAGGCCATTCTCGATGACGTCAACCAACTGGTCATGCCCGGCCTGTCCCATTGGCAGCACCCGGACTTCTACGGCTACTTCCCCTCCAATGGCACCCTGTCTTCCGTATTGGGCGATTTCCTCAGCACCGGCCTGGGCGTGTTGGGCCTGTCTTGGCAATCCAGCCCGGCACTGAGCGAGCTGGAAGAAACCACCCTCGACTGGCTGCGTCAGCTGCTGGGCCTGTCTGGCCAGTGGAGCGGAGTGATCCAGGACACCGCGTCGACCAGCACCCTGGTGGCGCTGATCAGCGCCCGTGAACGCGCCACCGACTACGCCTTGGTACGCGGCGGCCTGCAGGCCGAAGCCAGGCCTTTGATCGTGTATGTCAGTGCTCATGCCCACAGCTCGGTAGACAAGGCCGCGCTGCTGGCGGGTTTTGGCCGCGATAATATCCGCCTCATCCCCACAGACGAAAAGTACGCCTTGCGTCCAGAGGCCTTGCGGGCGGCGATCGAGCAGGACCTGGCTGCCGGCAACCAACCTTGCGCGGTTGTGGCCACCACTGGCACCACGACCACCACCGCCCTTGACCCGCTGCGCCCGATCGGCGAAATCGCCCAGGCCCATGGCTTGTGGCTGCATGTGGACTCGGCCATGGCCGGTTCCGCGATGATCCTGCCTGAGTGCCGCTGGATGTGGGATGGCATCGAGCTGGCCGATTCGGTGGTGGTCAACGCGCACAAGTGGCTGGGTGTGGCCTTCGATTGCTCGATCTATTACGTGCGCGATCCGCAGCACCTGATTCGGGTGATGAGCACCAACCCCAGCTACCTGCAATCGGCGGTGGATGGTGAGGTGAAGAACCTGCGTGACTGGGGCATCCCGTTGGGCCGACGGTTCCGCGCGTTGAAGCTGTGGTTCATGCTGCGCAGCGAGGGCGTTGACGCATTGCAGGCGCGGTTGCGGCGTGACCTGGACAATGCCCGATGGTTGGCGGCGCAGGTTGCGGCGGCGGCTGAGTGGGAGGTGTTGGCGCCGGTGCAGTTGCAGACCCTGTGCATTCGCCATCGACCGGCGGGGCTGGAGGGGGAGGCACTGGATGCGCATACCAAGGGGTGGGCCGACCGGCTGAATGCTTCTGGCGATGCCTATGTGACGCCAGCGACACTGGATGGGCGCTGGATGGTGCGGGTTTCGATCGGTGCGCTGCCGACTGAGCGAGGGGATGTCGAGCGACTGTGGGCGCGCTTGCAGGAAGTGGTTGAAGGTTGAAAGTGCCGGGGCCGCAACGCGGCCCCGGCCATCTGTCAGTGGCTCACTGCCTGAAAGCTGCCTTTACGGCTAGCCTCGTAAGCATCCTTTTCCATCGGCTTGGCGTCTGGGTTACCCAGGTCTTCCATCGCCAGGCGATGGGTTTCCGGGGCAATGTAGGCCGCCAGGGCGCACACGCAGGTAATGAAGAACGCCAGGCTACCCACCACCAGCGGGATGTTGTCCGAGCCGGGCGGTGCGACCAGGGCGAACAGCGCTGGCAGCATGGCGGTCAGCATGGTGCCGATGTTCTGTGCGATGGCCATGGCCGAAACGCGGTAGCGGGTGTGGAACAGCTCTGGGTAGAAGCTTGGGAACACCGCGTTGTAACCCTGGTAAACCATGCCCCACATGATGATCGATGCGGCGAACGCCATGGGCACGTTCTGAATGCTGATTGCATACAGGTAGACGAACGCCAGCAGGCCAGAGCCCAGGCAACCGGCGATCATGGTCGGGCGACGGCCGATCTTGTCCGACAGGTTACCCACGAACGGAATCACCAGCACCGCGACGATGTTGCCGACCACCGGGATCCACAGGTACACGCTCTTGTCGAAGCCGATGCCATAGGCTGGCTGCACCGCGTAGGCCGCACCGAAGATGGTGGCCACCACCGGGATCACGTTCATCAGGGCCATGAACATCACCAGCACCATGTGCTTCCAGCTGTGGCGGAAGGCCTCGCTGATGGGCGACTTGGCAACCTTGTCCTGCTTCTCTTCCTTCACGAACGCCGGAGTTTCGTGCACTTCCTTACGGATGATGAAACCGGCAATCAGCACGATGGCGCTCAACAGGAACGGAATGCGCCAGCCCCATTCGGTGAAGGCTTCGTTAGGCATGAAGTAGGCCAGTGGCAGGAACACCGCCGCTGCCAGTACCTGGCCAGCCTGCACGCCTTGCAGGGTAAAGCTGGCGTAATAGCCTCTTCGGCCGAATGGCGCGTGCTCCATGATCATGGAACTGGCACCGGAAATTTCCCCGGCCACGGCAAAGCCCTGGATCAGGCGCAGCACCACCAGCAAGGCCGGGGCGAGGTAACCGATGTCGTGGTAGGTGGGCAGCAGGCCGACGGCCATGGTCGACAGGCCCATCAGGAACATGCACAGCAGCAGGACGTTCTTGCGCCCGCGAGTGTCACCCCAGTGGCCCAGTACGAAGGCGCCGACCGGGCGCGCCAGGTAGCCCACGCCGTACGTGGCCAACGAGGGAATGATGGCCATTTTCGGGTCGGTATTGGGGAAGAAGATCTGCGGGAAAATCAGCGCAGCGGC
This sequence comes from Pseudomonas sp. yb_9, assembly GCF_043103635.1. Lineage (NCBI taxonomy): Bacteria > Pseudomonadati > Pseudomonadota > Gammaproteobacteria > Pseudomonadales > Pseudomonadaceae > Pseudomonas > Pseudomonas sp. yb_9. The sequence goes on along the minus strand of NZ_JBICKA010000007.1, from coordinate 157,537 downwards.
CTGAGCGTAGATGAAGAAGTCGTAGTACTCGAGTGCCGAGCCTATCCATCCACTGGCGGTCGCTTTTTTGGCTTGCGAGCTGGAGTGAGCCATCGTTGTCTCCGTTGTTATTGTTGTTTGCGCAGGCTCCGCCATACGTTCGCCAAGGCAGGAGGCAGTGGTCGGTGTGCCTGCGTCTGGGTCTCATGTTGACCCTGGGGCTGCGGTCTAGCAATTCGTTAAATTGGGTTTTGTGCGATAATCGAACGCAAAACTAACCATTCCGTACAAAGAGATTGAAGCGGCGACTTTACCTGCGAATAATCGATCGTGCCATAAACTGTGACAGTGGTTTTTACCTGACTGGCACCGTCATTTTCTAACAACAAGGAACTCCCGCCATGCAGCGTTCGATCGCTACCGTGTCCTTGAGCGGCACCCTGCCGGAAAAGCTCGAAGCCATCGCCGCCGCCGGTTTTGACGGCGTCGAGATCTTCGAAAACGACCTGCTCTATTACGCCGGCAGCCCGCGCCAGGTGCGCCAGATGTGCGCTGATCTTGGCATTGCCATTACCCTGTTCCAGCCGTTTCGCGACTTTGAAGGCTGCCGCCGCGACCGCCTGCAGAAAAACCTCGACCGCGCCGAACGCAAGTTCGACCTGATGCAGGAGCTGGGCACCGACCTGGTGCTGGTGTGCAGTAACGTCCAGGCCGATGCCCTGGGCGAAGAACAGTTGCTGGTCGATGACCTGCGCCTGCTGGCCGAGCACGCCGGCAAGCGCGGCCTGCGCATTGGTTACGAAGCGCTGGCCTGGGGCCGCCACGTCAACACCTACCAGCAAGTGTGGAACCTGGTGCGCCAGGCCGACCACTCGGCCCTCGGGGTGATCCTCGACAGTTTCCACACCTTGTCCCTGAAGGGCGACCCCAGCGCGATCCGCGACATCCCCGGCGACAAGATTTTCTTCGTGCAGATGGCCGACGCCCCGATTCTGGCCATGGATGTGCTGGAGTGGAGCCGCCACTTCCGCTGCTTCCCGGGGCAGGGTGAAATGGACATGGCCGGTTTCCTGGCGCCGATCCTTGCCACCGGTTACCGTGGCCCGCTATCGCTGGAAATCTTCAACGACGGCTTCCGCGCTGCGCCGCCACGGCAAAACGCCGCTGATGGCCTGCGCTCGCTGTTGTATCTCGAAGAGCAGACCCGCCTGCGCCTGGAGCAGGAAAACACGCCGATCGAACCTGGCGTGCTGTTCACCCCGCCAGCGGCAAGCACCTATGACGGTGTGGAGTTCCTCGAATTCGCGGTTGACGAAGCCGTTGGCGCGCGTCTGGCCAGCTGGCTGAAACGCCTGGGTTTTGCCGAAGCCGGCAAACACCGCAGCAAAGAAGTGCAGTTGCTGCGCCAGGGCGATATCAACATTGTGTTGAACGCCGAGCCATATTCCTTCGGCCACAACTTCTTCGAGGCCCACGGCCCGTCGCTGTGCGCCACCGCGCTGCGGGTCAAGGACCAGCAAGCAGCTCTGAAGCGCGCGACTGCCTACCGTGGCCAGCCGTTCCGGGGCTTGGTCGGCCCTAACGAATGTGAAGTACCGGCGGTGCGTGCGCCGGATGGCAGCCTGCTCTACCTGGTAGAGCAGGGCACTGCCGGCCAGACCCTGTACGATACCGATTTCAGCCTGGACAAGAACGCCACCGCCACCGGTGGGCTGCGCCGCATCGACCACATGGCCCTGGCCTTGCCGGCCGAGTCGCTGGACAGCTGGGTCCTGTTCTACAAGAGCCTGTTCGATTTCGCCGCTGATGACGAAGTGGTGCTGCCCGACCCGTACGGCCTGGTCAAGAGCCGCGCGCTGCGTAGTCAGTGCGGCACCTTGCGCTTGCCGCTGAACATTTCGGAAAACCGCAACACCGCCATCGCCCATGCGCTGTCCAGCTATCGCGGCTCCGGTGTTCATCACATCGCCTTCGATTGTGACGATATCTTCCGCGAAGTGGCGCGCGCGAAGCTGGCTGGTGTGCCGTTGCTGGAAATCCCGCTGAACTACTACGACGACCTGGCGGCACGCTTCGACTTTGACGACGAGTTCCTCAGCGAGTTGGCGTACTACAACGTGCTGTACGACCGCGATGCCCAGGGCGGCGAGCTGTTCCACGTGTACACCGAACCGTTCGAAGAGCGCTTCTTCTTCGAGATCATCCAGCGCAAGGGTGGCTATGCCGGTTACGGCGCGGCCAACGTTGCGGTGCGCCTGGCGGCCATGGCCAAAGCCCGCAGCGGGGCGGTGCGCAAGCCAGTGCTCTGAAGCTTGAGCTGGGTGGGGGCTTGAGCGCCTTCAAGGGCGCTCAGCCACCATCAATAAGGACTGCGGCACCGCACTCTGCGGGTGCTGCGGCTCCTGCAGGCTGACCAGCCGAAGCCCCGCCATGTCCATTGCATTCAGCCAGCTGGCCAGGGTACGGAAATACCAGGGCATTGGCTGCCAATCCCCGGCAAACCCGGCAAATGACTCCTCCCGCCAACCATCCTGATAGTCCCCGCCCGCCACGCCCCATGGGTGCAGCGTCTGGATCACCAGCGCACCGCCAGGCACCAGTAGGTCGTGCATCGCTACCAGTAGCGGAATGATGTCCTGGTGCAACAACGCAAAATTGGCACAGATCAGGTCATAACCTTTGCCTACGTAAACGTTGGCCTCGGCCAACTGCGCATAGCTGGCCAGGTGCACCTCGGCCGAGCCCGCAGCCCGCGCGGCATCCACCAAGGTTCTGTCGCCGTCGACGCCCACGGCTTCGATCCCGCGATCACCCAGGGCGCGCAGCAGCCAGCCCTCACCGCAGCCCAGGTCCAGCACCCGTTCGGGCTGGCGGCCAAGAATGGCCAGCAGGATCGCCTGGTCGGTGACCTGGCGGCGGCTTTCGATGGCGCCGCTGCGCACGGCGTCAATCCAGGCTTGCGCGTTGTGCTGCCAACTGTCGAGCAAAGCGTCTTCAGGGTTGGGCATGATCATGGTCCTTTCTTGTTCAGCCGGCTGCGGTCCTCTGTCGCTTGACCTGATACATGTTTCCATCAGCGTGCCTCAGCAATAGGTCGGCATCGTGGCCGTCCTCAGGGAAACAGGCTACGCCGATGCTGCAGGACGGCGCGTCGACGCCGGGCAGTTGGACGCCGAGTGGCTCGGCCATGGCTGCCAGGATGTTGGCGACGTGTTCGGCAATCGCCTCCGGCGACGGGTGATCCGTCAGCAGCACGGTAAACTCGTCTCCGCCCATGCGCGCCACGGTGCCGTTTTTACCTACACAGTCTTCCAGGCGCCGTGCCACTATGCACAGTACCCGGTCGCCCACGCTGTGCCCGTGGTTGTCATTGATCTGCTTGAAGTCATTGATATCAATAAACAGCAACGCCAGCCGATGCTCTTGCTGCCGGGCTGTGGCAAGTGCGTTGCCGAGCCGTTCGTTGAACATGGCCCGGTTGGCCAGTCGGGTCAGCGGGTCGTAATGGGCTAGGAAGCGCAGCGCTTCTTCTGCCTGGTGCAGTGCCGTCACATCCCGCGCCACACCGATGCGCGCTTGCGCCTCATCGGACCAGCTGGCTGCCCACAGGATATGCACGATCTCGCCATCCTTGCGCACATAGCGGTTGCGGAAGTCGTAATGGGGCTGCCCGTTCATCACCCTTACAATCGACGCGCGGGTGATGGCCAGGTCGTCCGGGTGCATGTAGTCGGTGATCGGTGTGCCGATCAGCTCGCGGGCCTGGTAGCCCAGCAGCGCTTCGCAGGCATCGCTGACGAAGACAATCTGGTTGTCCCTGTCGACCACGAACACGGTGTCCAGCATCAGGTGGATCAGCCTGGGGTATAGCGCTTGCAGGTCTACGGGCATGGGGCAGGGTGTCCGCGGAGGGGTGACCGATCATAGCCTGACGCCAATAGACCGGCCACCGCTACCGTGTGTGCTCCGATCAATTGCTTACCATCAGTTCCGGCCCCAGGTAATTGTTGATCTGCTCGATGTCGTCATCGCCCAGGCTACCCACCGACGAGGCCAGCCGCAGCCGCGACATCAGGTAGTTCAGCTTCGCTGGCAGCGACACACTGTTCGGTGACGCTGGCAACGACATCCTGTCGGGTGGTAGCGGCAGTGACTACCTCAACGGTGATGTTGGCGACGATACGCTGGTCAGCATTGGCGCCACCGACGCCATCCGCCTGGTAGGGGGGCGGATGCAACCACAGTAACCGCAGCGGACTTCACCTTGGCCAGTTGAGCAGCCCCAGGGTAAGTTGTTGGCTTCAAATACCGGGGCTGCCGCGCAGCCCCGGTTTATTTGCCGGCCAAACCGGCATGCACGCTCAACTCTTCATCGATGAACGCTGCAATCATCGCCCGATAAACCCGCTCCACCACCTCTGGCGAAGCCCCCGTTTCTTCGGCAATTCCTCTCACCTTGGCAATTACTTGCTCGACCCGTGCGGGTGCGCGGACGTCATCGGTGGTCTTTTTGAAAGTAGCCGCCTGGGCTACCAACTGGCCGCGCTGGGCGAGCAGGGCGACCAGGTTCTGATCGATATGATCGATGCGCGTGCGGACATCTTCGATCGATGTGCAGCGTACGTCCATGTGTGAAGCTCCTTAAGGGGTTGCGGCACAGTACCACAGGTGCTGAGGCTCAGAGGTCGTAGCGTAGGTTCAACGTTGCGTGCCTGGGTGCCCCGTAATGCCCATAGTTCCCCGCCAGGCCTGCTCCCAAGCGCCGCCAGTTTCAGCTGCCAGTCATTGGCAAGCCTTGTCTTGCCGTTCACAACCCGTCAATGCCCCACAAGTTCCCCTAGCAAGCGCTGCTTGTACCTCTGCAGTACCTGGCTATCGCGCTGGCGTGGATGGGGCAGGTCTATACGCAGATCCTCACGAATCCGTCCCGGGTGTGCGTCCATCACGATCACCCGGTCACCGAGGTACAGTGCTTCTTCGATATCGTGGGTCACCATGATCACCGTGCAGCGCTCCTGCACCCAGATGCGCTGCAACTCCTGTTGCAGCCGCACCCGGGTCAGTGCATCCAGCGCGCCGAGTGGCTCGTCCAGCAACAGCACTTTGGGCTTGTTCACCAGCGCCCGGGCAATCGCCGCGCGCTGGGCCATACCACCGGAAAGCTGGTGCGGATAGGCTTGCTCGTAACCGCTCAGACCCACCCGTTCGATGTGCTCGGCCACCAATCGATTCTTCTCGGTCGTCGGCAGTGCATGATTTTTCAACGCCAGGGCGATGTTCTGCTGCAGGGTCATCCACGGGAACAGGCGGTGGTCCTGGAACACGATGCCGCGTTCCAGGCCTGGCCCGCGCACGGGTTGCCCATCCAGCAGGATCTGCCCTTGGTAAGCCTGGTCCAAGCCAACGATCAACCGTAGCAGGGTGGATTTGCCGCAGCCGCTGGCGCCGAGAATGCTGACAAACTCGCCGGGGCGGATGTCCAGGTCGATGCCTTGCAACACCGGTACAGCCTTGCCCTTGAGCGTGTACGCCTTGTTCAGGCCGCGAAGGGTCAGTGCGCCGGTGATGGCGCTGGTGGGTAAAGCATGGGCGATGGCGTTCATGGTCGGGCCTTTCAAGAGGTGGTACGCCAGCGCAGCAGGCGGCGGGTGAGGAGGGTGCTCAGCCAGGACATCAGGTAGCCACACAGGCCGATGCACAGCACGCAGACCACAATGATCTCCATGCGCGCCCCGGCTTCGGCGGTCATCATCAAGCTGCCAAGGCCGGCCCCGGCAGACAGGAACAGCTCGCTGCCCACCGAGGTTACCCAGGCGAACGCCAGGGCCTGCAACACCCCGGCGGCGATGCCTGGCAGGGCGGCGGGTAGCAGGATCAGTCGAAGTTGCTGCCAACGGCTGAGCATCAATACCTGCGCGGCTTCACGGTGCTGACCGGCAACCTGGCGCAGGCTCTCGAACGTGTTCAGCACCATCGGGTACAACGCCGCCAGGCTGACAATCAGCAGCTTGGCGCCTTCGCCGTTCCCCAGCCATAACGCAATCAACGGAATCCAACCCAGCATCGGCACCTGGCGCAGGGCGTGGAACAGCGGGGCGATCAGGCGGTTGGCCGGTGCGGACAGGGCCATCAGCGCGCCCAGGCCAACACCGCCGACAATACCGATGGCCAGGCCGCTGCAGGTGCGCAGCAAGCTGGCCCACAGGTTGACCAGCAATTCACCGCTGCCCAGCAACGCGGCCAAGGCCGTGCCCACCTGCGCCAGCGGCACGAAGGCATAGGCGCCGGCGGCGCCCTGGCGCGAGGCGTACTCCCAGGCGCCGAGCAGCAACAGTGGCAATACCAGACCGCGCAATGTTTGCAGTTTCATCACAGCCTCCTCAGCGGCTTTGCCAGGCAGACAAGCGCCGCTCCACACGGCGCAGGGTGAAATCCAGGGTAAAACCGATCAGCCCAGTCAGCACCACGCCGACCATCACCACATCGATACGCAGCATCTGCCTGCCCATCTCGATCATCTGCCCCAGGCCGCTGTCTGCCGCCAGCAGCTCGCAGGCCACCAGCACCACCCAGGCGCGGGTCAGGGCCACGCGAATGCCGGTGACAATGGCCGGTACTGCAGCGGGCAGGGCAATTCGCCCCACCAGCGTCGGCCAGCGCAAGCGGTACACCGCCGCCACTTCGAAATGGCTGCGTGGGATGGCGCGGATGCCTTCACAGGTGGCCAGTGCCACCGGGAAGAACGCGGTCTTGGCAACGATCACTACCTTGAAGGTTTCGTCGACACCAAACATCAGCACGAACATCGGGATCAGGGCGATGCTCGGCACCTGACGCAGGGTGTGGAACAGCGGGGCGCAGTAGGCCTCCACCGTTTTCGACAGGGCCAGCGCCGCACCGAAGCCGAGGCCCGCCAGTGCGCCGCCGGTGAAGCCCAGGGCCAGGCGCGACAGGCTGCCTGCCAGGTGCGCCTGAAGTTCACCTGTGGTCAGCAGGTCGTTGAGGCTCAGCCAGACCTCTTGCGGCGGGACCAGCAGGTTGGCCGGAAACAGCCCGGCATTGGCCACCACGGCCCAGAGCGTGAGCAGTGCCAGGGGGGAGATGAACCAGGAAAGGGTAGAGAGCACGCGCATGGCAAGCCTTGGGAAAACAGAAGGTGTTGGGGGTATCGCAAGAGCTGTGCCAGGCGGCGCAGGCCCCGGAATGCGGGGCTGAGGGAAGAGGATGGTGCTGGAGACGCAGCAGGGTGCTGCTGCAGCAGCAGTCCGTCAGCAGCATCGATGTTGGCTTTCTCGCGGGCTTGCCCGCGAAGAAGCCAACGCGGTTTCAGCCTAGAAGTCGTAACTCACGCTGGTGTAGTAGAACGCTCCCTGCGCCCCCTCCGGGCTGGTGATGGAGTATTTGGGCACGCCATACAACTGCGCACCCTTGAGCTTGTCCGGGTGGCTGTCGAACAGGTTGATCGCGCCCGCCGACACGGTCAAGCCCAGGTCGAAGCGGTACGACACATCCAGGTCGGTTACCCACTGCGGGCTGAAGGTCTGGTCCAGCGTGGGGTTTGCGGCGTTGCGGTTTTTCCACTCGCCATATCGGCGCTGAGCCACGGTGACGCTCCAGTTGTCATACAGCCAGTTGGCGCTGAGCGTGAGCTTGTCCTTGGGCGTGCCATCCTCGATCAGCCCTTGGGTATTGCGGCCGATGATCTGGTTGCCGGGGATGTTGCCCACATCATCCAGCCCGGTGATGCGGGTGTTGTTGCGCGCATAGCCGCCGTTGAAGTCCACGTGCCCCCAGCGGCCCACGTCCAGCTGATAATGGCCCGCCAACTCGAAACCGTCGGTGCGGGTGTCGGCGATGTTGGTATAGAACGCCGCACTCTGGATGTTGGCGTAGGGGGTGCCGGCGAAGATCGGGCCCACCACCGATGCAGGCAACTGGTCGGACAGGGTGATGCGGTTGTCGATGTCGATGCGGTAAGCGTCAAGGGTGACCGAGGCATTGGGCACCGGCCGCCAGACCAGGCCCACGGAGAAGTTGGTCGACTCTTCCGGCTTCAGCGCCTTGCCACCCAGCAAGGCGGCTTCCGGGCTGTCGGCGCGCAGGGTGCGCTGCTGCACCTCGACCCAGTTGCCACTGCCTGGCGGCTGCTCTACTACTTGCACACTGAACGACGACAGCCCGCTCTGCACCAGCGAAGGCGCACGGTAGCCGGTGCTGGCGCTGGCCCGTGCGGCAATCTGCGGGGTGAAGTCGTAGCGCAGCGACAGCTTGCCGTTGGTGGTGTCACCAAAGTCCGAATAATGCTCGCTGCGCACCGCCACACCGGCCTGGAATTTCTCTGTCAGTTGGGCTTCGACGTCGACATAGGCGCCGATCACGCGACGGTCCAGCGACACGGCATCGACCTGGGTGATGCCCGAGTAATAGCCGGGGATGCGTCGGCCAGAGGCCGGGTCAACGGTATTGAACAGGGGGCCGTTGGACCAGCCGGCGGCGTCGCCCTCGGTCAGGTCGTAGTTTTCCTGACGCCAGGCCAGCCCGGCAGACACTATAAGTGGCTTGAACAGCCAGTCGTTGGCAAAGTCGCGGGTCCAGTCCAGGGTCAGGTTGGTCTGGTCGGCTTCGCGGCGGCCGGTGTAGATCGTCGAGGGGCTCGCCGTCCCCCAGCTGGGGTTGATGGCGTTACGGTCGGTGGATTCGACCCGGTTGTCGCCGTAGTTCAAGGCCAGGTCGAAGTTGCCTACGGTTTCGTCTTCAAGACGCAGGCCGCCGGTGACCGCAAAGTCTTCCAGGCCGTAGCGGGTGACCGGCAGGCGGCCGTCGGCGTAGCGCGCCAGGGCCACGCTGCCGTAGTTGCTGCGCAGGGTGGTGGGCGGGTCGAAGAAGTTCTCGGCGTCGGTGTTCTTGTGCGCGTAGGTGGCAAAACCGTAGGCGCTAAGGCCGTCGCTCAAGCCCATTTCGGCGTTGGCGGTGAAGTTGTACTGGTCCGAGACATTGCCCGAGCCCCAACGCCAGTTGCGGTAGCGGTTGTTTTGCTCACGCGCGGTGTCGATGCTGGTAGAGCCGGGGTAGAAGAGGCGGTTGTCGTCGCGGGTGTCGCTGGCCGGGTCCTGGCTGCCGGCGTCGAAGGCCAGGGTCAGGAAGCCGTCGTTGGGCAGGGCGAAACCCTTCCAGCCACTGAGTTTGCGTTGCAGGCCGTCGCCTTTCTTGTAACCGCCGAAGCGGTAGCCGGCGTTGCCACCTTCGTCGCGCGCCTTGAGCACGATGTTGATCACCCCGGCAATGGCATCCGAGCCGTACTGGGCGGCGGCGCCGTCACGCAGGATTTCCACGCGCTCGATGGCCGACAGCGGGATCAGGCTGAGGTCCACCGCTGCCGCGCCACGGGCGTTGACCAAGCCCTGGCGGGTAACGTTGGCGCTGGTGTGGCGGCGTTTGCCGTTGACCAGCACCAGCACCTGGTCCGAAGCAAGGCCGCGCAGCGAGGCACCTTGGGCGATGGAGCCCGCGAAAGCTCCTTGTGGTGATTGCGGGAAGCTGAACGAGGGCGACAGTGCGGTGAGTGCGGCGGACAGGTCACTGGCGCCGGTTTCCTTGAGTTTTTCGCCGCTCAGTACATCGACCGGGGCGGCGCTTTGCAGGGCGGTCACGTCGCTGCGGTGGGTGCCGACCACGACCACGGTGTCGAGGCGGTCGTTGGGTTCGGCGGCGAAGGCGGGCACGGCGAGGCCGGCGATGGCCAGGGCGATGGCGCTGGCCAAGGGGGGGTGGTGGGGCATGGGGTGTTCCTGCTGAATGATGTATTGGCAGTGCCGGCGATAGGGCCCGGAAGGACAACCTAGAATCGGCTGGTAACGCTGAGCCCGACGGTGCGCGGGTCGCCGTAAGTGATCACGTACTGCCCGGCAGTGCCGTTGGGCCGGCCATGCACCTGGTAGCGGCGGTCGGTGAGGTTGTTGACGAAGCCGGTCACGCTCAGCTTGTCGTCGTGGCTGAACCAGCTCAGGCGGGCGTTGGCCAGGGTGTAGTGGGGCTGGCTGAGGGTGGCGTCGGCACTGCTCTGGCGGTCGGCCAGGAAGTACTCCTTGTCACGGAAGCTCACGTCGCCACCGGCCACCAGCTTGCCGCCCACTTCCAGCGGGATGGTGTAGTCGGCGCCCAGCGACACCACGTTACGCGGCGAGCGCACGAAGCTGTTGCCGCTGTAGTCGCCCGTCACCGCGCCGGTGGTAGGGTTGGTGTTCTTGAAGTCTGTGTATTCGGTGTCGAGGAACGACACCGCCGCGCGCAGGTGCAGGCGCTCGGTCGGCTGGCCTTCGATTTCCAGTTCTGCGCCTTTGACCTTGCCCTTGGCGCCGTTGGTCAGTGCGGTGGTGAGCACGCCGTTGTTCACCGTCAGCAGGTTCACCTGGATGTCGGAGTAGTCGTAGTAGAAGAGGTTGGCGTTGACGGTCAGGCGGCGATCGAACCACTCCGACTTCAGCCCCAGCTCGTAGGCGTCCAGCTCTTCCGGGTCGACCGTGGTCAGCTGTGCCAGGCTGGTCGAAAGCCCGGTGTTGAAACCACCCGAGCGGAAACCGTGGGCGTAGCGGAAGAACACCCGCAGGTTGTCATTGATGCGGTACTCGGGGGTGAGGTCGTAGGTCCAGGCTTCCCAGGTCTTGTCTTCCTGGCGGTTACCGTTGGTGCCCACACCGCCCAGCGGTATCAGCGGGCCGCTGGCGGTGGCGCGGGTCAGTTGCACCAGGTCCAGGTCGATGTCTTTCTTCTCCTGGGTCCAGCGCAGGCCGCCGGTGACGCTGAAGTCATCGGTAAAGTCGTAGGTCAGGTTGCCAAACAGCGCGTAGCTGTCGGTGCGGTGGTCGTAACCCAGGTCGCGGAACGCGGTGGTGCCCACCTGGTTCGAACCGGTGCCGTTGGGCGTCGGCCCGGGGGTGACGATGCGTTGCGCCGAGCTGTCCAGGTCTTCATGGAAGTAGTGCGCACCCACCAGCCAGTGCAGCGGGCGGTCTTCCGGCGATGCCAGGCGCAGCTCTTGCGACCACTGGCGGTAGCTGTTGTCGGTGATGGCCGCGCCGTTGACCTCGTAGGGGGTGTAGTCGGCATCGCTGGTGGAGCGGTTGCGGAGGTAGTCGTAGGCGCTGATCGAGGTCAGGGTGTAATCGCCGAGGTACCAGTTGAAGGTCAGCGAGGCGCCATCGTGGTTCAGGCGATAGTCTTCGTTAACGTTCAGCGAGATATCGCGGCCGTGCGGGCGTTCGTAGCCGACGTTGTAGTAGCGGCCAACCGGCAGCGAGCCGTTGCTGCCATCGCCTTTGAACTGGCGGCTGTGCAGTTTGAGCAGGGCGTCCAGGTCGGGGTTGAGCTGGGCCAGAAACTGCAGACGGATGGCTTTCTTGTTCACATCACCGTAGGTGTTGCCGTCGAAGTCGTTGTTCTGAAAACCGTCACGCTCTTCGGAATACAGCGCGACTCGCCCGGCCAGTTTTTCATCGACCAGCGCACCGCCGATGGCACCGGTGACGATACGCTCGTTCTTGCTGCCGAAGCCGACAGTGCCATAGCCGTCGGTGTCGAAGGTGGGCTTCTTCGAGATCACGTTCACTGCGCCGGCCGTGGTGTTCTTGCCATACAGGGTGCCTTGCGGCCCGCGCAGGATTTCGATGCGTTCCAGGTCGAACAGCGGCCCGCCACCGGCGATGGGCGCGTTGAGGTAGACATCGTCCGCGTAGATGCCCACCGGGAATACGGTTGCCGCGCCAGTATCGCCGGTGCCCAGGCCACGGATATACCAACGAGGGCGGCCGTCGCCGTCGGGGTTCTTGGCCGAGGCGTTGGGCACGAAGGTGGTGATGTCGCCCATCGAGCGCACGCCATCGGCAGTGATGCTGGTGCCCTTGATGGCCGACACCGCAACCGGTACTTCCTGCAAGGTCTGCTCTCGGTGCTGAGCGGTGACCGTTACGGTTTCAAGGGCGGGTTCGTTCTTGTTGTCTTCGTTGGCAGCGATGGCCTGGCTGCCGGTGCCGGCCAGCAGCAGCGCAAGGCTGATCTGGCGGGCCAGTGGGTTGAGCGGATGCATGGTGGATCTCCCCGTATGTAAAGCGTTGTTGGGGAGGGCTAGAGCAGGGACTGTGCCATTTTTTTAAGTTATTGATATATATGATTTTTAATGGATTTCTTCGGCGGTGTTGCAGGTTGGGCAGCAGTCGGGTGCTGGGCGGGTGCTGCTGGGGCAGCAGTGGTGGCGTGCAACCTGTTGCAAGCGTTTTTGCGCCCTGCTCGCTGCCTGCTGGCGCTTAGTCCGGGACGATTGTGCAACCGTTGTTCAGTGCGCGAGCGCGCAGGGCCTCGAAGTGGTCGCGCAGGCACAGGTGCAGTTGTGACACCGCAGGCGTGAGTTGTTTGCGGTGTGGGCAAACCAGGGTTACAGGCACGGATTCACCCAGGTATTCGGGCAGGATGATCTGCAGTTCGCCGGCTGCAATATTGGCGCTTACGTCCAGCCACGATTTGTAGACGATGCCTTCACCTTGCAGGGCCAGACGGCGGATGACGTCGGCATCGTCGCTGACCAGCGGCCCGCTGACCTGCACGTTGCGGTTGCCCACCCGCCACTTGTCGTAGACCCGGTTGTGCTGCATGTACAGCAGGCAGGCATGTTCTTGCAGGGCTTCGGGCGTGACCGGGTGGCCGTGGCGGGCCAGGTAATCGGGCGATGCCACCAGCACTCGGCGGTTCCAGCTGGCCAAGGGCAGGGCGATGTAGTTGGCGTCCTGGTTGAGGCCATAGCGGATGGCCACATCCACCGGGTCACGGTTCAGGTCGGCAATCTGGTCGGACAGAAAAAAGCGCAGGTGCAGGGCCGGGTGCTCCCGGCGAAAGGCGCTCAGCCAGGGCAACAGCATGTTGCGGCCCAAGTCGGAAGGCGCCGACACCTGCAGGGTGCCACGCAGGGTGCCAGGGTTGCCATGCAGGTCTTCGCGCCCCTGGCGAAGGCTCTCCAGCACATTCAGGGCGGTCGGCAGGTAGCGCTCGCCTTCGGCGGTAAGGCGCAGGCTACGGGTGGTGCGGGCAAACAGGCGCACATCGAGGTCGCGCTCGAGGCGTTTGATCGCAGCAGCCACTTGCCCCGGCAGCAGACCGGCTTCATGGGCGGCGGCCGTGAAGCTGCCCAGCACGCTGCTGCGCACGAACAGTTCGAGGTCAGTGATGCGCAGCATCTTCACTCCAGGTGTGAAAGTGTTGCTGCATTGTGCCGGTTTTTCTTTGCGGCAGGAAAGATAAGATGCCTGGCAAATCCCCAGTACATTCCGGAGTTGTTGCATGGATACCGTCTCGCTGGCCAAGCGCCGCTACACCACCAAAGCCTACGATGCCTCGCGCCGCATTCCCCAGGCCACTGTCGACGCCCTGCTCGAGCAACTGCGCCACAGCCCGTCCTCGGTCAACTCCCAACCCTGGCACTTCATCGTCGCCGACACAGCCGAAGGCAAGGCCCGCCTGGCCAAGAGCACCACGGAGCGTTTTGCTTACAACACGCCGAAACTGCTCGATGCGTCGCACGTGATTGTGTTCTGCACCCGTACCGAAATGCCCGAGGCGCACCTCAATGCCGTGCTCGAGCAGGAAGCTGCCGATGGCCGTTTCCGCGATGAACAAGCGCGAGCCGCACAGAACCAGAGCCGCCGTCACTACGTCGACCTGCACCGTCATGACCAGAAGGACGTGCAGCACTGGATGGAGAAACAGACCTATCTGGCATTGGGTACTGCATTGCTGGGGGCTGCGGCACATGGCCTGGACGCCACGCCCATCGAGGGCTTCGACAGCAAGGTCCTGGATGCCGAGCTGGGGCTGCGTGAGCGTGGCTTCACCAGCGTGGTGATCCTCAGCCTGGGCTACCGTGCTGAAACGGACTTTAACGCCGGGCTGAACAAGTCACGCTTGCCGGCGTCGCAGGTGTTCACCTTCCTGTGAGTTTACCGGGGCGCTGGGTGCCCCGGTGACGCCGTGCGGCAGGCCGCGCCAGGGCGCGGCTTACCACAACGTTGCAGATGCTGCTGTCAGTACCCGGGCAAACACGTCGATCGCTTTGTCCACTTCGGCCTCGGTGCTGAAGCGCCCGATGCTCAAGCGCACACTGTTGCGTGCCTGGTGCTCGTCCAGCCCCAGCGCCAGCAGCACATGTGAGGCTGCATGGCTGGCCGAGTTGCAGGCCGAGGTGGTCGATAACGCCAACTCGCTGGCCAGCGCCGCACTGTTGAAGCCCTTGCTGTCGATGCACAGGTTCAGGGTATGGGGAATGCGTTGGCTGGCGCATCCGTTCAGGCTGACGCCGGGCAAGGCCAGCAGGCCTTCGCGCAGGCGCTTTGCCAGTTGCTCCAGGTGCTGGTATTCATTGTCGCCGGGCTGGCCGGCCAAGGCAAAAGCGCTGCCCATGCCCGCGATCTGGTGGGTCGCTAGGGTGCCGGAGCGCAGGCCCTGTTCATGGCCGCCGCCGTGCATCTGCGCACGCATCAGCGCACGGGCGCGTGGTCCGACGTACAGCGCGCCGATGCCTTTTGGCCCGTACACCTTGTGTGCCGAAAACGACATCAGGTCCACGGCCATCGTGTTCAGGTTGATGGCCAGCTTGCCCACGGCCTGCGCCGCGTCCACGTGCAGCAAGGCACCGTGGGCACGCACCTGTTCACCAATGGTGGCAAAGTCAGTGACCGTGCCCAGCTCATTGTTGACTGCCATCAACGATACCAGGCGGGTATCGGGGCGCAGTGCGGCCTGTACGCTGGCGGGCTGGATCAGGCCGACGGCATCCGGGGCCAGGCGGGTAACGTCCCAGCCTTGGCGCTCCAGTTCGACCACGGTGTCGAGCACGGCTTTGTGTTCCAGTTGGCTGGTGATCAGGTGCCCAGGCTGGCCGGCGCCTTGAGCAATGCCTTTTAGCGCCAGGTTGTTGGACTCGGTCGCGCCCGAGGTCCAGACCAGGCGCTCGACGTGTGCGCCGACGCGCTCGGCCACTTGCTGGCGGGCTTGCTCAACGGCTCGTCGGGCAGCCTGGCCGAAGGCATGACCACTGGACGCCGGGTTGCCGAAGTTGGCTTGGCTGCCAAGGCTGGCGAGCATGGTTTCGATGACCCGGTCGTCGACTGGAGTGGTGGCGGCGTAATCAAAGTAGAGCGGGGCGCTTGGCATTGAGGCAGGTCCATGTCTGTCGCCGTGAAATCGGCGATTGATGGCGTAAGCGTATCCGCCATCTGAAAGAAATTTTTTACTTCCCACAGTGGATTTTTGAGCGCTGCCACATAGATTTTCTATCTGCTTGTAGATTTGTAGGATTTTTTTCCTCCGTGGTGCCATGAGCGATCCCTCGTGCGCATCTTCAGGCGGGCTCCAAGGCTCTTTCTTCCTCGGCCACCACGCGTTCGCACAGTTCGGTGATTTGCTCACGCATCCAGCGGTTGGCCGGGTCCTGATCGGTGCTTTCATGCCAGTATAGGTGCGTTTCGAGCGCGGGTACTTCCACCGGCAGGGGGTGATAGCGCAGTTGATGGCGGCGGGCGAAGCGCTCGGGCACGGTCATCGCCATGTCGGTTTGCTGCAATACCTGCGAAGCCATCAGGTAGTGCTGCGAGCGCAAGGCCACTTTGCGCTGTACGCCCATCTTGCCCAGCGCCAGGTCGACATAGCCCAGGCCGTTACGGCGGCTGGAGATATGGATGTGGGTCATGCCCAGGTAACTGTCGAGGGTCAGCTTGCTGTCGGCCAGCGGGTGGCCCTGGCGCAAGGCACAGACATAGCGGTCTTGCATCAGTTTGACGTGGCGTACCTGCGGGTCGGTGTTCAGGGGGGCGTCGATGGCGAAGTCCAGGCGGCCGGCGGCGAGCTCCTTGGTGGTTTCGCGGCGCTTGCACAGGAAACTCTCGATCAGCACCGCCGGCGCCAGGCGGCGCAGGCGCTGGAACAGCGGCGGCAGGATTACCGCCTCGGTCAGGTCGGTCATGCTGATGCGGAAGGTCTTGTTGGCTTGTTGCGGGTTGAAGATACGGCTTTCCTGCACCGACGTACGCAACAGTGCCAGTGCGTTGCGCACCGGGCCGATGATGTTCTGTGCCATGGGCGTGGGCACCATGCCCTGCGCGGTGCGCACGAACAGCGGGTCGTTGAAGGTTTCGCGCAACCGCGAAAGGGCGTTGGACACCGCTGGCTGCGTGATACCTACAATCTGCCCGGCGCGGGTCAGGTTGGCTTCGGTATAGATCGCATCGAACACGATGAACAGGTTGAGGTCGACCTTGCTGAGGTTCATGGGCGCCGCTCTTTGTTGGAGTTATTGGCCGATCATATATCGTTTATGAATGTTTATACACGCGGAAAATAGACTAGGTGGATGGGCGCAGGCTGCTCTAGGCTCTGGCCCATGTACTCCGAACCGTGAAGGTAGCCCCGATGGATTTCGCCTATTCGCCCAAGGTCCAGGCACTGCGCGAGCGCGTCACTGCGTTCATGGACGCCTATGTCTACCCCGCCGAAGCGGTGTTCGAGCGCCAGGTCGCCGAGGGCGACCGCTGGCAGCCCACTGCAATCATGGAAGAGCTCAAGGCCAAGGCCCGCGCCGAAGGGCTATGGAACCTGTTCTTGCCTGAATCGGAATACGGCGCCGGCCTGAGCAACCTGGAATACGCCCCGCTGGCGGAAATCATGGGCCGCTCGTTGCTTGGCCCGGAGCCGTTCAACTGCTCGGCGCCGGACACCGGCAACATGGAAGTGCTGGTGCGTTACGGCAGTGAAGCGCAGAAACGCCAATGGCTGGAGCCGCTGCTGCGTGGCGAGATCCGCTCGGCGTTCGCCATGACTGAGCCGGACGTGGCCTCCTCGGACGCCACCAACATGGCCGCCACGGCCGTGCGTGACGGTGACCAGTGGGTGATCAACGGCCGCAAGTGGTGGACCTCCGGCGCCTGCGACCCGCGTTGCAAGGTGATGATCTTCATGGGCCTCTCCGACCCCGAAGGGCCGCGCCACCAGCAGCACTCGATGGTACTGGTACCCACCGATGCGCCCGGTGTGAAGATCGTCCGCCCGCTGCCGGTGTTCGGCTATGACGATGCTCCCCACGGTCACGCCGAAGTGCGCTTCGAAAACGTGCGGGTGCCGTATGAAAACGTGATTCTCGGTGAGGGCCGCGGTTTCGAGATTGCCCAGGGTCGCCTTGGCCCTGGCCGTATCCACCACTGCATGCGTTCGATCGGCATGGCCGAACGTGCATTGGAACTGATGTGCAAGCGCTCGGTGGAGCGCACCGCCTTTGGCCGGCCGTTGGCACGGCTGGGTGGCAACGTCGACAAGATTGCCGACTCGCGTATGGAGATCGACATGGCCCGGCTGCTGACGCTGAAAGCGGCTTACATGATGGACACTGTCGGCAACAAAGTGGCCCGCAGCGAGATCGCGCAGATCAAGGTGGTGGCGCCGAACGTGGCCTTGAAAGTGATTGACCGGGCGATCCAGATACATGGCGGGGCAGGGGTGAGCGGCGATTTCCCACTGGCCTACATGTACGCCATGCAACGCACCCTGCGCCTGGCTGACGGGCCGGATGAAGTGCACCGGGCGGCAATTGGCAAGTATGAGATTGGCAAATATGTGCCAGTGGAGATGTTGCGTAGCGGGCGGTAATGGCTTCGTCAGCGGCTATTTACCTGTTCGCGGGCGTGCTCGTGAACAGGGACTTTAAGCAAAGCTCGGGTAATCTGTAGGACGCTTCTGATTCTCTGCTCCAAGCGCTTGAAACCGCCTTGCGGGTGCTAGGTTTCGAACCTCAGCCACGCAAAGGGAGCTTATAGATGCGCGTCAGTCTAGAGGGAAAAGGTCAGGCAGTTGACGGCGATATCACCACAACTGGAGCCGTTTGTATTGCGACAGGGGCCGGCTATCTGGACGAAGGCCGAATGGTGCTCCGTGAAGGCGACCAGACCACGCCATGCCCTCTTTGTGGGCAGGTGGGAATGGTCGCCGAAGGTGTGGACCACTTCATTTCCGATGGACAGCGCGTGGCCATGGATGGTGCGTTGGTTGTCTGTGGCTGTTCGCCGGGCAGCAATCGGGTGGTCGCACCGCTGTATCAAGCACCGCCACCCATGCAGCCCCTAGCAGGGCTTGCCAATGCTCACTTTTCCGAGCCGTCAAACGCGGTCTACTCGGAGCGTTTCTCCCAACCTGTAATAGGTGCACTGCCCGGTACGCTGGAGCCTGGCTTCTATGTGGTTCCCCGGCGCATGTCGTTCCCCGAGGTGCTGCTGCAATTGGCCGAGCATGATGCCACGTTACCGATTTCCCGGTTGCAGCGGCTCAATCCGACGTTTGAGCAAGGCTTCAAGGCAGGGGAAATCTTCGTGATCGGTGACCCTGACAATGGAAATGCCTGCACGCACGAAGAGGGAGAACTGATGGCCGCAGCGCAGCATGCGCGGCGTGCGCTGGAAGTGCTCGACTACACCGAAGCGGATTTCATGATGCAGCACCAGGCCGAGATCGCCGGTTTGCTCAGCGATGCCAGCCTGTCCATGGGCGTGGGTAAGGACATGCTGGATCAAGGCTTGAAACAGGTCAGTCATACATTGACGAGTATCGAGCAACTGCACCAGCGGGAGTTCATGCGCCACGGCCACCTGAACAGCCCAGGCTTCTTCCCCGAACGGCGGCGCCTTCTGCAGCAACTGGATGGACAGCTGAAAACAGCATTTTTGAACAAGCAACTGAACCTTGGAAATTATGAGCGCTTGAGGAAAAGCTTGAATATCTCGACCAAGAGCCTCGTGCATCATTGGTCGAAAGCGGGTGGGCCGGGGCAGATTCCCGGGTATGCAACGCATCTGGGTAAGGTGGCGAAGCTTAGCAACTACCTCAAATATGGCGGACATGCCGCAGTAGGGTTGGGCGGCGCTTCGTCTTACTTGAACGTGCAGGAGGTGTGTCAGGCCGGCGAAACTGGAGCTTGCAAGAAGGTTCGTTTTACCGAGGCGAGTAGCTTCGCAGGTGGTCTCGGGGGAGGCATGCTTGGCGCTTGGGGAGGTGGTGCTGCTGCAACCGCTCTATGCGGTGTTTTCGCTCTTGGTACTGGTGGACTTGGCGTTCCGGTATGCGGGATCGTCATCGTTGGCGCCAGCTCTGCAGCAGGCTCTATTGGCCTTGGAACATTCGGAGAGAAGGCGGGAGAGGTGCTTTATGAGGTGATAGATGATTGACTTCGAAAGTTGGCCGCCGCTGCTTAAACTAGCGTTCCTGATTGTTCCGTTTGTCACTGGGCTTTCAGGTCTTGCTATAAATGTGCGAATTGCAATGTCCCGTGATTTTCAAGTCGCCCTGTCAGCTATCACAAGTAACCCCTATCTGGAGCAGATGAAGCCCGTTTGGGGGGGAGGAAGCCTGAGGTCTCGCTGTCTGCTAATGAGCGCGGTGAGCGCTTTGGTCACGTTTCCTAGATTACATCTGCATATGGGCTGGCTGGATGAAGAGGAACTTAAGCATTTTCCGCTGTACTTGAAACGAAAAATGGCTATGGCGCTATGGCTGATATTCATCGCGCTGCTTTGGTCGTTGATGGGTTACTTTATGATTAAAAAGTAAGACGGGATCAGACCCGCAATTGCGGGTCTTCATCCTTGTGCCCATTTGAAGCGTCTCCTGGCTGGGAAGTCTGTACAGCCACCTTCTGCCCCCGCGTCTTCACCAACGAAACCACCACCCCACCCAGCAGCAACCCGAACGTCACCCCCAACGACAGCAACGCCGGCACCTTGCCCACCATGCCGTGGTAGAAAATCTTGCAGCCAATAAAGATCAACACCAACGCCAGTGCGTACTTGAGGTAAACGAACCTGTGCATCAGCGCCGACAGCGCGAAGTACAGCGAGCGCAGCCCAAGGATGGCGAAGATGTTGGAGGTATAGACAATGAACGGGTCCTGGGTAATGGCGAAGATCGCCGGCACGCTGTCGACGGCAAACACCAGGTCGGCCAGTTCGATCAGCACCAGCGCCAGAAACAACGGGGTGGCATAGCGCAGGGCTTTACTGTGCCCAGGCGGGGTCTTGCGCACGAAGAAGTGCGAGCCGTGGATCTGGTCGGTAACCCGCATGTGCCGGCGTACGAACTTGATGATCGGGTTGTTGGCCAGGTCCGGGTGGCTGTCTTCTTTTGACAGCGCCATCTTTACCCCGGTGAACAGCAGGAAGGCGCCGAACAGGTACAGCACCCAGGCAAAGTTCTGCACCAGCGCCGCGCCCACGCCGATCATGATCGCCCGCAGGAACACCACCCCCAGGATGCCCCAGAACAGTACACGGTGCTGGTAGCGGCGGGGGATGGCGAAGTAGCTGAAGATCATCGCCATGACGAACACGTTGTCCATCGACAGCGACTGCTCGACCAGGAAGCCGGTGTAGAACTCCAGCGCCGACTGTGCGCCTAGCTGATACCAAACCCCGGCGCCGAACAGTACACCGACGCTGAAATAGCCCGAATACAGCAGCAGGCTTTCGCGCATTTCGATTTCGCGGTCGTGGCGGTGCAGCACGCCCAGGTCGAGCACCAGCAAACCGATGACGATGGCCATGAATACCAACCACAACCAGGCGCTGGTACCGAGGACGGGGGTGGTGAGGAATGCCTGCAGAGCTGTCATGAGCCCCTCCTTGAATGTCGACGTTGCAAGGCAACAGTGATCCGACATGGCGGCTTGGCAGCCGTCAGAGGGGCCCGGTATCACATGAACTTGAGCCTAGACCCGTTTGCCATGGATGCCGAACGGGGAGCTGTTACATTTCTTTGCCAGGGCCGTAATCACGCCTTCAATACACCCACACCTCTACCCGACGGTTACGCAGGCGCCCTTGCTCCAGTTCATTGCCGGCCACTGGCAGTTCATCGCCCATGCCCGTTACCTCAAGCACCTCCACACCACCGCGTGCCAGCTCGCGGCGCACGGCCTGGGCGCGCAGGCGCGAAAGCAGCGCAGCGCGCCCGGGGGTTTCCTTGGGGTCGCCAAACCCTACCAGCACGGCCTTGCTCTGCAACTTGCCGGCCTGTCGCAGGTATTCGACCACCCGCTGCACATCGCGCAGGGCCTTGTTGTCGAGGCTGGCGCTGCCTTCCTGAAAGCGGAAGTTTACGCTCAGCCGCTGCGCTTGCTGGGCCAGGGTGCGATAGCGTGGCGGCATATCGGCCAGGGGCGGAACAGGCTGGGCCTTGATCTGCTGCGACACGAAACCCTGCTGGGCAACGATCGCCTGGCCAGCCGGGCTTTGGGCGAAATCGGCCAAGGCCTTGGCCTGAGGCTTGGGGTTAGCTGGCAGGTAGAAGTACAGGCGCCGTGACAGCGGGTAGTCTTCGCTGGCCACCAGCGCGCGCTCTGGCAACATGGCCGGTGCGTCGCCTTCGGCCACCGCCAGCACCTTGGCACCGTGCACTGCGGCCAGGCTACTGAAGCCGATGGCCTGACGGTCGGTGGCGACTTGAGAAGCCAGCTCGTCGCTGGACTCGAAGCGCCGCGCCTTGGCTGATAGTTCGTCGTGCAGGGGCTCCAGCACAAGCGCCTTGAACGTCTCGTAGGTGCCGGAGCGGTCGTCACGGGCATAGAGGTGGATGGCGCCGTCAGCAATGCCCAACTGTTCCCAGCGCTGGATCTGCCCGGAAAAAACCTGCGCCAGTTGCTGGGTGGTCAGTTGAGGCAGCGGGTTGTCGGGGTGGACGATGACCGCCACGCCGTCCAGGCCGATGACTTGTTCGGCGCTGGCAGCGCGCAGGTCGCCCAGAGCGCGCAATTGATGCACTTCGCTGTCGTTGATCGGCCGCGAGGCGGCCGCCAGGTCGGCATCGCCACGGCCGAGGGCGACAAAGCCGGTGCTGGACCCGTGAGCGGCAACATCGATGCGTACCGGCTGGCCATGATCGTCCTGCGCGGTGATGACGGTCTCGTTGGCGACGTTGCCCGGTTGCTGGTGGATGGCGGTGGCTTGCTGCGCACGCAATTGCCCCTGAACCAGTGCCGGCAGCAAGGCGGCGCCGATGGTGTTGGAGCCTTGGACGCGCAGGTGAGCGGGCTCGGCCAGGGTCGCTAGCGGTAGCAGGGTGAGCAGCAAGACAAGCAGGCGCAGCATGCCGGGTGGCCTATGGCATAGAGTTGGCCCGCAGATTACGACAGTGACGTGATGATTATGTGACAGTGCTTAGGGGTTGAATCTAAGACCTGGTAGACCGCGTTATTGGGGCCGCAAAGCGGCCCCCCGCGATCTCAATGTGCCCCGGCCGACTTGCTCAAATCACTTTCGGCCCACTCGGTATAGATACATGCATCCGCCACCGCCCAGCGCACTTTCACGCTGTCGCCAGGTTGCATAGGCATACCCGCAGCCGACAGCGCTTTCACCGTCAACTCAGTGCCACCCGCCATTACCACATGGCAGGTCTGGCTCTCACCCAGGAACAGCACTTCGCCAACCTTGGCACTGACTTCGTTCCAGCCCGGCGGCAGCGGCTCGCGTGCAGCCTGTTCGGCTGTGAGGGCCAGGGCTTTTTCCGGGCGTACCATGATCAGGGCATCCTGCGAGGCGGTAAGGCCCGGCGTCAGGCGAATGGCCACCGGCTGGCCCTCGAAACTGCCCGCGCCGTTGCTGCTGGCCTTGATCCGCAGGAAGTTGGAGTTGCCCAGGAACGACGCGACAAAGGCATTCGGCGGGTTCTGGTACAGGTCGTAACCGGTGCCCAGGCCGACGATTTTGCCGTGGCTGAAGATGGCGATGCGCTGGGACAGGCGCATGGCTTCTTCCTGGTCGTGGGTGACGTAGACGATGGTGATACCCAGCCGGCGGTGCAACTGGCGCAGCTCGTCCTGCAGGTCTTCGCGCAGCTTTTTGTCCAGCGCACCGAGCGGTTCATCCATCAACAGGATGCGTGGCTCGTACACCAGCGCTCGGGCAATGGCCACACGCTGTTGCTGGCCACCGGACATCTGCGAAGGCTTGCGGTGGGCGAACTTCTCCAGCTGCACCAGCTTGAGCATGGCATCGACGCGTTTGGCGGTTTCGGCAGCGTTGAGCTTGCGAATGGCCAGCGGGAAGGCAATGTTGTCGCGCACGTTCAGGTGCGGGAACAGCGAGTAGCGCTGGAACACCATGCCGATATCACGCTTGTGCGGCGGCACGTTCACCAGCGACTGGCCATCGACCAGGATCTCGCCGCTGCTGGGCGTTTCGAAGCCGGCCAGCATCGACAGGGTGGTGGATTTGCCCGAGCCGCTTGAGCCGAGGAAAGTCAGGAATTCGCCGTCCTGGATTTCCAGGTCGAGGTTGTCCACGGCGGTGAAATCGCCGTAGTGCTTGTTCAGGCCGCGCAGGCTGATCAGGGTTTTGCCTGGCGCGTTGTCTTTGATTACTGCACTCATTGTTGTTTTCTCCGCGCGCTCAGGCGTTTGTTTCGGTGCGCCGGCGCAAGGCGGCGGCAATGAACATCACAAGCAGCGACAAGCCGATCAGCAGGGTCGAGGCCACGGCGATGACCGGGCTGAGGTCCTGGCGCAGGGTGGTCCACATCTTCACTGGCAGTGTCTGCAGGTCGGGGCTGGCCATCATCACACTCAGCACCACTTCATCCCACGACACCAGGAAGGCGAACAGGCCGCCGGCGATCATCCCCGGGCGAATGGCCGGGAAGGTGACCTTGAAGATGGCCTGCAGGCGCGAAGCACCGCAGATCACCGCGGCATCCTCGATCGATTGGTCGAACAGTTTCAGCGAGTTGATGATCGAGATGATGGTGAAGGGCAGGGCAACGATCACATGGCTGACCACGAAGGCGAACAGCGTGCCGGTGTAGCCGAGCTTGAGGAACAGGGCGTATACCGCGGCGATGATCACCAGTGGCACGATCATCGGCATGGTGAACAGCCCGTACAGCAGCTCGCGGCCCGGGAAGCGGCCACGCACCAGGGCGAATGCGCTGGGCAGGCCCAGCAGCACGGCGGCAATGGTGGTGAGCACGGCCACCTTGAGGCTGGCCAGCGCGGCGTCCATCCACTCCGGGTTGGAGAAGAACTGGCCGTACCACTTGAAGGTCCAGCCCGGTGGCGGGAACACCAGCCACTGGGACGAGCCGAACGACAGCAACACGATGAACACCACCGGCAGCAGCAGGAAGGCCGCAATGACCCCGGTGGTCAGGTACAGGCCCGTGCGCAGCGGGCGGCCCATGGCATTGGGAGACAGGAGCATGGCGGTTTACCTCGCGTTGCCAACCGGGGATTCCGGCTGCAGCTTCAGGTACAGGTAGAAGAGCACCAGGGTGATCACCACCAGCAGTGCGGCGGCGGCGCTGGCCAGGCCCCAGTTGAGGAACGACTGCACCTGCTGGATGATGAATTCGGGCAGCATCATGTTCTGTGCCCCGCCCAGCAGCGCCGGGGTGACGTAGTAACCGAGCGACATCACGAACACCATCAGCGCCCCGGAGAACAACCCCGAGCGGCACAGCGGCAGGAACACCTTCCAGAAGTTGGTCCATGGGCTGGCGCCGCAGATGGAACCGGCCTGCAGCACCATCGGGTCGATGGCGTGCATGGTTGCCTGCAATGGCAGCACGATGAACGGGATCATGATGTAGCTCATGCCGATCACCACGCCGGTGAGGTTGTGCACCATTTCCAGCGGGGCATCGATGATGCCCATGGCCATCAACGCCTTGTTGATCACCCCCGAACTTTGCAGCAGCACCAGCCACGAGTAGGTACGCGCCAGCAGGCTGGTCCACATCGACAGCAGCACGATGTTCAGCAACCAACGGCCCCAGCCCTTGGGCACCAGGGTAATCGCCCAGGCCAGCGGGAAGCCCAGCAGCACGCTGATCAGGGTGACCACGCCGGCCACCGAGAAGGTGTTGAACAGCACCCGTGCGTAGGCCGAGTTGGCGAACAACTGCTCGTAGTTGCCCAGCCCCGGCGTTGGCTCCAGCACCCCGCGCAGCAACAGGCCGACCAGCGGGGCGAAGAAGAACAAGCCAAGGAACAGCAGGGCCGGCAGCAGGTTGCGGCTGCCCTTCCAGCGCTGGCTCAGGCTGGCGCGGCGGGGTGTGCTACCCGAGGCGCCGGTGCCCGTGGGGGCACCTTGCGCGTTATGCAGGGCGTTGATGGCGACTTTCATTTGACCAACCACTCATTCCAGCGGGCCGCGATGGCCTGACCGTTCTTGGCCCAGTAGGCGAAGTCCAGAGTGACCTGGTCCTGGGCGTAGGCAGTGGGCAGGTTCGGTGCCAGGTCTTTGTTCAGCTTGGCCACGCTGTCGACGTTCACTGGCGCGTAAGCGGTCTTGTTGGCGAACTCGGCCTGGCCTTCGGCGCTGCTGGCGTTGGCCAGGAACTTCATGGCCGCGTCCTTGTTTTTGGCGCCTTTGGGGATGACCAGGAAGTCGGCCATGACCAGGTTCTGTTTCCAGCTTACGCCCACTGGTGCGCCATCTTGCTGCAGGGCGTAGACGCGGCCGTTCCAGAACTGGCCGAGCGAAGCCTCACCCGAGGCCAGCAGCTGTTGCGACTGGGCGCCGCCGCCCCACCAGACGATGTCATTCTTGATCGTGTCGAGTTTCTTGAAGGCGCGGTCCAGGTCCAGTGGGTACAGCTTGTCGGGCGCTACGCCGTCGGCCAGCAGGGCCAGTTCCAGCACGCCAGGGCTCGGCCATTTGTACAGGGCGCGTTTGCCGGGGTAGGTCTTGGTGTCGAACAGCGCGGTCCAGTCCACCGGCTTGTTGGCACCGAGCTTGCCTTCGTTGTAGCCCAGCACGAAGGAGAAGAAGAACGAGCCAACGCCGTGGTCGGAAACGAAACGCGGGTCGATCTTGTCACGTTTGATCTGGTTGAAATCGAGGGGCTCCAGCAGGCCTTCGCTGGCGGCACGCAGGGCAAAGTCGGCTTCGACATCGACCACGTCCCACTGCACGTTGCCGCTTTCGACCATGGCCTTGAGCTTGCCGTAGTCGGTAGGGCCGTCCTGGACGACTTTGATGTCGGTGGCTTTGGTGAAGGGGACGGCCCACGCTTCTTTCTGGGCGTCCTGGGTGGTACCGCCCCAGCTGACGAAATTCAGGCTGTCAGCGGCCACGGCGGCTTGACAGGCCAGGGTCAGCAGGCTGGCGGACAGCACTGCGGTTACACGTTTGCTCAACAGCATGGTTACGCCCTCGTTGCTTTTGTTATTCGAGGCGGGGCTTGTGGTGCGCCCGCCAACAGTGTTCGGGGAGCAGCTAAAACAAAGTGTCTGGGTGGCCGTTTGTAATTGTAGGTGCCGGCCTGCAGATTTAAGGTCTACGGGATATCATATTATGGTATTCCAAACTTTTGGCAAGAGGTATGAGGCGACCGGCCATCACTCCGTCCGTTCAGAAACGCTGCGGGGCCCCGCAGGGCCCCGCCAAATCAGATGCTTATGTATTTTCAGCCGAGCATCCCGGGCTCGAAGGGAATGCTCTGCACCACCTCCAGTTCATACCCCGCCAGCCCGGCATACTTCAGCGGAGGCCCCAGATGGCGCAGCTTACCCACGCCCAGGTCCTGCAGAATCTGTGCCCCGGTGCCCACTTCGGAGTACACCTTCGATTGCCCGCGCTGATAAGGGCGCACCGGCTGGGTCAGCTGCGGTACGCGCTCCAGCAGGGCTTGGGAGGATTCATGGTTGGCCAGGATCACCACTACACCAGCCCCTTCCTCGGCCACCTTCTGCAAGGCCGCCCATAACGTCCAGTTGGATGGCCCGGCGTATTCGGCACCTACGAGGTCGCGCAGCGGGTCGATCACATGCACTCGCACCAAGGTCGGCTGCTCGCGGCGGATATCACCCATGACCATGGCCATGTGCACGCCGCCTTCGATGCGGTCCTCATAGGTGACCAGCCGGAAGGTGCCATGCACGGTCGGCAGCTCGCGTTCACCGATGCGCTTGATGGTCTGCTCGGTGCTCAGGCGGTAGTGAATCAGGTCGGCGATGGTGCCGATCTTGATGCCATGCTGCGCGGCGAACACTTCAAGGTCCGGGCGGCGGGCCATGGTGCCGTCGTCGTTGAGCACTTCCACAATCACCGAGGCTGGGCTGAAACCGGCCAGGCGGGCCAGGTCGCAGCCGGCTTCGGTGTGACCGGCACGGTTCAGCACGCCGCCTTCGCGGGCGCGCAGCGGGAAAATGTGGCCGGGTTGCACCAGGTCTTCGGGGCGGGCATCTCGGGCCATGGCCGCAGCCACGGTGCGTGCCCGGTCGGCGGCGGAAATGCCGGTAGTGACGCCAGTGGCCGCTTCGATGGACACGGTAAACGCCGTGCTGAACACGCTGCCATTTGCCGGCACCATCTGCTCCAGGCCCAAGCGCTGGCAGTGTTCGTCGGTCAGGGTGAGGCAGATCAGGCCGCGCGCTTCGCGGGCCATGAAATTGATGGCTTGGGCGTCACAACGCTCGGCAGCGATCAGCAGGTCGCCTTCGTTTTCCCGGTCCTCGTCATCCACCAGCAGGACCATCTGGCCTTGCCGGTAGTCCTCGAGAAGTTCCTCGATGGTGTTGAAAGCCATGTTGCACGCTCACTGTGGTGGGGTAATTTTTATGGTATACCATCATACACAAATATCGCCGTTACAGGAGAGCAGCGCATGAAGGCCTATTGGATCGCCCATGTGGACGTGACCGACCCCGAGCAATACCAGCAGTACACCCAGCGCGCTCCGGCTGCCTTCAAGGCGTTCGGCGGCCGCTTCCTGGCCCGTGGCGGGCGCAGCGAGGCGATGGAAGGGCGGCCTACCCCTCAGCGTAGCGTGGTGATCGAGTTCGATTCGTACGAGCAGGCAGTGGCGTGCTACCGGTCGGCGCTGTACCAGGAGGCCTGCAGCCGTCGCCAGGGCGTGGCCAAGGCTGAGGTGATCATTGTGGAAGGGTTTGAACCCTGATGTAGGTGCTTATGGCCCTATCGCCGCCGTACCAGACGCCTGTTTGTTCCGCAGGAAACAAAAATACCCGCTTGGGCGGGTACTTTTGTATTTCTCAAGCTACTGCAAATGTACTTTCAATTCCCCGGCCGCCTGGCGCATCGCTGCTTTCACCGCTGGCACCTGGCTCAACGGGTTCAACAGCCCATAGTCATGAATCATCCCGTTGTAGCGCACCGAAGTCACGGTCACGCCGGCCGCATTCAGCTTGCGGGCATACGCCTCACCCTCATCGCGCAGCACATCGAATTCGGCAGTCTGCACCAGCGCTGGCGGCAACCCCTTCAGCTGTTCACTGCTGGCCCGCAGCGGCGAAGCGTAGATCTGTGCCCGGGCGTTGGCATCGGTGGTGTAGTTGTCCCAGAACCATTTCATCATCCCGGTGGTCAGGAAGTGCCCTTCGGCAAACTGTTTGTACGATGCCGTCTCGAAGCTGGGATCGGTCACCGGCCACAGCAGCAACTGGAAGCGCAGGGCAGGGGTGCCGGCCTCTTTGGCCTTGAGTGCCACCACCGCAGCCATGTTGCCGCCCACGCTGTTGCCGGCCACGGCCAGGCGCTTGCCGTCAACGCCGATTTCCTTGCCATGCTCGGCCACCCAGCGGGTAGCGGCATAGGCCTGGTTGTTCGCCGTCGGGTAGTGCGCTTCTGGCGAGGGGGTGTAGTCCACGTAGACCGCCACCGCACCTGAGCCGACCACCAGGTCGCGGATCAGTCGCTGGTGGGTCGGGAAGTCACCGAGTACCCAGCCGCCACCGTGGAAGAACATGAACACCGGCAGGTCGCCCTTGACGTTGGCCGGGCGTACCACTTGCAGCCTGATCGACTCGCCGTTGGCCTGGATGGTGCGCTCTTTTACCTCGATACCGGAGAGGTCGACTTTGACCGAAGCCTGGGCGCCGGTGAGCACTGCGCGGGCGTCTTTCGGGCTGAGTTGCTCCAGTGGCTTGCCGCCGCCTTGTTCCAGGGCCTGGAGGAAGGCCTGGGTGTGTTGCTCGACACCTGGGCTGCCAGCGGCGAAGGCGCTGGGGACGGACAGGGCCAGAAGGGAAGCGGTGAGGGCTTTGTGGACAATGTTCATGAGCGAATCCTTCTCTATGCAAGTGTTGGTAATGGGCGTCTTTCCTGGCCTGCTGGGCCATCGCTGCGGCCTGTGCGTAGATTAGGGAGATGCAATGATGGGAAAAAGCCGCTATAAAGCGTTTGACTGTCACCAAGAGCAAGACAATGAACCCTTACGAAGACATGCGGATCTTCGCCCAGGTCATGGAAGCCGGCAGTTTCACCGCCGCTGCCGACCGCCTGGGGATGTCCAAGCAATCGGTCAGCCGGCGCCTGATGCAGCTTGAAGAGCGCCTTGGCGTGCGCCTGCTGAACCGCTCTACCCGGCGGCTGGACGCCACGCCGCTGGGCCAGCACTACTACCAGTCGGCCCTGCGCCTGCTGGGTGAAGTGCAACAGGTGGAGCACGACATCAGTGGCCAGGCCCAGGCGTTGCGTGGCACCTTGCGCCTGAGCGCGCCGCTGTCGTTTGCCATGGCGCACCTGGGTTGCTTGCTGACCGAGTTCCTGCAATTGCACCCTCAGGTGGATGTGGAGGTAGACCTGAGTGACCGGGCCGTCGACCTGATCGGCGAGGGTTACGACCTGGCTCTGCGCATTGGCGCGCTGGAGGATTCCAGCCTGATTGCGCGGCGCATTGCCAGTGTCGAGCGGGTGTACTGTGCGAGCCCGGATTACCTGCAAGCGCGGGGCATGCCGACAGCACCGGATGAACTGGTAGGGCACGACTGCCTGCCTTATGGGCATTCGCGTCAGGTGCAGTGGCAGTTTCGTCAGGGCGGCAAGGCGCAGGCGATTCAGGTGGCCGGGCGGATGCGTGCGAACAACGGTGAGTTGCTAAGGGATGCAGCCATTGCCGGGATGGGGGTGACGTATCTGCCGACCTTCATCGTGGGGCAGGCGTTGGCGGCCGGGCGGTTGGTGAGTGTGCTGGAAGACTGGACGCCACCGGCATTGCAGCTTTCGGCGGTGTATCCGCAACACCGCCAGGTGGCGCGGCCGGTACAGGGGTTTGTCGATTTTCTGCGTGAGCGGCTGGTGCAGTTGTAGCCTGGCCTCAGCCCCGTGCCGCGAAGCGCAAGGCCAGCGGCAGGGCTAGCGCCCAGATCGGGGCTAGAACAAGTGCGGTTCGCAACTGCCCCATGGGCAACTCTATGCCCGCCACGCGAGCCCCGGCCAGGTAAGCCAAGGGGCCGCCCAACATGCCCAGCAGCGCGGCGCGCCAGAGCGGTCGCCCGGCCCATGCCAGGCTGTGGCGCAGCCCGCTGGCCAGTACTAGCCACAGCAATGCCAGCCAAAGCGGCAAGGGCCAGGTTTCGAAGCGCAATACACCCAGCATGCCCAACAGGCTGTCGAGTAAACATCCGGCAATCGCCACGCCCAGCAGGACGCGCCGTTCACTTCCGGGGTGCGGACATAAGCGCAGGTGCACCAGCAGGCCGGCCATCGCGGCCAGCAGCAGCCAGGGTTGGCGTGCTCCCAGCACGCAGGCCCACCAACCCGCTTGCAACCACAGTGCGTTGCCAATCAACCACCCGCGGGCCATGTTCAACGGTCCAGCAGCGGTGCCCGACGCGCCTGTGGTGCGGCCCAGAGCAATTGGGCCACGCCGATGGTCCGCTCCTCGAAACCGCCCTGGCAATAGCACAGATAGAACTCCCACAAGCGCTGGAAGGTCTCGTCATACCCCAGCGCCATCAGCTCTGCACGCGCCGCCCGCAGGTTGTCGCGCCAGTGGCGCAGGGTGCGCGCATAGTCCTGGCCAAAGTCTTCCAGGTGCACCAGGTTCAGGGCGGTCTGGCGGCTGGCGGTATCCAGCAGCACGCTCAGCGAGGGCAAGGCGCCGCCGGGGAAAATGTAGCGCTGGATGAAATCCACTGAACGCCTGGCCTGGGCGTAGCGCTGGTCGCGGATGGTAATGGCCTGCAACAGCATCAGCCCGTCGTCCTTGAGCAGCGAAGCGCATTGGCGAAAGTACGTGGGCAAGTAGCGGTGGCCGACGGCTTCGATCATCTCGATCGACACCAGCTTGTCGAAACGCCCGCGCAGGTCGCGGTAGTCTTCGTGCAGCACGGTGATGCGCTGCTCCAGGCCCAGGGCCTTTACCCGCTGCAGGGTGTGGGCGTGCTGCGCCGCCGAGAGGGTGGTGGTGGTGACCCGGCAGCCATGCTGCTGGGCGGCGTGGATGGCCAGGCTGCCCCAACCGCTGCCGATCTCAAGCAAGTGGTCCTCGGGCTTGAGTTCAAGCTTTTGGCAAATGCGCTGCAGCTTGTTGGTCTGGGCTTGTTCCAGCGTTTGCGCCGGGCTGTCGAACTGCGCGGCGGAGTACATCATGGTGGGGTCGAGCAGGCGCTCGAACAGGTCGTTGCCCAGGTCGTAGTGCGCCAGGATATTGCGCCGCGCGCCGCGCCGGCTGTTGCGGTTCAGGTGGTGCAGCAGGTGCAGAGCCGGACGCGCCAGGCGTGCCAGGCCGCCCTCCATGGCATCCAGCACATCCAGATTGGCCACGAACAACCGGGTGACTGCGGCAAGGTCCGGGCTGCGCCAGTAACCGTGGATATAGCCTTCCCCGGCACCAATCGAGCCATTGCAGGCGACCAGGCCCCAAGCTGCCTCGTCTACGACCTCGACTTCTGCATGCAGCCGGCTGGCGACGTCGCCGAATGTCCATTGCTGGCCTTGGCTGATCAGGCGCAAATTGCCATGGCGCAACTGGCGCAATTGTGCGAGCACTGCATGCTTGGCCAGGCTGCCGAGCAGTGGGGCAATGCTGGTCGATTTGCTAACGCTCATGGTCGGTTCGGGCATGTTCGGGCTCCTCGCATGTGGGTTGGCCGAGTACCAGATCGTGCTGGCTGGCAACGTGGTCGTGCACGGGCGTGCGCTTGAGCAGCAGGCGCAGGGCCTGCCAGTAAATGCCGGTGAGGGTGCGCAGGCTCATCCAGGGGAAGTTGAGGATGTGCCGCTGCAAGCCGGCGCGGTCCAGCGGCTGGCGTAGCAGCGCCAGGTCTGCTTCGAACACCTTGTACCCGGCGCGCCAGTTTTCCATGTGGATGCGCACCCGCTGTGCATCGAGGGCGAAGCGCAGGCGGTACTCCATGTCCAGCGGCATGAACGGTGAAACATGAAAGGCCTTGGCCATGGAAAAGGGTTGCGCCAGGTCACCCTCAACCGGCAGCACATAGTGGAAGCGTTCACGCCATGGGGTGTTGCGTACCTCCAGCAGCACGGCTACCAGCTGGCCCTGTTGGTCATGGCAGAAGTAGGTGCTCACCGGGTTGAAGGACAACCCCCAGCAGCGCGGTTGGGTAAGCAGGTGCACGGCGCCTTCGGGCACCTGGCCAATGGCTTGGCCGACCAGTTGCCGGGCGGCTTCGGCCAAGGGCTTGCCTTGGCGGGTCAGCGCTGGCAGGTAGTCGGTTTCGCGCCAGCACAGGGGCGCCAGCCGTGAGGGCCCAAGCCAGTGACACAGGTTCAGCAGCTGCTGTTGTTCGTTCAGGTCCAGGTAGAACATGCCAACCCGATAGCGAAACGCATGCGGCCTCGGGCTCAGGCGCTTGTGACTGACCCACCCTTGGCACAGGCTGCTGTTCACAGCTGCTCTCCAAAATGCCGGGCCACGTTCAGCGCGCTCAGCACACCGTCTTCGTGAAAGCCGTTGGCCCAGTAAGCGCCGCAGTAATAGCTGTGCAACGGCCCTTGCAGTTCGTGCTGGCGGGCCTGTGCCGCCAACGCGGCTAGGCTGTATTGCGGGTGCGCGTAGTCGAAGCGGGCGAGTATCTGTGTCGGGTCCACCTGTGCCGTCTGGTTGAGGCTGACGCAAAACGTGGTCGGTGCCTGGATGCCCTGGAGGATGTTCATGTTGTAGGTCAGTGCGGCGGGCGCGTGCGCGTTGTCGCCCAGGCGGTAGTTCCAGCTGGCCCATGCTTTACGCCGTTGGGGCAGCAGGCGCGAGTCGGTGTGCAGCACCACATCGTTGCTGGCGTAGCGGATGGCACCCAGGATGGCGCGCTCTGCTTCGCTGGGCGGTGCCAGCAGGGCCAGGGCCTGGTCGCTGTGGCAGGCGAACACGACTTTGTCGAAGCGTTCGCTGCTGCCTGGCCAGGTAACCGTGACGCCGCTTACGTCACGTTTTACCTGTTGTACCGGGCAGCCCAGGCGAATCCGCTCGGCAAACGGTTTGCACAAGGGCGTGAGGTAGGCGCGCGAGCCACCTTCGATCACCTGCCATTGCGGGCGATGGTTGACCGACAGCAAACCGTGGTTTTGACAGAAGCGCACGAAGAACTGCAAGGGGAAGTCCAGCATGCCGGTGGGTGACATCGACCAGATAGCCGCCCCCATCGGCACGATGTAATGGTCGATGAAGCGCCGGCCATAGCCTTGGGCTTGCAGGTAGTCACCAAGGGTGGTGTTGCCATCGATGCGCTGCTGAGCCAGGTCGGCTGGCGCCTGCCGGTTGAAGCGCAGCACATCGCGCAGCATGCCCCAGAACCCGGCAGACAACAGGTTGCGCCGTTGGGCGAACAGGGTGTCCAGATCGTGGCCGTTGTACTCGAACCCCGTGCGCGGGTCATGCACCGAAAAACTCATTTCCGTCGGCCGCCAGGTGACGCCCAACTGCGTGAGCAGGCGGATGAAGTGCGGGTAGGTCCAGTCGTTGAACACGATGAAGCCGGTATCGACGGCATAGTGTTGGCCCTCCCATTGCACATCCACGGTATGGGTATGCCCGCCAACCCGCTGCGCTGCCTCGAACACCGTGACCTCGTTCCGGCGTGACAGCAGGTGGGCGCAGGTGAGGCCGGCAATGCCGGTGCCGATGATCGCGATGCGCATGGGTCAGTCCTGTGAGGGGCGCGCCAGATGGCGGCCCAGCCTGAGGCGCAGGCGTGCCGGCAATGCGCCAAGCAACCGCAGCACCAGGGTGAAGGTGGCAGGGAAGGCAATCTCCAGTGGGCGACGCGGCAGGCGCGCGATGATGTGGCCCGCGGCGCGTTCGACGCTCCACAGTTGGGGCATGGGGAAATCATTGCGGCGTGTCAGGGGCGTGTCGACGAAACCGGGGCTGACCAGGGTGACGTCGATGCCTTCGGCAGCCAGGTCGATGCGCAGGGATTCGACCAGGTAGCGCAAGGCTGCCTTGGACGCGCCATAGGCCCCTGCGCGTGGCAAGGCCAGCCAGCTGACCGAGCTGCCCATGACCACCAGGTGCGGCTGCCGGCCACGGCGCAACAAGGGCAGGGCGGCGGCCAGGCAAAGGCTGGTACCGGTCAGGTTGGTGCGCATTACCCGCTCGACCAGCGCCGGGTCGAAGTGCCCCGGCTCCAGGTACTCGCAGGTGCCGGCATTGAGAATCACCTGATCCAGTGCACCCCAGGCCTGCTCGATCTGCCCGGCCATCTGTGCCACATCCCCCGGCTGGTCGACATCGCCCACCGTCAGCAATACCTGGCCCGGAAACTGTGCGGCCAGTGCGGCCAGCTTGTCCGCCCGGCGTGCCCCCAACGCCACCTGGTGGCCTTGCTCCAGCAATTGCAACGCCATGGCTGCGCCGATGCCGCTGCTGGCG
Source organism: Pseudomonas sp. yb_9 (assembly GCF_043103635.1). Taxonomy (NCBI): domain Bacteria; kingdom Pseudomonadati; phylum Pseudomonadota; class Gammaproteobacteria; order Pseudomonadales; family Pseudomonadaceae; genus Pseudomonas; species Pseudomonas sp. yb_9. The sequence goes on along the minus strand of NZ_JBICKA010000007.1, from coordinate 122,914 downwards.
CCGGTTAGCCAGCAACGCCTCATGCCAGCCTGCCTTTGAGCCAGCGAATCGCGCTGCCCATGACGGGCACATGCTCGTAAAGCAGGGCGCCGGCATCGAAGTAATCTTGATGAAAATGCACCCGCTCCTGCCAGCGCAGGTGGCTGCAACCCTGCAGGCTGATCAGTTGCCCACGGGCGAGTTGCGGGTGGCGGTAGTGCAACGTCCAGCGGATGTAGCCATGTCCCGGTTCCAGTTCGTCGGTGCCTTCGAACCGGTAATGCACGTCAGGCACCTTCGCGTACAACTGGGCGAAATAGGCCCGCAGTGCGCGAAGACCCGTGAGCTGGTGCAGTGGGTCGCGGAACGCGACGTCCTCGCTGTACAGGTCGTTCAGCAGGTCGAGGTTGTGCGAATCGAGCGTGGCAAAGCGTTCGGCGAAGTACTGGAGGTAGGTGGACATGCACAATACCTGTACAAAACTAAACTGTTGTACAAGGTATAGTGCAGGTCACTGTATAAAGCTATACAAAAGAAATATTTTGTACAGTTTTGCAGGGGCTACAGGTTCAGACTGCTATCAACCCGATAATGCGCCTAACTCGATCAGCCCGCCATCGAACTCATCCATCGCATCCAGCACCGCCTCACGGAAATACGCCAACGACGCCCGATCGAACAGCAACTGCAAGGCCGGCTGCTCATCACTCCCCACGTTCACCACGATCACATTGATCCGCGCCGCAGAGGTTTGCGCCACGGCACCGATGGGAAATGCCTGTAAACGCAGGTCGACTCCGCACAACTTGGCCATTACCGCACTGCCATCCGCCCCCGACAGCTGCAACCAGGCATGGCTGTCCTGGCGCGGCAGCAGGTAGTTACGCTGGGCATCCTGCACCCACTCGGCCTCTGTGGCGGCCACCCGCGTGCCTTCGTCAGCCAGGCTGCCCAGCAGCAGGTATTCGGTCTGTGACAACCGCGCTACCCAGCCGCCATCGTCCTGGCGCACGGCCTGGTTCGGCTGCTGCGGCAATCGGTAGCCACGTTGCTGCAGGTAGGCGGCGCTGTCGACGCCGCGAAAGCCGGCCCGCGCTACCTCGGTCAGGTCGGTCAACGCGCAGGCGTGCAACAGCTCGGCCCGCGGGCTGCGAGGGATAAACGCTTTGGCTTGCAGACTGGTCATGGTTCAGAGCTCCTGGCGCAGGTTGTCGGGGTCGTGGAACGGCAGTTGCACCACCTTGGCATGCACCATCGCGCCGCCCTCCACGCGGATCGGGATGTGCATGCCGGGGGTGGCCTGGTGGGCGCCGGCATAGGCCAGGCCGATGATCTGCCCCAGGGTTTGCGAGTACTCGCAGGAGGTGACGTTGCCGCTGATGTCTGACCCGTCCAGCACCAGGTGCCCCTCCAGCGGCTGTGGGCTGCCTTTGGGCAGGGTGAAGCCGACCAGCTTGCGCTTGAGCGGCTGTGCTTCGAGGATTTCGATGGAGCGCTTGCCGACGAAGAACGGCTTCTTGCGGCCAATGGCCCACTGCATGTCGATCTCGGCAGGGTGGGTCATGCCGTCGGTGTCCTGGCTGATGATCACATGGCCTTTTTCCAGGCGCAGCAGGCGTTGGGTCTCAACGCCGAACGGGCGAATGCCCAGGCCCGCGCCGGCCTGCATCAGGGCGTCCCACAGGCGCTCGGCATGGCGCGCCGGCACATGCACTTCATAACCCAGCTCACCGACGAAACCGACCCGCAGGATGCGCGCCGGTATGCCGGCCACCTCGCCCTGCCGTACGCCCAGGTACGGGAAGGCCTCGGCCGACAGCGCGACATCGTCACACACCTTGGCCAGCACCTGACGCGACAGCGGCCCGGCCAGGTTGACGGCAGCCAGGGCGGCGGTGACGTTGGTGATGTCCACGTCCAGGCGCCACTGTGCATTCCACTTCAGCATCTGCTGGTAGATGCGGTCGACGCCGCTGGTGGTGGCGGTGACATAGAAGTGCTGCTCGCCCAGGCGCGCACAAACGCCATCGTCGATCACCACACCGTGTTCGTTGGTCATCAGCGCATAGCGGGTGCGGCCGATGGCCAGTTTGGCAAAGCCGAAGGTGTACAGGCGCTCCAGCAGTTCGGCGGCGTCCGGGCCGCGTACGTCCAGGCCACCCAGGGTAGACACGTCGATCAGGCCAACCTGCTCGCGCACATGGCGGGCTTCTTCCTGCATGCAGCGCTCGCGATCTTCGGGTTTGCCGTAATAAGCCGGGCGCTGCCAGATACCGGCCTGCATCATCTTCGCCCCGGCTTGCAGGTGACGGCGGTGCATGGGCGTTTGCCGATAGGGGTCGAAGGCGCGGCCGGCGACATGTGCCAGCTTTTCTGCCTGAAACGGTGGGCGGGCGGTAGTCACTCCGGTTTCGCTGATGCTGCGGCCGGTGGCCTGGGCCACTAGGCGCGCCGTGGGCAGCGCCGAGTGGCGGCCTTGGGAAGGGCCCATGCCGACCGTGGAGAAACGTTTGACCAGTTGCACGTCACGGTAGCCGCTGCGGGTAGCGTTGACGATGTCGCGCACTTGCAGGTCTTCGTCGAAGTCGACGAAATCCTTGCCTTTGGGGTGGGGGAAAATCGGCCAAGGGAAATTGACCTTGGCTTCGGCGCTGAACACCGACTGCGCTGGCGCTTGCAGATCTAGGGCGGCTACCGCTTCAGCGGCCCCGCGTGTGGCATCGGCCAGCACGTTGCCCAGTGCGTGACGGCCGTTCACGGAGCCTGCGACATCCAGCCCGGCCGGCAAGTTGCTGATGGCGAACTCGTCGCGGTTGACGTCATAGGCCAGTTTGCCGCCGGCCTGGCACAGCAACTGGTACACCGGCATGTAGCCCGCCGACATGCACAGCAGGTCGCACGCCAGGCGCAGCCCGTGCGGGCCGACCTTGCCCTGGCCGGTGATCGGGCGAATGTCCACGCCACTGACATGGCGCATGCCCGCTTCATGCAGGGCTTCATACACGGTGCTGCCCAGGTGCACGGGGATATCGCGGCGCTTCAGCTCGGCAGCCAGTGCGGCATCGGCCGGCGCGGCGCGCATGTCGACCACGGTGGCTACGACCACGCCTTGCTCCTGCAGGTCGAGGGCGGCCAGGTAGCCGTCATCGTGGCCGGTGAGGATGACCGCGCGCTGGCCCGGTTTGACCGCGTACAGCTTCATCAGCCGCTGGGCAGCGCTGGTCAGCATCACGCCCGGCAGGTCGTTGTTGCGAAACACCACCGGCTGGTCGAACGAGCCGGCTGCCACCAGGCAACGGGTGGCGCGCACCTTGTACAGCCGCTTGTGCTGAATTACCGGCAGGTAGTTGTCGGTGAACCAGCCGTTGCAGGTGGCCTCCAGCAGCACCTGGATGTTCGGGTGGCCCTCGACGGCGGTCAGCAGTTCCTGGCGCAGGCTGGCGGCGCGGGTGCCGGCGATGTCGAAGCGGGCATAGGTGAGCGAGCCGCCGAGCACCGGCTGTTGCTCGATCAGCAGCACCTTGGCCCCGGCATTGGCCGCATCCAGCGCGGCGCGCAGGCCGGCGGGGCCGGCACCGATCACGGCCACATCTACAAACAGGTAGGCCTTGTCGTAGTACTGCGGTTTGAAACCCAGGTCGAGCACGCCCAGGCCGGCTTTCTTGCGGATCAGCGGCTCCCACACTTTCCACATGCCCTTGGGCTTGTAGAACGAGCGGTAGTAGAAGCCCACTGGCATGAAGCGTGAGAACTTGCCCAGGTAGGCGTCGCGGTCATGCGCCAGGCTGCCGTTGAAGTTCTGCCCTTCGACCACCTGGCCGTCGCGGGCAGCCTCCAGGTCGGCCAGCACGTTGGGTTCGTCGGGCAACTGCACCAGGGTGTTGGCATCTTGCCCGGCCATGCTCAGCGGGCCGCGTGGACGATGGTATTTGAACGAGCGCGACAGCAGCCAGCGGCCATTGCCAAGCAGGGCGCTGGCAATGGTGTCACCGGCAAAGCCCTCGCAGGCCTGGCCGTCGAACTGGAAGCGCACGCGCCGCTCGCGGTCGATCAGCAGGCCCATGGGTGCGGGTAGGCGGGTGTGGCTGTTCATCCGGCAATCTCCGGGGTGGCGGCGGGGGTGAAGTCGACGCGGCGGTCGAACAGTGCTTTCGGGTCGAAGGTGCGCAGCACCTGGTCGCTAACTGTGTGACGCTCGGCCAGGAACCAGTAGCTGGAGGCGTTGTGCAGCCACCATTCGGTCACCACCCCGGCCAGGTTGTCGCTGTTGAACACATAGTCGGCCCACTCGGCATCGCTGCAACTGGCCGGGTCGGGCATGTGCTTGAACTCGCCGCCGTAGGTGAACTCGCTGATATTGCGCGGGCCGTTCAAGGGGCAGGTCAGGATCTTCATCGTCGTGTGCTCCTAGTGGCTGGCCGCCGTGGCGCCCATTTCGTTCACCTGCTGGAAGCGGCTGAAGCGCTCCAGGGCGAAGGGCGCGATCATTTCGGGTACTTTGCCGCCGCTGGCTACCAGCTCGGCCATGGTCTTGCCGCAGATGGGCGTGGCCTTGAAACCCCACGTGCCCCAACCGGCGTCCAGGTAGTAGTTGGTAACCGGCGACAGGCCCATGATCGGGCTGTAGTCCGGGGTCATGTCGGTCATCCCGGCCCACTGGCGCATCAGCTTGGCGTTGGCCATGAACGGGAACATCTCGATGGCGTGGGCCAGCAGGCTTTCCTTGAGGTCGAGGGTGGAGCGGGTGTTGTACAGCGGATAAGGGTCGGAGCCGCCGCCAAAGACGATTTCGCCCCGGCTGGTCTGCTGTACGTAACAATGCAGCGCCGACGAACTGACCAGCGGGTCGAGGAACGGTTTGAACGGCTGGGTAACCATGGCTTGCAACGGGTAGGTGTGGATCGGCGCACGGATGCCGGCCTTGGCCATCAACAGCGAACTGGCACCGGCCACGGCCTGGACCACGCAGCCGCACTGCACGGTGCCACGGTTGGTCTTCACCGCTTCGATGCGGCCATTGCGTATCAGCAGGTCCTGCACCTCGGTCAGTTGATGGATTTCCACACCCCGCTTGGCCGCCTGCTTGGCATAGCCCCAGGCCACCGCGTCGTGGCGTGCAGTGGCGCCGTCGATGTGCCACAGGCCAGCCAGCACCGGGAGGTGGCCGGGGTCGAGGTTGAGGCTGGGCACCCGTTCACGAATCTGTTGGCGGTCGATCATTTCGGTACGGCCGCCGAAGTGCTTGTTGACCTCGGCGCGCTGGCGGAAGGCGCGCACGGTAGCGTCGGTATGCGCCAGCGTGAGCTGGCCGCGCTCGGAATACATGATGTTGAAGTCGAACTCGTTCGACAGGTTCTGGAACATGCGCACCGATTCGGCGTAAAAGCGCACACCCTCGCTGGTGAGGTAGTTGGAGCGGATCACCGCCGTGTTGCGTGCGGTGTTGCCGCCACCCAGGTAAGCCTTTTCCAGCACGGCGACATTGGTGATGCCGTGGTACCTGGCCAGGTAGTAGGCGATGGCCAGGCCGTGGCCGCCGCCGCCGATGATCACCACGTCATAGCGCGGTTTGAGTTCGCACGGTGGCGGCAGGTCGACCTCAACCGGGTAGTCGGCGCTCAGGCCGTATTTCAGCAGGGCGAAAGGCATGCGGTGCGCTCCTGGTGGGCGGCCTGTTGCTGCAGGTCGAGGGCGAGCAGGGTGTTTTTCATCAAATAGGCGATGGTCATCGGGCCGACGCCGCCGGGCACAGGGGTAATGCCGGCCACCTGGGGCAGGGCGGCAGCGAAGTCGACATCGCCGACCAGGCGGCTGTGGCCGCTTTCATCGATGCGATTGATGCCCACGTCGATCACCACCGCGCCAGGTTTCAACCAATCGGCACCGATCAGGCGCGGTTTGCCTACGGCTGCCACCAGAATGTCGGCCTGGCGGCACAGCGCCGGCAGATCACGGCTGCGCGAATGCACCACCGTCACTGTGCAGTCGGCCTGCAGCAGCAGGGCAGCCATGGGTTTGCCGACGATGTTCGAGCGGCCCACCACCACCGCGTGCTTGCCGCGCAGTTCGCCACAGGCGTCACGCAGCAGTCGCATGCAGCCGCTGGGTGTGCACGGGGTGAGCACATCGCGGCCCTGGGCCAAACCACCGACGTTTTCGCTGTGAAAGCCGTCCACGTCCTTCAGCGGGTCGATGGCCTGCAACACGCGGTGCGCGGCGATGTGCGCGGGCAGCGGCAGTTGCACGAGGATGCCGTTCACCTCGGTATCGTGGTTCAGGCGGTCGATCAGGGTCAGCAGTTCGCCCTGGGTGGTGTCGGCGGGCAGGCGATGCTCCAGCGAGCGGATGCCTACTTCGTCGGCGCGCAGCACTTTATTGCGCACGTACACCTGGCTGGCGGCATCGTCGCCCACCAGCACCACGGCCAAGCCCGGTTGCACACCGCCCTGGCGCAGCTCCTGCACCTGTTCGCGCACCTCGGCCAGCACCCGCGCGGCGGTGGCCCTGCCGTCGATCAGCTTGACGCTGGGAATGGCGTTCATTTGAAGATCACCGTGCGGTCGTGGTTAAGGAACACCCGGTGCTCAAGGTGGTACTTCACCGCGCGGGACAGGGCGATGGTCTCGGTGTCGCGGCCGATGGCAACCAGGTCGTCCGGGGCGTAGGCGTGATCCACGCGCTGCACTTCCTGCTCGATGATCGGGCCTTCGTCCAGGTCGCGGGTCACGTAGTGGGCGGTGGCGCCGATCAGTTTGACCCCGCGCTGGTAGGCCTGGTGGTAGGGCTTGGCGCCTTTGAAACCGGGCAGGAACGAGTGATGGATGTTGATCGCCCGGCCTGACAGTTGGCGGCACAGGTCGTCAGACAGAATTTGCATGTAGCGTGCCAGCACCACCAGTTCGGTGCCGGTGTCTTCGACAATGCGCAACAGTGCGGCTTCCTGTTCGGCCTTGGTTTCCTTGGTAACGGGCAGGTAGACGAAGCGGATGCCCTGGCGCTCGGCCATGGGGCGCAGGTCCAAGTGGTTGGATACCACGGCGGTGATCTGCATGTCGAGCTCGCCCTTGGCATGCCGGTACAGCAGGTCGGACAGGCAGTGGTCGAACTTGCTCACCATCAGCAGCACGCGCATCGGCCGGGCGCTGCTGTGCAGGCTCCACTGCATGTCGAAGCGCTGGGCCACGTCGGCAAAGCCCGCCTCCAGCTGCGGTGTGTCCCCTGTGGTACCGGTGTTGTAGCGGAACACTGCGCGCATGAAAAAGCGCCCGTTGTCCTCGTCGTCGAACTGCGCCATCTCGCTGATGTAGCAACCGTGCTCGGCCAAGTAAGTGGTCACCGCAGCGACGATGCCGGACACGGCCGGGCAACTGACGCGCAGGATGAAGTGATCGGGAGCGGGGTGCATGTCGGGTAGGCCTCGTGATGGAGTGGGGCAGGTCGGGCACAAGGGCAAAAGAATCTTCGCGAGCAGGCGAAGTGATGTTTCTTGGTGGGAATATAAATTTCCTTTAGGAGATTTATAGGCGAAGTGAGGGGTGGCGGTCCAGGGGTTTGTGAAATTTTTTATCCTGGCAGGAAAGTTTTTTGAGGCCGCTTTGTAGGGCTATGCTTGCTCCATGACTACGCCACCCCCCTTGCGCCAACCATGCCCCCCTGGTGCCTGCGACTGCGGCCGCGAACATCTGGGCGAGCATCCGCAGGCCGCACAGCGCATCCTGCTACTGACCCGTCAGGAAGAGAAACGCCTGCTCGAACGCCTGGAAAACCTCAAGGACCTGGAGGACCTGCAACGCCTGCAGCAACGGATGTACGACAATCTCGGCATCCGTGTGCACATCGCTCCCGGGTTCAACGAAGTGCGCACCATGCGTGGCATTGTCATCGAACTGGATGACCAGCCGGGGCTGTGCCGCAGGACCCGGCAATCGATCCCGGCGGCGATCCGGCGCGGGCTGGAGCGTAACCCGCAGGTGGCCTTCCGGTTGCTCGATACCCATGACTTGCTGCGGGATGCCTGACGGTGGATCAGGTGTAGAAGCGGGTTTCCCCGCGAAGCTGGCGGCGCGGTACATGGCACCGGTTGCGCCAATGTTCGCGGCTGAAGCCGCTGCTACAGGGATCGCGCCAGCGTTTGGTTTGTGTGCAAGGAAGCCGTTTGCAAAAAGTACGATCCGGTGGATTCACCCCTTCTTCAGCCTGTAGGCGAGGGCAGGGCGGGTCATGCCGAGCAGGCGTGCGGCTTCGGAAACGTTCTGCCCACAGCGCTGCATGGCCTCTTGCATCAGTACCGCCTCGACGGCGTCCAGGCCTGTACCGCTGTCGAGAATCTGCGCCACCCAGCCGGGCGAAGCCTGGTCACTGCCTGCCACCAGTCGGCCATCGCTGCCCAAGCCAATGCTGTCGGTAGCCGGAGGGGCATGCGGGAACAATGCGTCCAGGCCGATACTCTGGTTCTCATCGGTGATGATCACCCCGCGCTCCATGAGGTTTTCCAGTTCGCGGATGTTGCCCGGCCAGTCGTATTGCAGGCACACCTGCATTGCCCGGTCGCTGAGCCCACGGGTTTTCTTGCCGTAGCTGTGGTGCAGGCGGCCGAGGAAGTGCTCGATCAGCAGCGGGATGTCTTCGCGGCGCTCGCGCAGTGCCGGGATGTGCACCGGGAACACGTTCAGGCGGTAGAACAGGTCGGCCCGGAAGCGCCCATCCTTCACGGCCTGTTCGAGGTTTTCGTGGGTGGCGGCGATCACCCTTACATCCACCGGCCGCGTGCGGCTGTCACCCACGCGCTCCAGTTCGCCTTCCTGCAGCACACGCAACAGGCTGGCCTGGGCGCGCGGGGTAAGCTCGACGATTTCGTCCAGGAACAGCGTGCCGCCGTTGGCCCGTTCGAAGCGGCCCATGCGTGCCTGCTGGGCGCCGGTGTAGGCGCCTTTTTCGACGCCGAACAGCTCGGCTTCGATCAGGTCCGGGGGTATGGTCGCGCAGTTCAGCGCCACGAACGCGGCGCCAGCACGCTCGCTGCGCAGGTGCAGGCTGCGGGCGATCACTTCCTTGCCAACCCCGGTTTCGCCCAGCAACAGCACCGAGGCCTTGCCAGGGGCGACTTTGTTGGTGAGTGCGCAGCAGCGCCGGTATACCGCCGACTGGCCGATGCCGTAGAACTGCCCCGACTCGTACTGCAGGCGCTGGCGCAGGTTGGCCACCTGCACCTGCAGCGACTGCAGCTCGTCGATCACCGGGTCGCTCTGGAAGTAGCGCAGGAAGGTGTCGGCATCCTCCCATTGCTCCACCGGCTTGCCAATGATGCGGCATTCGCTGCCACCGCAGCCACGGCAACTGACCTCCTTGTACAGCACCTGGCGGCCGAGGAAGAACGAGCTGTAGCTGATGGCGTAACCGAGCAGCATCCAGCACACCGGCTGCTCGGAATGCAGGGCTTCGGACTGGCAGTTTTCCACCTCGAAGGAGTCTTGCCATTCGATGTCGGCGTAGAAATGGCCGTTGTCCAGGTCGATTTCCAGCTGCAGCGGGCGCACCTTCACCATGCCCTTGAGCGAATGCAGTTGCGGGCCGATGAAGAACATATCCACCGGGTTGCCATTGGGCCGCAGCTTGCGCGCCAGCTCGGCGTCCTTCAGCCCCGACTGGTAGCCCAGGCGCAGGAAGAAGCCCTTGGCCCGCTCCACGCCGAGCATTTCGATCAGTTCGCGGCGCATGCTGGCCATGGTTGCGGCCTGCACCAGCAGCATGCGCTGCTCGTCCAGCCAGATCTTGCCTTCGGTGCCTTCGAACCGTACCCGTTCGGTCAGGTCCTTCAGCGCCGGCGCAGGTTCCGGCGCCCTGTACTGGGTAATCATTCGCTTGCGCCCCTTGCTTGTAGTTGTATGGGGAGTCGGCGTGCGCCCGCTCAGGCAAGGCGGGTTTGCTGGTCACGCCGGGACGACCGCAGTCTGCAGGCAAGGCCTGGGTCGTTCTCTTTTCTAAACCGCCTGAAAGCGGCGCAAAAGTCAATCGTCGGTGACGTTTGCCATTTGCTCAAACGGCGCTGGCGCATTTGAGCAAATGATCAAACGGGCAGCCGGCAGCGTGCGCATAGCGCTGCCTCAGGGCAACGCGTAAAAAAATTAAAAGCCATTAAATACAATTGGTTGGGTTGAGTTTTTGGCGAACTTAACGCGCCTGGCACAGCCGTTGCTCAAGCCCATGGCACGTCCAACCAGAGCACCAGCGCATGACTCAAACCACCACCACCTTCGAGCAAATGCCGCGCTACGTCCGCGTACGTAGCGAGCCGGACGCCGCCTTCGTCGAGTTCGACTTTGCCATCGGTTACCCGGACCTGTTCGTCGAACTGGTCCTGCCACGCACGGCGTTCGCCAGTTTCTGCGCCAGCAACCGGGTGCGCCATATGGACGCTGCGATGGCCGCTGCCGTCGATGCCGACATGCGCAAGTGGCGCTATGGCGAAATCCGCGACGCGGACGAGTAGCGCGCCGCTTGCTGGCGCATTGCATTCCCACAACAACAAGTACAGGACGCCTTGCATGAGTATCGAGATCAAGACGGCCACGGTCGAGCCGATCCGCCAGACCTTCAGCCACACCCGCCGCCGTTTCGGTGACAAGCCGGCCAGCCGCTACCAGGAAGCCAGCTTCGACATCGAGGCCGCCACCAACTTCCACTACCGCCCGTTGTGGCAGCCCGACAAGCTGCTCAACGACCCCAGCCGTACCGCCGTGCAGATGGCTGACTGGTACGCCGTCAGCGACCCGCGTCAGTACTACTACGGCGCCTACGTGCAAGCCCGGGCGCGCATGCAGGAAAACGCCGAGCACAGTTTTGCCTTCTGCGAAAAGCGTGAGCTGCTGGCCAGCCTGCCGACCGAAACCCGTGCATTGGTCGCGCGCCTGCTGCTGCCGCTGCGCCATGCCGAGCTGGGCGCCAACATGAACAACAGCGGCATTGCCGCCGATGCGTTCGGCACCAGCGTCACCCAGATGCACATGTTCCACGCCATGGACCGCCTGGCCATTGCCCAGTACCTGTCGCGCATCGGCCTGCTGCTGGAGGACGACGGCCTGGCGTTGTTGGCCGAGGCCAAGCAGCGCTGGCTGGACGAGCCGGCCTGGCAAGGGCTGCGCCGCTACGTAGAGGACAGCCTGGTGGTGCGTGACTGGTTCGAGCTGAGCCTGGCGCAGAACCTGGTTAGCGACGGCCTGCTGTACCCGCTGTTGTTCGAACACTTCGATGCGCAACTGGTGGCCATCGGGGCAGGGCAGCTGGGCATGCTCACCGAGTTCATGCGCCTGTGGTTTGCCGAGAGCCAGCGTTGGGTGGATGCCCTGGTCAAGACCGCCGTTGCCGAAAACACGCACAACCAACAGTTGATCGAAGGCTGGGTGTGTGAATGGCGCAGCCGTGCCGTGCAAGCGCTGCTGCCGCTGGCCGAGGCCGGCCCAGGCCGTGACGCGCTGGATGCTTGTGACAGCGCCTTTGGCGCACGCCTGAAAAAACTGGGCCTCAGTGGAGACGCCGCATGACTTCCCTCGTGTACATCGCCTTCCAGGACAACGACAGCGCCCGCTACATCGTCGAGGCCATCACCCAGGACAACCCGCATGCCCAGGTGCAGCACCAGCCGGCGATGATCCGCGTGCAGGCCGAAGGGCGCCTGGAGATTCACCGCGCCACGGTGGAAGAAAAGATCGGCCGTGAATGGGACGTGCAGGAAATGCTGATCGACGTGATCACCCTCGGCGGCAACGTCGAGGAAGACGAAGACTGCTTCGCCCTGCACTGGAACTGATCCGCACAACGACAAGAACAAGGGAGACCACCATGGCCGCCAAACGCCTCAACCAGAAAGACAAGTACCGCTGCCTGACCCGCGACCTGGGCTGGGAACCAAGCTACCAGAGCAAAGACGCCATCTACCCCTACGAGCGGTTCGAGGGCATCAAGATCACCGACTGGGACAAGTGGGAAGACCCGTTCCGCCTGACCATGGACGCCTACTGGAAGTACCAGGCCGAAAAAGAAAAGAAGCTGTACGCCATTTTCGATGCCTTCGCCCAGAACAACGGCCACCAGAACATCTCTGACGCCCGCTACGTCAACGCCCTGAAACTGTTCCTGAGCGGCGTCACCCCGCTGGAGTACCAGGCCTACCAGGGCTTCGCTCGTGTCGGCCGGCACTTTGGTGGCGCCGGTGCACGGGTGGCCTGCCAGATGCAGGCCATCGACGAACTGCGCCACGTGCAGACCCAGGTGCACGCCATGAGCCACTACAACAAGCACTTCAACGGCCTGCATGACTTCGCCCACATGCACGACCGGGTGTGGTTCCTGTCGGTGCCCAAGTCGTTCTTCGAGGATGCGCGCACAGCCGGCCCGTTCGAGTTCCTCACCGCCATCTCGTTCTCGTTCGAGTATGTGCTGACCAACCTGTTGTTCGTGCCGTTCATGTCGGGTGCCGCGTTCAACGGCGACATGGCCACGGTCACCTTCGGCTTTTCGGCGCAGTCCGACGAAGCCCGGCACATGACCCTGGGCCTGGAGGTGATCAAGTTCCTGCTGGAGCAACACGAGGACAACGTGCCCATCGTGCAGCGCTGGATCGACAAGTGGTTCTGGCGCGGTTACCGGCTGCTGACCCTGGTCGGGATGATGATGGACTACATGCTGCCCAACAAGGTGATGTCCTGGGCCGAAGCCTGGGAGGTGTACTTCGAACAGGCCGGTGGTGCGCTGTTCAAGGACCTGGAGCGCTACGGCATCCGCCCGCCGAAGTACGTCGAGCAGACCACCATCGGCAAGGAGCATATCAGCCACCAGGCCTGGTCGATCTTCTACCAGTACAGCCAGGCCACCAACTTCCATACCTGGATCCCCACCGACGAGGAGCTGGACTGGCTGTCGGCCAAGTACCCGGACACCTTCGACCGCTACTACCGGCCGCGCTACGAGCATTGGCGCGAGCTGCAGGCGCGTGGTGAGCGCTTTTACAACCCGACGCTGCCGATGCTGTGCCAGATCTGCCAGATCCCGCTGGCCTTCACCGAGCCGGATGCGCCCACGCAGCTGAGCCACCGCAGCCTGGTGCATGAGGGCGAGCGCTACCACTTCTGCTCCGATGGCTGCTGCGACATCTTCGCCTTCGAGCCGGACAAGTACGTGCAGGCCTGGCTGCCGGTGCATCAGATCCTGCAGGGCAACTGCGGTGGCGGCGATGTCGAGGCGGTGGTGCGTGATTACTACAACATCGACCCCGGGCAGGACAACTTCGAGTATCAGGGTTCGCCCGAACAGCAGCGCTGGCAGGCCTTGCAAGGTACCGGGCGCAAGGCCGGCTGAAGCACCGAACCACCAGGGCGCCGTTAACGCGCCCTGGCCCTACAAGAACAAGAGGAACAACGCCATGCCCGTGACTGCCATCGGCACCTACACTGCCCAGCCCCTGGACCGCCAGGCCAACTTCCACGGCGCCCAGCTGGTGTACCTGTGCTGGGAAAACCACCTGCTGTTCTGCGCACCGTTCACCCTGCCGGTGGACCCGGCGCTGCCCTTTGCCGCTTTCATCGAGCAGGTGGTCAAGCCGGCCATTGCCCTGCACCCGGATGCTGCCCAGGTGGACTTCGCCACTGCACGGTGGCGCCTGGATGAGCAGCCCTTCACGCCCGACCTGGCCCGAGGGCTGGCAGCCAACGGCATCACCCACAAAAGCCTGCTGCACCTGCACACCCCCGGCCTTGAAGGCCTGGGCGGCAGCCACAACTGAGGAATGCCGCCATGAGCTATCAAGTCACCATCGAACCCACTGGCGAACAGATTGAAGTGGAGGAGGGGCAGACCATCCTCGAAGCCGCCTTGCGCCAGGGCGTGTGGCTGCCGTTTGCCTGTGGCCACGGCACCTGCGCCACCTGCAAGTGCCAGGTACTGGAAGGCGAGGTCGACCTCGGTGCCGCTTCGTCCTTCGCCCTGATGGACATGGAACGCGACGAGGGCAAGGTACTGGCCTGTTGTGCCATCCCGCAGAGCGACCTGGTCATCGAGGCTGACATCGACGTCGACCCGGACTTCGCCGGCCTGCCGGTGCAGGACTACCACGCCGTAGTCACTCGGCTGGTCGAACTGTCACCGACCATTCGCGGTGTGCACCTGAAACTCGACCGGCCGATGGCCTTCCAGGCCGGGCAGTATGTGAACCTGCAACTGCCTGGAATTGAAGGCAGTCGCGCATTCTCACTGGCCAACCCGCCCCAGCAGGCGGACGAGGTGGAACTGCATGTGCGCCTGGTGGAAGGCGGCGTGGCCACCGGGTACATTCACCAGCAGCTCAAGGTGGGCGACGCGCTGGCGCTGTCCGGCCCGTACGGGCAGTTTTTCGTGCGCAGCTCCCAACCGGGCGACCTGATTTTCATCGCTGGCGGCTCGGGGCTTTCCAGCCCGCAGTCGATGATTCTCGACTTGCTGGCGCGTGGCGATACCCGCCGCATCACTCTGTTCCAGGGCGCCCGTACCCGTGCCGAGCTGTACAACCGCGAACTGTTCGAAGCGCTGGCTGCCCGCCATGCCAACTTCAGCTATGTGCCAGCCCTCAGCCAGGCTGCCGAAGACGCGCAGTGGCAGGGTGTGCGCGGTTACGTGCACGACGCCGCCAGGCAGCATTTCGAGGGCCGCTTCAACGGCCACAAAGCTTACCTGTGCGGCCCGCCGCCGATGATCGACGCGGCCATCACCTGCCTGATGCAGGGCCGCCTGTTCGAGCGCGACATCTTCATGGAGCGCTTCTACAGCGCCGCTGATGGGGCGTCTGAAGGCCAGCGCTCGGCCCTGTTCAAACGCATCTGACCCTTTGACGCCTGGCTCCCTGGCCACAGGGGGCTGGCGTGCACCCGACCGATAACAACAAAAAAGGTTGACCCGATGACTCCGACCCTTGCAAACCTGCTGCGCCTTGCCGTGTGCGCCTCGTTGTTCGGCGCTGCCAACCTGTCCCATGCAACCGAAGGCGGCGGCACGTCCTACCCGCTCGGTGCCGAAAACTACATGTCCGGCGCCATGCCACCGCCGGGTTTTTATGGCCAGCTGTTCGTCAACCACTACGAAGCCGACAACCTGCGTGGCAACGACGGTCGCAAACTGCCGGTGGACTTTCGTGTACGCGCCAATGCCATTGTGCCGCGGTTGATCTGGGTAAGCGATTACACCGTGCTGGGTGGCAGCCTGGCGCTGCATGCCATCGTACCGCTGGTAGACCTGAAGGTATCGCTCAACGGCCAGTCGCAGCATAACAGCGGCCTGGGCGACGTGATCTTCGGCCCGGCGCTGGGCTTTCACCACAGTGACAAGTTCCATAGCATCCTGGCCTTCGACATGATTGCCCCCACCGGGCGCTACGACAAGAACGACCTGGCCAACCCCGGGCGCAATTACTGGGTGTTCGAGCCGGTGTATGCGATGAGCTACATCGACCCGGCCGGGCTCAACCTGGATGCCAAGGTGATGTACGACTTCAACCGGCGCAACCCGGCCACCGATTACCGTTCGGGGCAGGAGTTTCATGTGGACTATGCCGTGGGATGGGGGCTTGGCAATGGCTGGGTGCTGGGGGTAGGGGGGTATTACTACCGGCAGACGACTGACGACCGCCAGGACGGTGAGCGTATCGAAAACAACAAGGGGCGCAGTTTTGCCATCGGCCCGTCGATCAAGTACAGCGGCAAGGATGGCTGGTTCGTGACGGCGAAGTGGTCGAAGGAAACCGAAGTGCGCAACCGCGCCCAGGGTGATGCCTACTGGTTGAAGCTGACCTTGCCCTTCTGAAAGGGGGCTGCTGCGCAGCCCATCGCCGGCAAGCCAGTGCAGGCATTACAAGGCTCCCTGCACTGGCTGATTCATCAGGCCACATCCACCAGCACGATCTCGCTGTCTTCGATGGCGGTCACCCGCAGCACTTCTTCCTGCTCGATTGCCACGCCATCACGTGCCTTGGCCCGCAACCCGTTGACCTCTACCAGCCCCTTGGCCGGCACCAGGTAACCCCGGCGTGCGGCATCGAAGCGGTACTCGGCGGTTTCCCCAGCTCGCAAGGTGGCAGCCACCAGCCGCGCATCGGTGCGAATCTGCAGGCTGTCTTCATCGCCCACGCGGCCGCTGGCCAGGGTCACGAAGCCTTCACCACGTTCGCCTTTGGGGAACGGCCGAGAGCCCCACTGCGGTGCTTCTCCGGTGCGCTCCGGCACGATCCAGATCTGGAAGATGCGTGTGTCGACGTCCTCCAGGTTGTACTCGCTGTGCACGATGCCGGTACCGGCGCTCATCACCTGCACGTCACCGGCTTCGGTACGGCCCTTGTTGCCCAGGCTGTCCTGGTGGCTGATCGCGCCTTCACGCACATAGGTGATGATTTCCATGTCGCGGTGCGGGTGCGGCGGGAAGCCGCTGCCGGCTGCGATCAGGTCGTCGTTCCATACCCGCAGGTTGCCCCAGTGCATGCGCGCCGGGTCGTAGTACTCGGCAAACGAGAAATGGTGGTGGGCGTCGAGCCAGCCATGGTTGGCGTGGCCGAGGCTATCAAACGGTCGCAGTTTCAGCATGATGGTGCTCCTTGAATCAGTGGAATGACGCCATGATGCGCGAAAAAAACATCGAAAATAAGCGTAAATATAGGCTTAAAGTAATCAGTTTAATAGATGTGATTTCTGTTGGCCTTTCTTCGCTTCATCGCCTAATCCACTGATCTGCAAGCATTCGCTGGCGATTTTCCTTCGATGCAGCGAACATGCCCGCTGATTTTGTTTTTCAACGGAGTGACCGTGGCCCACGAGCAACCCCAGGCCCCCGCCGACCTTACCCCGCCCGCCCAACTGCCCTGGTTTCGTCGCCTGGTCGCCCGCCTGCTGGGGCGTGGCCTGACCCGCCTGCAGGCTCAGCACCGCGACTCATGGTTCCTGGGGCACGCCGAGGGCCAGCGCAGTGGCCATGCCGAGGCTGAGCGTGAAGGGTTTGAGCGTGGACGGATGGAAGGCTATGAGGCCGGGCGCCAGGTGCTGGTGATCCGCGACTCCCGTCCAGACACCGCTGGTGTGCCGGGCCGGGACGATAACCTGTTCGACGACTGGCGCCTGCCGTTGACGGCCGAGCTGAAAAAGCGCTTCAAGGCCGATGTCGCCCAGCGTTTGCCCGCCGAGGCCCAGCCCAGTGCCGCACAGTGGAAGCTGATTTTCAGCGACACCCCGTCCACCTGCGTGGTGGCTGGGGCTGGCGCGGGTAAGTCCACGTCGCTGGTGCTGCGCATTTTGCTGCTGCGCCATTACCTGGGGTACGAGCTGGATGCGATGACCGTGGTCACCTTCACCCGCGAGTCGCGCAAGGATTTCATCAAGCGCCTGCTTCAAGTGTTTGCCCTGTGGCAGATCAATCTGCAACCGGTGCAGGCCCGCGAACTGGTGCGTACCTTCCATTCGCGCATCCTGCCGCTGGTGCGCAGCCTGCCGGGCTTCGACCAGGTGCGCGCCTTCGAGACGCTGGGCAACGAGATGCCCGCCGGGCGTGAGGCCGAGGCCGACAGCAACCCGTTCGACCTGCGCCTTAACGATGCCCAGCGTCAGCAACTGAACCAGTGCTACAGCAGCTTGCTGGGCGAGAGCCCGCGTTTTGCCGAACTGGTCGGCCTGTTGCGCAGCGAAGCGTTGCAACTGAAACCACTGGACCCGAACAACCCCGATGTGCAGAAGCGCGCACAGGTAACGCAGCTGGCGGCCCAGCGCGACGAAGAGCTGTGCGATGTGATCGAGGACCTGTGGTTCGCCGCTGGTGCCTGGCCGATCAAGGGCATCGAACCCTGCCGCGAAACCGTCGACATCCGTGGCAGCCGCTTCCATGTGCATGGCCGGCTGGAAGGCCAGGGGCCTTGGGTGGTGCTGGGCTTCGACCCCGCAGAAAGTGCCCAGTACCAGCGCCCCGGCGCCAAGCTGGCAGTGCGTGCCGAGTGGGCGGTCAAGCGCACTTTGTTGCAGGCCTTCTGCGACCGGCCGCTGATTTGGCTGGACAACTACGCCATGGCCCGGCGCCTGGCGGCCTCGCTGGCGGGTGATGCCGTGGCTGGCCCGGGGTTCGAGTACAAGGTCAAGGGTGAGCTGGCCCCGGCGCCACTGCTGGATGCCTTTGTCGGCGCGGCCAATTTCATCGAGAACCTTGGCCTGGACGTAAATAACGCAGTGGCGGCGATGAGTTTCCCGTCCGGCGACAGCGATGCCTTGTTCTTCGAGGCCCTGGCCCTGTACTGGAAAGCCCTGGAAGCGCACCTGCTGGACCAGTCGCCACCGGTGATGAGCTACAACCGCATGTTCGCCCTTTTTGGCGAGAACAACCCGGAAAACCTGCAACTGCTGCCCGACCCGCTGCTGCGGCCACTGGCGCACCTGATGATCGACGAGTTCCAGGACGTGTCGCCGCAGATTGTCAGCTGGCTGCGTGCCTGCCTGGCCGAAATACGCCGACGTGGCCCGGCCATGCACACCGGGCGCCATGCGCAGCATTCCTCGCTGCTGTGCGTGGGGGACGACTGGCAGTCGATCTACGGCTGGCGTGGCAGTTCGCCCAAGTATTTCATGGAGTTCACCAAGGCCTTCCCGTCGCCGGCCAACACCCGGGTGATGCTGGTCGACAACTACCGCTGCCAGCAGCAGGTGATCGACGCGGCCGAGCATCTGGTCAAGGGCACTCCGGCGATTGCCGGCAAGAAAGCCCGGGCCAGTGGCCCCGCAGCCGAGCTGCCGGGTTCGCCGGTCAAGGTGTTCGACCGTGACGAGGCCGCCTTGGGCGAAACGCTGATCGAGCACTACCAACGGGGCGAGACGGTGATGATGCTTTACCGCAAGGGCAGCGACAGGGCCTTGATGAACGAGCACCTGCAGAGCGTGCTGCACGCCGAGGCGGCATTGCCGGCCGAGCAGCGCCGACTGCGTCAGCTCACCTACCACAGTGCCAAGGGTTTGCAGGCCGATGCGGTGTTCATGTTGGGCGACTGCCAGTACCTGACGAGTTCGCCTTACAAGAACCAGGTGTACCGCCAGGCCGGGCTGGGCAGGGCCGGTGATGCGCAGGCGTTCGATACGGCGCAGAAGGAAGAAGTGCAGCGCCTGGCCTACGTGGCGGTGACCCGCGCCGTGCAGCACTGCTACTGGCATGTGGAGGCCGCCAATGGCGAAGCGGCGGCCCCGCGGGCGTCCAGCCAGGTGGATGGCCGGCAGGCCTTCTTCGAAGACCTGCGCGGGCAGTGATTACCGCTTAGCCGCCGAGGGTTTGCGCCTGGCGAGTGAGGCTGGTCAGCAGGCCGGTTTCAACCTGTTGCTGCTCGGCAGTCAGCACGTCCACCCCTTGGCGGTACTGCTGCTCGTTGATCGAGACGCGACGCAGCACTCCTTGAGCACTCAATGGGCTTTCAGGCATGACGCCGGCCAGCGCTCGTAGAACAGAACTGTCCAGGGAGGTGACCGGGTCGGCGGTTTCATCCAGGCAGTAGTACAGGTAGTCCAGGCCCGGCCGCCAAAAGTCGGTGATCAGGCTGAACTGTGCCGCATGCTCACGTTTCAGGTACTCGACCCAACCCGGCTGCTGGTTCAACCATTGTTCCCGCGCGTTGGCATCCGTATCCAGCGCCAGGACCGCAGCTTTCACTCGGTCGATGATGGTCTGGTTGATCCTGGCTGTGTCGCGGTACAACATGCCTCGGCTTGGCTCAGGATAGTCCAGCGCGGTGGCCAGAGACTGGCGCAACGCCAGGCGCACCTCGATATCGTCCACCAGCCCCGTTTCCAGGTCGAAGTCCGGAAACGCGGAGGGCTCGTCGAGCACATCGTAAGCGGGAAGATCTTCATCGAAGACGCCATCGAGCAGCGCCTGTTTGCGCAAGGATCTTTTCCAGCTGATGCGGTCGGCCAGTTGATTGACCTGGTCGCGTCGGTACAGCTTGCGATACAGCCTCAGCAGATCGGTGGGTCGGCTACCGGCACGGCCTGCGGCTTCGTGGGCCAGTACCTCTATTTCCAATGCGCTGAAAGCGTCGGCGCCTGCGTCTCCACAGGTTGGGGGGAAGTCGCCCGCCACGGTGGCCAGGCGCTCACGTAGCTCGGTGTCTTCAGCAGCCTTCTCCAGCAAGTCCCAGACACGTTCGCTCACGGTTTCGGCATCGCGCAGCGCTTCTGCCGACTGGGCGAGACGCTCCAGTACCCCTAGCAACGCCGCGTTTTCACCTTGGTCGAACAAGTCGCTCCACAGTTGCTCTTCGGCATTGCTCGCGTCGCCACGGAAAATGCTTTGCCACTGTGGCACGTCCTCTGCGTGTTCGAATACGTTGACGCCACTGCTGCCCAGGCGTGCACGTGTCTGGGCTTCCAGCGTGTTGTAGTTGAACAGCCAGCGGCGCTTAGGCAGGCGCGCGGCGACGTCACGGGCGAAGGGGGTACGCAGCACCCTTGGCAGGTCTGGCAGTGTGCGAATGCGGTTGGAGGAGAGGTTGAGATAGCGCAGTTGGTACTGGGGCTGGCTCATGAGGGTGGTCAAGCTGTCGGGCCATTGCTGCAGTTCGCAACGCTCGAGGTCCAGGTGGCTGAGGCGGGCCATGAAGCGCAGGTCGGGTGGCTGCTGCAATGGGTTGCCGGGCATGTGCAATACCATGGGGTGAATCATGTCCTGAAAACGGGCTGCGAGGGTTTCATCGAGTGTGATCTGATTGTTGCCCAGGCCCAGTGCATCCAGTGGCAAGCGCGCAAGGAAACTCAAGCTGGCGTCATCAAGTTGCAGGCGGTTACGGCTGAGGCCAAGTATTCTCAGGCCGGGCATCGCCTCTATGGCTTGTTGGGCAGTGGCTGTAAGGGCAGTCAAGCCATTGCTTGTCAGGCCCAGCTCGCGTAGCCGTGGCGCAGACTTGAGCGCCTCGAACAGTGTTTCGGCGTCCATGTCGGGGTTGCCGATGATTTCCAGTTTTTCCAGGTTAGGGAAGTTTGACAGCAAGCCGCTGTCCAGGCGCCGCAGTTGCAACCCTTCAAGCGTCAGTTGCCGGATATGCGGCATGCGAGCAGTGAACGTTGGCAGCGCTTCCAGCCGCATGCGGTCCAGCACGAGTGCCTCGCGTTGCGCGCCACCTTCACGCCGGGAAGCACTCATCAGCCGTTCGGCGCATTGCTGGCGATCAAAGCGCTCTTCCAGCGAAGCTGAAGCGTTGGCCCAGCGGTTGAGGTCACGGCTGAGGGTACGCTGTTCTGCTTCCAGCCGACTGATGGCGATACCCAGGTCGCCCCCTTGGGCAAGATCAGCTTGCAGCGCACTGATTTGCGGGCTACTGAGTTCGGGGTAGAGTGCTCGAAGGCGGCAGGCGGCGGGCAGGCCCCGACCACTCAAAGGGTAGCCAAGTTGGCCGTTGGCCATGCGCAAGGGGGAGCGGAAGCTCGGCTTGACGGGCTGTTGGCCAAGCAGTGAGGCGCAGCGCTGGCGATCGGCGAGGGCAAGTTGCAGCAACTGGGCCGAGTCAGCCTGTGGGTGCTCGGCTTGCAGGGCCTGTTTCAGGCGTTGGCTGTCATCGTTAGCCAGGCTGCGCCTGAACATGCCGAGGATGGCGCGGTCTAGCCGCGCACGGGCTTGCAGACGGCGGGCTTCTTCGGCAATGCGAAGCGGCACCCGTCCGTTTGTCAGGCTTAGCCGTTCGGCGTTGCTGATGTTGGCCAGTAACGCTTCAAGCGCACTGTCCGGCAAGCCGGGAAACTGCCGGGCGAGGGGGTGGGCGGCTGGGGGGAGGACGGGCCGGCGGCTTTGCTGCAGGCTGCTGAACAACGCCTCGCGATGCGCTTCCAGATGTGTCGCGAGCGCGTTGTTCAAGGCAGAAGATCGTTGCTCGGGCGGTGTGTCACCCAGCAGTCTCAGCGAGACTTCTTCATCCATTTGAGCCAGCACGGTCTGGCTCAGTTGGCCATTTTCCAGGTCGCTGCGGGTGACTTCGATTTCTATTTGCCCCGTCGAATGGGGCGGGCCGTAGCGCATAGACTCGCCCCAGGGTTCTGGCCCTTTGTAAACCTTGAGTACAATCCCCTCAGACCACCCCGGCAGGCGCAGCAGTTCAGGTAAGACAAAGTCCTTGTACGCTGCCAGCGGCAACCCATGGCGTACGCGATCGATGATCTGTCGAGCCTCGTTGTCGAGTTGCAGGCGTTGCAAGGTGTCGATCAACAGGGCGGGTGGGCGTGAGCCTGTTGCCTGGTTACGGCGTAATACACTTTCATCGGTACCGGTACTGCGCATGGCGTAGTCCAGCTCGCTTTTGTCCAGGCCAGTGGTGTAGTTGCCCAGGCGGCTCATGAGTTGCTGGTGGTCCCATTCCAGCGGTTGTTCATGGTCGAGTTGCCAGCGAGCGTCACCCTGATGCAACAAGCGCGGCGCATAGGCCTGTGCATCCTCGGGGTGGCGCACGCGCCATTGTTGCTCGGCGTCCTGAAACACTTCGTATAGCGTCCCATTCAGCTTCAGGTAGGTCTTCCCATCGACGTGCACATGGCCGAGCGAATCGGGTTGAACTCCCTCAGGGATAGCCGCTGGGCTTGCATACGGCTTCATGTCGGGGTGCCAGAGCACCTCCTGATCGTCGTGCCACACACTCGTCAGTGCATCGACGAAGCCTGATGCCTGAACGATCTTGGCGCCTACCGCAAAACCGGCGATGACCGCCGCATTGATGGCCAATGATTCCAGTTGCACCAGCGCTTGCTGGGTATCGCCTTCTTCCCAGGCCTCGAACCCGGTGAACACAGAACTCATCAGGTCGTAGGCGAAAACACCAAGCATGACGGTGTTCAGCCCGGGCACGAAGAACGCAGCCACGTTGAGCACAGTCATGCCGATATCGAGCCAATGCTTCAGGCGCTCGTTGCGGGCCTTGGCGTCTACGTCGGCAGTGGGGACAGCAATGATTTTCGCGTCGGCCTTCATGCGCGCAAGGTGCGCGTTGTACAAGGTGGCCCAGGGATCGGTGCGGATGGGCGAGGGGGTGAAATGGAGTACAGGCTTGTGTCGGGGTCTGTGTATGCCTGCATCGTCCTTCTCGAACAGCGCGTTCTCCAGTTTGTCGGCCAGCTCCTGTTGCCTGTCCTTGTAGGCGAAATGGACCAACGCACGACGGAATGTCCTCTGCAGCAAGCGTCTGCGCAGGTGCTTGCCTGCTGCCTGGAGTGAGGCAAATTCCCTGACCGGGTGCTCGTTGTCTTCAGGTATGTAAACAATGCACGGGTTTATCTGGCTAGGCTCGTCGGGCCCGATGAAGAGGATCTCGTGGATGGGGATACCGAACAGGCTGAAGTTCCAGCAGCGCAACGGCTGTTCATCATAGGTGGGCCGGGGCTTGCCATCGCATAACTGAATGAGCGCATTGCCCCCGCGGTCGCTCAGCAGGCCTTTGAGCTTTGCGATCAGTGCCTGCACCCTCAAAGCTTCACGGCTGGCTTGAATCGACAGGCGCTGGACTTCAGCGCGGTTGGCGCCCTCATGGGTTGCCAGCAGGTGATCTTGATAGCGCTGGCCCAGGTCCAGTGCCCGACAATGCTTGACGAAGTCCGCCATCGTCAGCCCTGGCAAAGGGGTTTCGCTGCCTGGTGCACAGGTGAGCCTGCTGTAGGCGCCTACTTCATCCAGGCTTTCGAAGTTGTGCAGGGCCGCCTCCAGCAAGCTACGTGCTTGCGGCTCGCCCATGGGGCGGGTGGCCAGCACATCCACCTTCCGGTCAGGAAACAAAGGCACTTCCAGGTCAGGAACGCCGGTCCAGATATCGGCATCGGCTTCAAAGGGCTGAAAGACATACTGCGCCCTGTCTACGGGCACACTCACATTCAACTGCTTGGTTAGCAGAGGCGTGCTGAATGTGATGATGTCCTTGAAGCCCGCAAGAGCTGCCTTGAGTTGCGCCAGGCATTTGTTTCGCGCCTTGATGGCGTTGCGCAACTGCTCGCGCGCGGGCGCATCGGCAGTGGCATACCATGGGTAAGGGGTGCCATCTTCAGCCAGATAGTCCCTGCGCAGGCTTTGCACCACTTTTTGCGTGTGTGCGGGGTGTAGCGCCTTGCTCCATTTGGGCAATGCACGGGTTATCTGGTTTTTATGCAGCGGCGTGGGGGTTGTCATGGTCATGACCTCTTGCGTAGAGGGGATAGTCCACACTCATCAAGGCGCCGTGGTGCGGTAGATAGTTGTCGGTAGCGGTCGGTCTTGCGCATGCGTGTGTCGGTGAGGGGCCAGCAGCAGGGGGAGATCTGCGAGAGGGTGGAGGCAGGCCATGGCGCAGGCTTCAGCCAAGGAGAGTTGCAATGCGTTCGCTGTGCAGTCCGAAAGACCACCTGCTAGACCTTGATGGTATTGAAATAGCGGTCCGCACCTGGGGCGCCGAAGACGGTATTCCCGTATTGGCCTTGCATGGCTGGCTGGACAACGCTGCCTCGTTCGAACGCTTGGCACCGATGCTGGACGGTTGTTTCGTGGTGGCCCCCGACCTGGTTGGTCACGGCCGTTCGGACCATCGCCGCCGCGACAGTGGCTATTACCTCTGGGAGCATGCCGAAGATATGCTGGCGGTGACCGACAGTCTGGGGCTGGCGCAGTTCCATGTGCTGGCCCACGGCATGGGGACCGGGGTGGCATCGCTGCTGGCGGCCATGACCAGCGGCATTGCCAGCATGACCTTCCTCGACGGCATGGGGGCACCGTTCACGGTGGCCGAGGATGACCGCGTGCAGCACCTGGCGCGGGCCTACCGGCTCAAGCGCATGGTGCAGCGCAGCCAGCTGCCGGGGTTTGCCGAGCCAGACCCCGGCCGCTTCGACGACCTGGACACCGCCCTGGCGCAACGCCGCGAACGCCTGGACACCGAGCTGTCGGAAGGTGCCGCACGGCTGCTGGCGCTGCGCGACCTGCTGCAACTGGGCGATGGCTACTGCTGGCGCCACGACCCGCGGCTGGTGCTGCCCGAACCGATGCCGCTGACCGAGCGCGAAGCCTGCGAACTGCTCAACCAGATCAGCTGCCCGTTGTACCTGCTGTTTGGTCGCCAGGGGGCATTCACCGGCGAAGCCTTTACCCGGCGCGAGGCCGCCTTGCCTGGTCAGGCGAAGATTTCGTGGCACCCGGGCGGGCACCACTTCCACTTGGAGACCCCGGACCGGGCGCTGGTCGACCAACTGTTGCGCATCCTGACGCGGCATGAAGGGCGCGTGCTGCAACGGTTGGTTAACGAGTAGCTGATTCTGGTCACGCCGGGCGAAGCTGGGCTATGGTGGCGAACGTATTCGCGCACACGGAACAAGGAGCCCGGCATGCGACCGTTCGCTATCAAGCACATAGACCATCTTGTTCTGCGCGTCAGCGACCTGCCGCGCAGTGTTGCCTTCTACACCGAGTTGCTGGGTTGCGCTGTCAGCCGCGTGCGCGACGACCTGGGCATGGTGCACCTGGCCACGGGCACGGCGATGATCGACCTGGTGACCCTGGACGGCCCGCTGGGCCAGCCAGGCGGGGCGGCACCGGGGGTGGAGGGGCGCAACCTGCACCATTTCTGCCTGCGTATCGAGCCGTTCGATGAGGTGGCATTGACGGCCTACCTGGAAGCCGCCGGGGTCAAGGTTGAGCCCGCAGAGAAGCGTTATGGTGCCGAAGGCGAGGGGCTGTCCCTGTACTGTTACGACCCGGATGGCAACCAGGTCGAGTTGAAGGGGCCGGTGCCGGCGGCGGTATGAGCGCACTGCACAGCCATGAGCATTGGATCGACACCGCCCAAGGCAGGCTGTTCGCTCAGGAGTGGGTACCCCTGCAGGTGCAGGGGGCGCCCATTGTCCTGCTGCATGATTCGCTGGGTTGTGTGGCGTTGTGGCGCGACTTTCCGGTGCAGTTGGCCCACGCCACCGGGCACCGGGTAATCGCCTACGACCGCCTGGGCTTTGGCCGGTCCGACGCACACCCGGGCAGGTTGCGCCTGGGGTTTGTCGAGAACGAGGCGCAGCAAGGGTTCACGGCGCTGCGCGAGTACTTTGGCATTACCGATTTCAT
This sequence comes from Pseudomonas sp. yb_9, assembly GCF_043103635.1. Classification (NCBI taxonomy): domain Bacteria; kingdom Pseudomonadati; phylum Pseudomonadota; class Gammaproteobacteria; order Pseudomonadales; family Pseudomonadaceae; genus Pseudomonas; species Pseudomonas sp. yb_9. Next base: position 96,853 of record NZ_JBICKA010000007.1, on the reverse strand, counting down.
TGTCTTCGGTCACAGCGTTGGCGGTGGCATGGCCGTGGCCTGTGCGGCGGCCTTCGCCAGCCAGTGCGTGGGGCTGATTACCGAGTCGGCGCAAGCGTTTGTCGAAGCGCGTACCCTTGAGGGCATTCGTGCCGCCGATCTGCGGTTTGCCGCGCCCGGCCAGCTGCAACGGCTGGAGCGCTACCACGGCAGCAAGGCCGAATGGGTACTGCGCGCCTGGGTGGACAATTGGCTGGCTGAGGATTTTGCCGAGTGGAACCTGGATGCCGTGTTGGCGCAGGTCCGCTGCCCGCTGTTGAGCCTGCATGGCGATAACGACGAGTTCGGCTCGCCAGTGCACCCCGAGCGGCTGGTGGCGCTGGCGGGTGGGCCGGCGGCGATGCAGTTGCTGCAAGAGTGTGGGCATGTACCGCATCGGGAACAGGCTGAGGGGGTGCTGGCAGCGGTCGTGCAGTTTTTGCGGTAACGCTGTTCTTGAAGTGGACGCCGGTTCCGCGTAGCGGCCAAGCATGCGCCGTTCTTTCAAGCGCCCACCTTGCCTAAGGCCTAACACTGGCGGCTCCTGACTGACTGGAGTCGCCCATGCGCACCCTGTATGCCCCACTGTTCTTCTTTGGCTTCATTGCCGCCGCACTGTCACTGGCAGCCCAGCCGTTGTGGCTACTGCCCCTGCTGGCCAGTGCCGTGTTGCTGTCATTTATCTGCGAACGGCTCATCCCCTTCAAGGTTGTCTGGAATCAGGTACAAGGCGAGGGGCGACGTGACCTTTGCCATGCGCTGGTCAATGAATGCCTGACCCTCTGCAGCGTGGCGACCATTCCGCTGCTTGCCACCTGGCTCCCGGGTACGGGGCTTTGGCCTGATCACTGGCCGTTGGCCCTGCAGTTGCTGCTAGCCATTGCGCTGGCCGATCTGGGCATCACCCTGGTGCATTACGCCAGCCACCGCAGCCCGCTGCTGTGGCGGCTGCATGCGGTGCACCACAGTGTCACGCGCCTGTACGGTTTCAACGGCCTGATGAAGCATCCTCTACACCAGTTGCTCGAAACCCTGGGCGGCACCTTGCCGTTGTTGCTGCTTGGCTTGCCCGTCGAGGTGGCATCGCTGCTGGCGTTCAGTGTGTCTATCCAGCTGTTGCTGCAACACAGCAACGTGGACATGCGCATTGGCGGCTTGCGCCATGTGTTCGCCTGGGCGCCGGTGCATCGCCTGCATCACCTGAAGTACGGCAGCACTGGCGACGTCAACTTCGCGCTGTTCTTTCCGCTCTGGGACCGGCTGCTTGGCACGGTCCTGTACCTGCCAGGCTATGCGCTCGCGGACGACGACATGGGCATCGGGGATCGGCCCGACTATCCGCAGGCCTACCTGGCGCAATTGCGCGAGCCGTGGGTGAACGGCGATGCTCATTCACCTGCGGTATTGCCAGCGGGGTTGTGTCAGGCGTTAGCCGACCGTACGTAGACGCAATCCGCACAAGGCGGCCCGGGGGCTGAGGCCGAACTGCCGGCGAACGCTGCGGGTGAAGTGGGCCGAGTCGGCAAACCCTGCCGCCAATGCCGCTTCGGTCAGGCTGGCGCCGCTCAGCGCCCTTTGCATGGCCACACGCAAGCGCTGCCACAACACCAGCCGCCGCACCGACAGCTTCAGTGAACCGCTGAACAGGCGCTCCAGCTGGCTGATCGACAGCGTCGCGGTACTGGCCAGTTCCCGGGCCGGCAAGGCTTGCTCATCGAGCGCGCGGATGCGCTGCAGGGCTTTTCCCAGGCGGGGGTCGAGCCGGCGGCGCGGCCAATGCCCAAGGCTTTCTGCCAGGTGTTCTGCACGGTTGCCCGCGTGCTCGCAGGCCAAGGCAAGTTCTGCCAGGTCGAATGCCAGCGGCTCGGCGAACAGGGTAAGGCACGGTAAGCCATGACTGAGGATGGCATGAGGTTGCTGCGAGGCAATCAGCACCTGCGGGCCGCTGCAGATCTGCTCGCCCACGCGCACCTCGATATCGGCGCCGAGGCCGACAAGCACCTGATGCGCGTAGTGCACATGACGGTCGGTCGTGCCGAGTGTAGAAAGCAGCAGGCAGTGATCGTCAGCCAACCAGATATCGCCTAGCCAGCCCGGTGTAGCCGTATTGTTCATGCTGCCCTCCGCAGTGCGGCCAGGCGGGTGGATATCCCGCCAAACCCGATTATGCTTCAGTTACCTTGCTGCGATCCGAGGCGGCCTGCCTCGTCGTGCTTCGCGCAACCAAAGCAAGCCCCAGGGCCTGGGTGCGACGGTGAAGTGGTTGTGAGGTGCTCCGGCCTGCATGAAGACATGACGGAGGCAACCCATGGCGGTTTTCGACAGCACATCCACGGGCAGTAGCGCGCCCCAACGCGGTATCTCCCGGGAGGAGCGCAAGGTCATCTTCGCCTCTTCCCTGGGCACGGTGTTCGAATGGTACGACTTCTACCTGTACGGTTCCCTGGCGGCGATCATCGCCAAGCACTTCTTTGCCGGGGTCAATGAAACCACCTCGTTCATCTTCGCCTTGCTCGCCTTTGCTGCCGGGTTCGCCGTACGGCCATTCGGTGCCATCGTATTCGGCCGCCTGGGCGACATGATCGGGCGCAAGTACACCTTCCTCATTACCATCGTGATCATGGGCCTGTCCACCGCTGTCGTCGGCCTGCTACCTGGCTACGCCGCAATCGGTGTGGCCGCGCCGATCATCCTGATCACCCTGCGCCTGCTGCAGGGCCTGGCACTGGGTGGCGAGTACGGCGGCGCGGCCACCTACGTGGCCGAGCATGCACCGAAGGGGCGGCGCGGCTTTTTCACCGCCTGGATCCAGACCACAGCCACCTTGGGGCTGTTTCTGTCGCTGCTGGTAATCATGGCGTGCCGCACGGCCATGGGGACCGAGGCCTTCGAGGCCTGGGGCTGGCGGGTGCCATTCCTGCTGTCGATCCTGCTGCTGGCGATTTCGGTGTACATCCGCATGCAGCTCAACGAGTCACCGGTGTTCATGAAGATGAAGGCCGAAGGCAAAGCCTCCAAGGCACCTCTGACGGAGTCGTTCGCCCGTTGGGACAACCTCAAGGTGGTGATCATGGCGTTGTTGGGCGGCACTGCTGGCCAGGCCGTGGTGTGGTACACCGGGCAATTCTATGCGCTGTTCTTCCTGTTGCAGATGCTCAAGATCGAGCCACAGACGGCCAACCTGCTGATTGCCGGCTCGCTGCTGATCGGCACGCCGTTCTTCATCTTCTTCGGCAGCTTGTCTGACCGCATTGGCCGCAAGAAGATCATCATGGCCGGCTGCATTATCGCTGCGCTGACTTATTTCCCGATCTTCAAGGCGCTGACCGAATACGGCAACCCGGACGTGTTCGTTGCCCAGGAGCAGAACCCGGTGGTGGTGGTGGCAGACCCTGGCCAGTGCGCGTTCCAGTTCGACCCGGTGGGCAAGGCCAGATTCACCAGTTCCTGCGACATCGCCAAGAGCCTGCTGGCCAAGCGCGCCATTCCCTACACCAACGAGGCGGCCGAACCTGGCAGCGTGGCGCAGATCCGTATTGGTGAGCGGTTACTGCCGAGCTTTGAAGGCAGGAGCATGGCCGCAGCGGACTTCAAAGTGCAGAGCGAGGCGTTTACTGCAACCTTGAGTGGTGCATTGAAAGAGGCGGGCTACCCGGAAAAGGCTGACCCGGCGAAGATCCACTACCCGATGGTGCTGTTGCTGCTGACCCTTCTGGTGATCTACGTGACCATGGTCTACGGCCCGATTGCCGCCTGGCTGGTAGAGCTGTTCCCGGCGCGTATCCGCTACACCTCGATGTCGCTGCCTTACCACATCGGCAACGGTTGGTTCGGCGGCTTCCTGCCGACGGTTGCGTTTGCCATGGTGGCGGCGACCGGGGATATCTATTACGGCTTGTGGTACCCGATCGTGATTGCCGTGATGACGGCGGTACTGGGGATCTTCTTCATGCCAGAGACCAAGGATCGGGATATCAGCCATACCTGAGATTAATGGGTCGCCTGCGCGGGCCCTTTCGCGGGCAAGCCCGCACACAGGTACAGTACAGCTTTCAAGTCCTGGGCTGTACCTGTGGGAGCGGGCTTGCCCGTGAAAGGGCCGGAACAGGCTATCAATCAATCGAAATAGCCACGCAAGCCAAAGGCATATCCGGTATCCACATCAGCAGCCTGACCCCGACTCCAGCGCTTCTTCAAAACAAACTCGAACGCCGGCTCGTACACACCGTCCCGCACCAGTGCCCCCGCCAGCACCTCCACGTCATACCAGCCATTGTCCAGCTCGATGATCGGCCGCCCCGGCACCTGGTAGCGAGCCATCAGGTCGCCCAAGGTCTTGGGCGTGAAATGCTGCAGGATGCGCCAGGTGTACAGCATCAGCGCACCGTGCTCCACCCGCAACACGTAGCCATTGCGCCGGTGCTTCAGGCGGCTGCCGGGTTCGCGCAGGGCCGGGGTGTAGCCATCGAGGGTGAAGAGGATGCGATAAGGCAGGTTGTCGACCCCGGCCAGCGGCAGCACGATGCCTTCGCGTACGGCCTGGTCGCCACTGTCGTCATGGGTGAATGCATAGGCAAGGTCGTCGGGCAGCTCATGTTCCTGTTTGAAGCGTTCGAGCAGCTGGATATCGCCAAGCAGAAAGTAATCGACCAGGTCGTTGAGCACTTCGCTGAATTCGTGGCGCATCTGTTTTCCTTGTTGTTGCGCGTGAGGGTGGATTATCAGTGCTTCTGGGCAATCTGGATCAGGTTGCCACACGTGTCATCGAACACGGCCACCGTGACGGGGCCCATGTCGGTGGGGGTCTGGGTAAACTGCACGCCCGCCGCGCACAGCCGGGTGTATTCGGCCTGGATATCGCGCACGCCGAACGAAGTGGCAGGAATGCCGTCTTGCTTCAGCGCGGCCTTGTACACCTTGGACGCCGGGTGCGCGTCGGGTTCCAACAGCAGCTCGACACCGTTGGGGTCGTTGGGCGAAGTGAGGGTCAGCCAGCGGTGCCGGCCCATGGGGATGTCATGCTTGGGCTCGAAACCGAGTACATAGTGATAGAAGGCCAGGGCCTTGGCCTGGTCGTCGACGAAAATGCTGGTAACCACGATCTTCATTGGCGCACTCCGTATCGCTGAGGCCGTTGGGTATCAGTAAAGACGTTCAGAGATTATTGGCCAGTGGCCGGGTTTCCAGATGGGGTACCGGGTGAGCGGACGATAGAGTCTATCTGGCAAGTTCACCCAACCCAGGAGTAACGTACATGCAAGATGAACCGAAAGCCGAATTGCCAGGTAACGCTGAACAACAGACGCTGGAACATGTGGAGTCTGAAGTGAAACTCTCCAGGCGCAAGCGTGGCGTGGCCCCTGTCGTGGGGATGCCATGTGAATCAGGGTACAAACTTGTTGGGGATGACTGTGCGATGGCGAATATAGACTTCGAGTGATCCGGTGGGGGCTTCAGGTGGCCCCCCTCAAAAAACCTGCTCAAGCCATAGGTAAATCCTTTATCACCCAGCCCCCATTCGCCAGCGCCCAGGGTTAAAGTGTCAGCCATGATCCCTGCGTGCCCATCGGGCACCAAAGAGGTACCCGTGGCTGCCTATACCCTGCGACAACTCAAGTACTTCGTCACCACCGTGGAGGCCGGCAGCGTTGCCGAGGCTTCGCGCCAGCTGTACATCGCCCAGCCGTCCATCTCCACGGCCATCAAAAGCCTGGAGGAAAGTTTTGGTGTGCAGCTGTTCATCCGTCACCATGCCCAGGGTGTGTCGCTGACGCCCAGTGGCAAGCGCTTCTACGCCAAGACCAAGTCGCTGCTGCAGATGGCCCATGAGTTTGAGCAGAACGCCCTGGCCGACAACGACACCGTGGCCGGGCAGATCGACATCGGCTGCTTCGAAACCGTGGCACCGTTGTACCTGCCGCGGCTGATTGCCGGCTTTCGTCAGCGTTACCCGGGCGTGGATATCCGGCTGCGCGACGGCGAGCAGCAGGACCTGATCCAGGGCCTGACGGCCGGCACCTTCGACCTGGCATTTCTCTACGATCACGACCTGGACGGTACCATCGAAGCCGAGCCGCTGATGCCGCCGCAAAAGCCCTATGTGCTGCTGCCGGAAAACCACCGTTTTGCCGGCCAGGCCCAGGTCTCGCTGCGCGACCTGTGCCCGGAGCCGATGATTCTGCTGGACGTAGCCCCCAGCCGCACCTACTTCGTCAGCCTGTTCAACGAGATGAGGCTGACGCCGAACATCGTTTTCAGCTCGCCGTCGATCGAGATGGTGCGTGGCATGGTCGGGCAGGGCTTTGGCTTTTCGCTGCTGGTGACACGTCCGCATTCGGAATACACCTACGACGGCCAGCGCCTGGCCATGCTGGACATTGCCGAGCCGGTGGCGCTGTCAGGGTTGGCGGCGGCGTGGTTGAAGCGGGTGCAGCTGACCAAGCCTGCACAGCTATTCGTGGAGTTCTGTAGGGAAGAGCTGGCGAAGTTCTGAGGCCGGCACGCCATGCCGCCTGATTCAACGGCATGGCGTGCCAGGGTGGTCAAGGATTGACCTGATAGCCGCGGCCTTGCAGGCAGCCGCTGTAGGCACTGGCATGGGCCTGGGTTTTTGCTTCGTCCTGGCCGCGCCTGTCCTGGCACCGATCCTGACGCTGACGCATGCCACCGACTGCGGCACCGGCGGCAGCCACTTCGCCAGCGCGGTTTTGCCGGTATTGCTGCTTGGCATCGTCACTGGCCCGGTCATACAACGTTTCATGCTGGTTGCCGCGCACTTGCGCGCCCACTGCACCGGCAGCCGCGCCGCGTACCTGAAAACAATAAAGGAGTCTCTGTATCCGCCGTGGATAAATGCCCGGCACGATACCAGGTGTGCAGCCGATCAAGGAGATCATCGATGAACCAGCCCCATGGAACACTCGCCACACTGGCCATGACGGCCACGCTGTTCAGCCTCGCTGCCCAGGCCGGTACCTATCCGGACTATGGCTATGCACCACCCGACAGCTACAAAGGGCCGACATTTACCCTCAGCCAAAGCTACCCGACGTCACCACCCAATGGCGTGCCGGCGTTCTTTGCAAAGCTGCCTGACAAGCGCGACAACAACTTCGAGACATGGCGCCCGTACATGGAGGCGGCGAAGCGCTATTGCCTGGAGGGTAACGTCGAGGCTGACTGGTATGTGCAGCACAACAGGATTCGGCAGTGGTACCACATGCCCTGGCAGCATTACGGGCCGCTGGGGCGTGAGGGCATACACGGGCTGACCAAGGAGGCGCAGATCCAGGTCAAGCAACTGGCCAGCACGCAGACAGCGACCGGCCAGACCTATGCCGTGGGTATCTACAACGACATTGGCGCCTACACCCTTGGGCAAGTCTGGAAAGACCCGAACAACCCGGACCCCAGCCATACCGCCCAACCCAACAGCTTTACCAACGGTACGGTGGTGTGCAAGGCGCTGTTCGCCGACATCGACCGCAGCACGGTGCCGTTCCTGGCCAACCCGGTACTGTGGCAGGGCTATATCACGGACACGTTCACCTCGGCCAACCGCAAGCTCAAGGACGTGGCGCTGATCCAGATGGACGTTGCCGTGCGCGACACGCGCATTGCCGAAACCGGGTGGATTTTCGGTACGTTCCAGTACAACGGGGCCATGAGCGGCAAAGCCAGCTGGGACAACCTGGTACCGGTGGGTGTCATGTCGGGCAACGACCCGCAGGTCACCGGTAATGAACACACCAACCCTGAGCCCACCCAGACCCGGATCAACAAGGCGCTGCAACAGACGGCCATCAACGCCAATACCCGAGAGCTGCCGCCCACCCACCTGGGGTGGAACGGCCGCCTCAACGGGCCGGTGGACAACCCCAACAGCTCCTGCCTGAGCTGCCATGCCACCGCCGAGGCGCCGCAAGTGGCGATCATGAATCCGCTGTTCCAGTCCAACCCGCCATCTCCGGGTTCGGACGAGTGGATGAAGTGGTTCCAGAACATACCGGCAGGGCATGCCTTCACCCCGGGTACGCAAAGTACCGACTACAGCCTGCAGATGTCCGGTGGCATGGTTAACTTCTACCAGTGGAAGTGCGACATGAGCGGTATCTATGCGGACGGCAGGAATGCCTGCGCCAAAGTTGCCAGCATGAAGTTGAAGATGGCCACCCCGGGTAGCGCCGCGCAGCAGCAGCCGGTGCAGCGTGTGATACGTGACCCGAGCCTGGAACAGTTGCTGGAGTAACCCTGTGCAAACCTCCGGGTAGCACGTGCCCGGAGGTTTCACGACAAGGTGCGCATGCACCGAACGCATTACGGTTTTCCCGTCTAGGCTTGCTGACGTAGCTGTGCCCTGCAGGCCTACCCGCGGGAGCCAACATGACCCAGCCCCAAGGTCTGATCATTTGCGAGTACTGCGACACGGTGTATCACCGTGCGACGCTGCGCAAGCATCAGCGCGCCCTGTGCCAGCGCTGTGGCGGCGTGCTGTACCGGCATACGTCCTTGACCCTTCAGCAGAGGCTGGCACTGAGTGTGACCGGTGGCATCCTGCTGGTGTTCGCCAATGCCTACCCGGTGATGACCATCGGCATGCAGGGGCTTACCCATTCGGCGACGTTGTGGGACTCGGTGCAGATCCTCAGCCACGGCAGTATTACCTTCATCGCCCTGGTCATGGCGCTGTCGATCATCGTTGCGCCGGTGCTGCAGATTGCCGTGTTGTGCTGGGTGCTGAGCTTTGCCCTGGCTGGTCAGCGTGCCCCCGGCTTTGCCCTGTGCATGCGCGGGCTGGAGAGCCTGCGGCCCTGGAGCATGCTGGAGGTGTGCCTGCTGGGGGCGATGGTGGCGGTGATCAAGCTGGCCGGGTTGCTCGATGTGATCCCGGGCATCGGTTTGCTGGCCCTGGCCGCGCTGAGCATGCTGATCATTCATATCGCCGGCAAGGACATCCGCGATTTATGGGAGCAGGTATGACTGCCCCGGCCAGCGCTGACGACCTCGGCCTGTGCCTGTGCCATGGCTGCGGCCAGGCGTGTGACCTGAGCAGCGGCGCGCAAACGTGCAACCGCTGTGGCGCTGCCATCCATCGGCGCAAGGCCAATGCCATCAGCCGCGGCTGGGCGTTTCTGCTGGCCGCGCTGGTGTTTTACATCCCGGCGAACCTGCTGCCTGTCATGCACACCGAAATGCTCGGCAGTGGCAGTGAAAGCACCATCGGCGGTGGGGTGCTGGAGTTCTGGGAGGCGGGGGCCTGGGACATCGCACTGATCATCTTCATTGCCAGCGTGGGTGTGCCTGCCATCAAGTTCTTTTCGCTCGGCCTGCTGCTGTATACCGCCCAGCGTGGTTCCACCTGGGCCTGCCGGCAACGGTCGCAGCTGTACCGCTTCGTCGAGCTGATCGGCTACTGGTCGATGCTCGATGTCATGGTGGTGGCGCTGGTGGCGGCACTGGTGCAGTTGCGCGGGCTGGGCACCATCGAGCCACGGGTGGGCATCCTGTTTTTCGGCATGGTGGTGGTGCTGACCATGTTGTCTGCAATGAGCTTCGATCCACGCCTGATCTGGGATAGCCATGCCAACGAGGGGAGGCCGCACTGATGGGGCAACAGACTGACGAACGTGAGGGGGTGGGGCAGGTTGAAGTGCGCACCCGACGCTGGAGCGTATCGCTGGTGTGGATCGTGCCGATACTGGCCATCCTGATCGGCGCTTCGCTGGTGGTGCGCAACTGGATGCAGCAAGGGCCGGTCATTGCCATTTCCTTCCACACAGGGGAAGGGCTGGTGGCGCACAAGACCCAGGTGAAGTACCGCAGCGTGGTGATTGGTGAAGTGACCACGGTGGAACTGGCCGACGACAGGAAGAGCGTGGTGGCCAAGGTGCAGTTGTCGGACGATGCCCGTTCGTTCGCCACACAGGGCGCGCGCTTCTGGGTGGTGCGCCCGCGCATCGGCGTGGGTGGGGTGTCCGGGGTGGACACGCTGCTTTCGGGCAGTTTCATCGGGGCTGACTCCGGCGAGTCGAACGTGCCGGAAAAGGCCTTTGTCGGCCTTGAACTGCCGCCCCCGATCACATTCGACGAAAAGGGCAAGCGTTTTACCCTGACTGCCAGCGACCTTGGCTCGCTGGACGTGGGCTCATCGATCTACTACCGCAAGATTCCAGTGGGTGAGGTGGTGTCGTTTGCCCTGCAGGACGATGGCAAGGGGGTAGAGATTGGCGTGTTCGTGCAGGCACCCTATGACAGCTTCGTCACCACGGATAGCCGCTTCTGGAACGCCAGCGGCATCGACATGCAGATTGGCGCCAACGGCCTGAAGGTGGATACCGAATCGCTGTCATCGATCCTGGTGGGTGGGCTGGCTTTCGGCTCGCCTGATTTTTCCCCCCAGGCCGAGGCTGCTGCCGACCAGGCCCGCTTCCAGCTGTTTGCCGACCGCGACACCGCGTTGGCACCCCCTAATGGCCAGGCGCAGTATTTGCGTTTGCGCTTCGACCAGGCCATGCGCGGCCTTTCGGTGGGTGCGCCGGTGGAGTTCAAGGGCGTGGAGTTTGGCCGGGTTACCTCGGTCCAGCTTGACTACGATGCCGCCCGCCAGAGCTTTCCGGTGGTGGTCGATGCGGTGATCTACCCGCAACGGCTGGGGCCGGTGCACCGCAAGATGCTGTCGGTGTTCAAGCACGCCGAGGGCGATATGGATGGGGCCAGGCGGTTGATCGGCACCTTCGTCGAACATGGCCTGCGGGCCCAGGCGCGCAGCGGCAACCTGATCACCGGGCAGATGTTCATTTCCCTGGATTTCTACCCGGATGCCCCCAAGGTCGCCTTCGACATGGCCGCCAACCCCATCACCATCCCCACACTGCCGGGTAGCCTGGAACAGTTGCAGGAGCAGTTGCAGCGGGTGGTCGAGCGCATTGCCAAGCTGCCGCTGGAAAGCATCGCCGGCAACCTGGACGGCAGCCTTCGAGAATTGCGCGCCAGCCTCAAACAGTTCAATGGCCAGACGCTGCCGGACGTGAAGGTCGCGCTCGATGAAGTGCACAAGACCCTGCGCACGGCCAACTCGGCCATTTCCGAAGGTTCGCCACAGCGCGAGCGGATGGGCGAAACACTGGATGAGCTGGAGCGCATGTCGCGTTCGCTGCGTGACCTCGCCGATTACCTGGGCCGGCACCCCGAGTCGCTGATTCGCGGGCGGCCAAAGGCGGCCGGCGCCGAAGCGCTTGAACCCTGAGGAGACAGCCGATGCAACGACTGCGCAATGTGTGTGTGGCCAGCCTGCTGGTGTGGCTCGGGGGCTGCAGCAGTACGCCGAACAACTACCACACGCTGATGGCGAGCGAGCCGGTGCGCGACAGCGGGCAGCGCATCCAGGTGACCCGGGTGGTGGTGCCGCCGCAGGTGGACCGCCCGCAACTGGTGGTGCGGCAGGGCCAGAGCGGCCTGGCCATTCTTGAAACGGAATGGTGGGGCGCCAACCTGGTGGATGAATTTCGCAGCGCCTTGCAGGACCAGTTGGGCGGGCCGGCGGCAGGCAGCAAGGCGGCACTGCGGGTGGATGTGCAGCGCTTCGATACGGTGCCGGGCCGCTATGCCTCGCTGGAGGCCGTGTGGCGCCTGAAGCAGGCAGGGCAGGCCGAACTGACCTGCCGCACGTCGGTGCAGACGGCCGCGGACAACAGCATCACCAGCCTGGTGAATGCGCACCAGGCCAACCTGCGCAAGCTGGCCGAGGCGGTGCGGGGGAGTGCCCGGAAAGGCAGTTGCGCTGCATCGGTATGAGTCCCACGCGGGCGGCGCGCTGGCATCCTGGCTTCAGGACTGTGTGGCGCGGCGCAGCGGCACTTCGCGCAGCAGCCAGGACAGTGCAAAGGCCACGCTGGTGATCAGCCCGGCCAGCAGGAATACACCGTGCATCGCAACAGCGACACACCAACGATGAAACCGATCTGCCCGGCGAGCACGAAGCGGACGGGATATCGCAAACCCTGCAGGAGCAGCACAAGGCTGCTCCTGCAGGTGTCGGCTTACTGCCGGGTGCTGGCTGTTTCCTGTGCCTGCTCAGGCTTGTCCAGCGGCAGGTGGTCGAACTCGCGCAAGCCATCCTTGCGGTAGGGGTCGCCGATCCAGCGCTGTGTTGCCACGAACTGCGGGCTTACCAGGCTCTTGGCCGGCTCGAAGCGGTCATAGCTCAGCCCGGCCAGGTCGGACAGGGTATGAATCAGGTGCGAGCTGCTGTACGGGCGGTTGGCCATCGCCTGCAAGTCACGAGGGTGCTCGGCCTGCCAGCTGGGCGAGGTCCACAGCAGGAACGGAATGGTGTACATCGGCCGGGTCGGCGCGCCCTCGTTGCGCCCGAGGCGGTCGTGGTCGCCGGAGCTGTACACGTCTTCACCGTGGTCGGACAGGTACACCAGGAAGCCATTGGGGTTACCGGCCGAGTAGCGCTTGATCAGGCTCGAGACCACGTAGTCGTTGTAACGCACCGCATTGTCGTAGAAGTTGTAGGTTTTGACCTGGTCCGGCGTCAGTTTGCCTGGCACACCCTGGTTGTCGGTGAAGTGCGTGTAGTCGTCCGGGTAGCGGTAGCGGTAGTCCATGTGCGTGCCCAGCAGGTGCACGATGATGAACTTGTTCGGTGCAGGGTCCTGCAGGGCCTTTTCGAACGGCGCCAGCACCACGTCATCGTACTGGCTGGCATTCTGGTTGCGCTGGTTGTTCAGGTACACCGGCGCGTCCGTCTGCTGCGAGAAGGTGGTGAGCATGGTGTTGCGCTTGGTCATGGTCTGCTGGTTGGTGATCCAGAAGGTCTTGTAGCCTGCCTGTTTCATCAGGTTGATCAGCGACGGGTCGGTGAGGAAGCGGTCCGGGTTCTGCTCATCGCCGAAGGTGAGTATCTGCTGCATCACTTCGATGGTGTACGGGCGTGGCGATACCACATCGCGAAACACCGTCAGGCCTTTGTCGCTGGCGGCCAGGGCGTCGAGGTTGGGCGTGGTGTCGCGGTTATACCCGTACAGGTGCATGTGCTCGCGGGTGGTGGACTCGCCCAGTACCAGCACCAGGGTGCGGGGCGCCGTTCCGCTGCTGTCACGCAGGTTTTGCAGCGGCGGCAATGCGGCGTTCTGGGCCAGCAGTTCCTGCATGTTGTCCAGTTGCTGGCGGTACTGCCGGTAGCCGACCAGCAACTGCCAGGGCACGGCGGGTTCCATGCGCTGCTGCACCTTCTCGGCGGCATCGGCGAAATTGCGCTCCTGGGTGACCATCTGCTTGTAGAACGGGTACACAAGGTTGGCTACCAGCAACAAGGCGACCACCGGCAGGCGGCTGCGCAGGGGCAGGCTGACCGGGCGTACGCGTTTCCACAGCAGCACCGCCACCAGCGTGTACAGCAGCAATGCCAGGCCCAGCCAGATGCTGAAGTACTGGCTGAAGTACTCACCGGCTTCGGCGGTGTTGGACTCGAACATTACGAAGATGACGCTTTGCGAGAACTCCTGGCGATAGATGCCGAAGTAGCTCAAACCCACCAGCGATGCCCCCCACAGCACCAAGCCGATGACCGCTGCAGTCGCGCGGGTGAAGCGCGGCACCAGCAGCACCGGGGCCAGCCACAGGCTACTGAGGAAGAGCGCATCACGAAAACCGGCAAACCCGGTCGTTCCGCTGAACAGCAGCAACGCCTGGGTTACACCGGAAAAGTACCAGAAGAACAGCAAAAGCCAGCCCAGGCCGGCCCAGTCCACGCGCTTGTGCGCGGCGGGGGATGTAGTGTGTGACACGTATGCCTCGTCGTACCTTGGTAGCCAGCAGGATTGCTGCGGCCAGAAAGGGTGTGACGCTAATCTGTGGGCTGTGAAAATAACGTCAACGTGGCGAAATGCGCAGGCCGCACGGGTATGATGGCAGCCGCTAAAACGTACTGACAGGCCCTGTGGATATGAACCGTCGTAAGAAGATCAAGCAGCTATTGCAGGCGCATGCCAAAAAGGCCAGTGCCAAGCTGGCACCGCGCAAGCCCAAATACATTTGCAAGGCTGACCGTTTGAAGATGGAAGCCGAGGCAGCGGGGGATGCCGCTAACCTTACTGAAAGCTGATGCCAGAAACGCCTGCCATGGATCAATGCATAAAGCTCTGATTAAGCAGCGATCCTGTGAGAGCGTGCTTGCCCGCGAACACCGGCGAAGCCGGTGCCATACACCGCGTCGTCTTCTTCGCGGGCAAGCCCGCTCCCACAGGGTAGAGAGGCGCCTGCCGGGGCTCGCCGGTCAGCGGCGGTAGTAGCGGTGGTCGTCATAGTGACGCTGGTGCATTGCCCGCTCATGGCGGCGCTCCCAGTCACGGCGGCGTTCCCAGTCCCGCCGCCGCTCCCAGTCCCGTCGGGCTTGCTCGCGCCGCCATTGCTCACGGCGCCAGTCGCTTCTGTGGTCATGCCAGCGGTCGTCATCATGCGCCAACAGCGTGGCCGGCTGTTCGACGGCCATGGACGCCACGCTCGACCAAGGGTTGCCGGCAGGCTGCAACGGTGACTGAACGGCGGGGGCCTGGGCCACCGGGGCTTTCATTTGTGTTGCCGATGCCGAACCCATTGCCGCGAACGAGAACAGGCCGAGCAGCATCAACCTTGCGACATGTATTTTCATGAGCGAAGCCAACCTCTGATAACAATTGAGCCATCTGGCCAGCAGGTGGGGGCGCGGCGTGTCTCACGTTACGCTACCTTTCTGTGCCTCCCTCATAGACACGCAATCAAGAAAAAGTTCGCTGCAGCAACAACTTGTAGAACTTCGATGGCCTATCACCCGGCGGCGGCCGTTGATAGGCACCCAGTCATTCTTCTGCGAACACCTCTCGCAGGTGCGCCCGGTAACTGTCGAACGCGGCAATCGCGCCAGCGACCACTGCGGCTTCGTCCTGCTCGTCCAGCACCAGGCCGTCGAGCCGGGCAACGAACTCGCGCCAATGCAGCGCCCGGCCGTCCGGGTGTGGCGCCAGGTGGCGGGCGCCTTGGTCGCCATCGAGCCCCAGGCGCTGGGTTTGCTTGAACAGAAACGCCGCACCCAGATTCGAACCTTCGCTGCAATATAGCCAGCCCAGGGCCTCGACTGGGTCGACGCAGACTTGTTGAGGGTGCGTGGGCAATGGCAGGCCGAGATCACGCAGGTCGGTTTCGACCGCAGCGAAGCGCGACAGCCCAACCAGCCCCGGCAGGTGCTGGTTGAGCTGCGCATCGTTGTACAACGTCAACAGGCTGCCGTGAAAGCGGTACTGTACCTGCAGGAAGCGGCCATAGCGCTCGCGGTTTTCGAAAGGGCGTGCCGCCATCACCAGTTGATCGACGCTGTCATGGTCCCTACTGCTGGCTGCTTTCAAGCGTTTGCAGCGGCCGGGCTCCACGAGGGGGGAGGGTGCAGCGGTCATAGGCGTATCCGTGGTGTGAGGGGTATACGCCCATCATGCTTGCCATCCTTGGCCAGCATCAAGCACCACGTGGCTGGCTTGGCCGAGGGTGGTGGCCCGATATCGCCAGAACACACGCCTGATTTACCATGGTAGACGCTTTCACGTTTCCAAGGAATCAGCCATGAGTACTCCCCAGTTCCGCACCCCCACCGCCGCAGACGCCGAGCGCTGCTACGCCATTGAAATCGGCGCCTATGAAGGGGATGAGGCGGCCACCCTGGAGAAGATCCGCACCCGCATCGCACAGTACCCACAGGGTTTTCTCATTCTGGAAAACGCGGGTGAGATCGTCGGTTTCATCAACAGCGGCTGCGCCCACGAAGTTGTCATGTCTGATGAAAACTTCAAGGAACTGGTCGGCCACGACCCGGTAGCACCGAACGTGGTGATCATGTCGGTGGTGGTGGACCCGGCACATCAGGGCAAAGGCTACGCCAAACGGCTGATGGAAGCATTCATCGCCCGTATGAAAGCGTCGGGCAAGCAGACCATTCACCTGATGTGCAAAGAGCAGCATGTGGCCCTGTACCAGAAGCTGGGCTACCGGTATGTGAAGCCGTCACCGTCGGACCATGGCGGCATGGCCTGGCACGAGATGATCATGGGCCTGTAAGCGAGGACGTGCTTCAGGCCGGGCGGCCGAACAGGTTGTGGATCACCTCCCTCAGCCAGCGGTTGCCACTGTCCTGGTGGTAGCGAGCGTGCCAGTGTTGCTTCACCGTGAAACCCTCAACTGCAAACGGGCAGTCGTGCACTTGCAGGTCATGCATATCGGCTAGCGTCTGCCCGATGTGCCGAGGCAGGGTTGCGACCAGGTCCGTAGTGCCGACGATCATCCCCAGCCCGAGAAACGCGGGTAGCTCCAGCACGATGCGACGTTCGATGCTGGCGCGCGCCAGCCCCGCTTCCAGCAACTTCTGGCCGGTCCCCGCGCTGATCTGCACATGGCCCTCAGCGTGGTAGCGGGCCAGGTTCATGCCGCCTTCCAGCCGCGGGTGCTGGCGGTTGCTCAAACATACCCAGTCCTGTTCGAACAGGACCTGCTGGTACATCCCGCCACCCAGCCAAGGGACAAAGCCGATGGCGAGGTCGGCCTCACCCGACTCCAGCGCGCTTTCACTATTGCCATCGATGCGCACAGCCTCCAGGCGGATGCCCGGCGCATGCGTGCGCAGGTGGTTGAGGATGCTTGGCAGCAGGGTGATATGGCTGGCATCGCTGACACACAGGCGAAAGCGCCGTTGTGCCGTGGCGGGGATGAACTGCGGCTCCCAGGCGGTGAGCCTGCGCAGCGACTCAAGGACTTCGCGGCAAGGCCCGATCAACTGGTCGGCGCGCGGGGTAGGGGCCATGCCGCCGGGGGTGCGCACGAACAGAGGGTCGTTCAGTTGCTGGCGCAGGCGGGCCAGCCAGATGCTGATGGTCGGCTGGCTCTGGCCCAGCTGTTCGGCGGCACGCGTAACGCTACGGCAGTGGTAGAGCACATCGAACAATTGCAGCAGCTTGGGCTCGGGCAGGGCGTCGGCAGCAGGCATTATTGTAAATCTCAATTAGCATATTGCGGTCATTGTATAGCGCGAATAAAGCCCGCTGCATAAGGTAATCGCAAACCACAGGAGGTCTGCGATTTGAAAGTCTGCATTCTGGGTGCCGGCGCCTTGGGCTGCGCCATTGGTGCGGCGCTGAGCGAGGCCGGGCATGAAACCTGGCTACTAAACCGTGGCCGCGAGCATGTCGAAGCGATGAACCTGCACGGGTTGCAGGTGCAGGATGAGCGCGGTGAGCGCCAGGTGCTCGTCAACGCCACCACTGATGCCAACGACGTGGGTGTGGCCGAGCTGGTCGTGGTGCTGGTGAAGTCATTCCACACCGCCGAAGCGATGGCCGGGGCCACCGCGCTGCTGGGGCCGCAGACGCTGGTGCTGTCGCTGCAGAACGGCTTGGGGCACGAGGACATTCTGGCTGAGGTGGTCGGACGGGAACGGGTGCTGGCGGGTAAGACCTATGTGGGCGGCGTGCTACTTGCACCCGGTTCGATTCGCGCTGGTGTGGCGGGCAAACACACTTACATCGGTGAACTCGACGGGCAGCTTTCAGCGCGTGTCCAGGCCATCGCCGAGGCCTTCAACGCTGCCGGGCTGGCCACCACGGTCAGTGACAACATCCTCGGTACCATGTGGGACAAGCTGTTGGTCAATGTCGCCACGGGCGCACTCAGCGGTATCACCAAGCTCAGCTACGGCCAGTTGTACAGCGAGCCGCTGCTGGCCAGCACTGCCAAAGCGGCGGTGGCCGAGGCGATTGCGGTGGCCGAGCGTGCCGATATAAGCCTGAGCCTGACCAGCCCCGACGCCGCGTGGGCCTTGGCCGCCGAGGGCCTGCCATCGAGCTTCCGCACCTCGATGCTGCAAAGCCTGGAAAAAGGCTCGTTCACCGAAATCGACTTCATCAATGGCGCTGTCGTGCGCTGGGGCCAGCGCCACGGCGTCGCCACACCGGTAAACGCCACGTTGGTGGCCTGTATCAAGGGCATCGAACGCGCGATGGCCGATCATCAGAAAAGGGACAACCCATGAGCCAGCCAAAAGCCTACCTTGAACACGTGGCGTTCTGGGTGCAGGACATCCAGTGGCATATCCGTTTTTTCAGCGAAGTGTGTGGCATGACCATGCGTGAGGTGCAGGGCAGCGTCGAGCAACCGGCGCAGTACTGGACGCTGGGCGGCCTGCAGTTCATTCACCAGCCCGACTTTGCCGGCCCTGAGGGGCGCATGGCACACCTGGGCATCATGTGCGAAGACCTGGAGAGCGTCCTGGCAGCCGCCCAACGCTATGGCGTCAGCGAAATGCCCCAGGGCCGCAACTGGCTGCGCTTGCCGGACGGTCTGGCGGTGGAGTTCATTCAGGCGTTGCCGGCGAAGTGTGTTGCCCAGGCACTGGCCATCGACCCGCGTGCGCAGGTGCAGGCATGAGCGTGGTGCAAAGGTACTGGGATGATGCCCGCGAAGGCGATGAGTGCATCAGCCCCACCTATACCGTAACCCGTGAGCGCATCCTGGCCTACGCCGATCTCACGGGTGATCACACCCCGGTGCACGTTGACGAGGCCTACGCCAACGCCAGCCACTTCGGCTGCCTGGTTGCGCACGGTCTGTTCGGGCTGTCGATCGCCGATGGCCTGAAGACCCAGTGCGAGTACCGCTTCTTGCCGGGCATGTCGCTGGGCTGGACCTGGGATTTCGTGTTGCCGATCAAGGTCAACGATGTGTTGCATGTACGCATGCGGGTGGGGGCGATGCGGCCGAGCAACAGCCGGCCAGGCTGGGGCATCGTGGTACTGCCGTCAGAGCTGGTCAACCAGCATGGCCAGGTGGTGCAGCGCGGCGAGCACCGGTTGATGGTGCCACGGAGGGGGCAGGCATGAGCCAGGCATTGCCATTGGCGGGTATCCGCGTCATCGATTACAGCCACTTCCTTGCCGGGCCCTATGTGGGGCGCTGCCTGGCGGCGCTGGGCGCTGAAGTGATCAAAGTCGAGCGGCCGGGCAGCGGCGATGCTGGCCGCCAGCACGCCTTTACCCTGGATGATCAGCAGAGCGGCTACTTCCTGCAGATGAACATGGGCAAGCAGGGCGTCAGCGTGAACATGAAGGACCCACGAGGAAAAGCCTTCATGCAGCGCCTGGCCGACTCGGCCGATGTATTCATTGAAAACTACCGCCCCGGCGCGCTGGACAAGCTGGGGCTGGGCTATGCCGAGCTGTCGGTGCGTAACCCGCGCCTGGTGTACTGCTCGATCTCCGCCTATGGCCACACCGGGCCGGATGCCCACCGCGCCGGTTTCGGGCTGATTGCCGAGGCCAAGAGCGGGATCATGCAGATGGTCGGTGTGCCGGGTGAGGCGCCGCCATTGCTGCGCATTTCGCTGGGCGACATGTACACCGGTATTCACGCCGTAGCAGCGATCAACGCGGCACTGTTGGGGCGCGTGAGCAGTGGGCGCGGCCAGCACATTGACATGGCGCTGTACGACACCTTGGTGTCGATGCACGAGTACGCCGTGCAGTGCTACACGCTGTCCGATGGCACAGTGCTGCCCGAGCAGACCGGCCACGACATGCCCACGTCTACCTTGTACGGCGTGTTCCGCGCCGCTGATGGCGATCTGGTGATTGCAGCCCAGGTCGATGATGCCTGGCGGCGCTTCGCCGCCATGCTCGAAGCCAACGGCGGCCCGGCAGGTTTTGGCAGCGATAACCGCTACCACGACCTGAATGGCCGCAATGCCCACCGCGAGGCGATTCTGGCGGTGGTGCGTGAATGGGCGGGTGCGCGCTCGGTGGCGGAGATCCTTGCCTTGCTCGACACCGTCGACATTCCCAGTGCCAAGGTACAGCGTATCGATGAGGTGTTGGCCGACCCGCAAATCCAGGCGCGCAACATGGTCATCGAACAGCTGCACCCTCGCTACGGTACCCTGCGCCTGCCCAATCTGCCGTTCCGGTTTTCCGACTGTGACACCACGATCCATCAGGTAGCCCCGGACCTCGGCCAGCACAACGCCGAAGTGGCCGCAGCGCTTGGCTTCAGCCCTGAAGAAATCACCGCCCTGCAGGCAGACGGTGTGTTGTTTACCCACGGAGATACACGATGAGCGACCGCTACGCAGTGATCGGCCGACCGATCAACCACACCAAGTCACCGCTGATTCATGGCCTGTTCGCTCAGGCCTGCGGCCAGCAACTGGAATACGGGGCTATTGAAGGCTCGCTGGACGGTTTTGAGGCCCAGGTGTTGCAGTTTTGCACTGACGGTGGGCTGGGCATGAACATCACCGCCCCGTTCAAACTGCGTGCCTTCGAGCTGGCCGACCGGCGCAGCGAGCGCGCGCAGTTGGCCCGGGCCGCCAATGCGCTGAAGTTCGAGGATGGCCATATCACAGCTGAAAACTTCGACGGCATCGGCTTGCTGCGCGATATCGAAGCCAACCTCGGTGAGCCGCTGCGCAACCGCCGCGTGCTGATGCTTGGCGCCGGTGGTGCAGTGCGCGGCGCGCTATTGCCGTTCTTGCACGCGCAGCCCAGCGAGCTGGTGATTGCAAACCGCGACATGACCAAGGCCTTGGCACTGCGTAACGAACTGGATCACCCAAGGCTGCGTATCAGCCGTTACGAAGCGCTGGAAGGGCAAACCTTCGACATTGTGGTCAACGCCACTTCCGCCAGCCTTGTCGGTGAACTGCCGCCGCTGCCTGGCGGGGTGCTGGGCGACGCGCGACTGGCGTATGAACTGGCCTACGGCAAAGGCCTCACGCCGTTCCTGCGCCTGGCGCGCGAGGCCGGTGTGGCACGCCTGGCGGATGGCGTGGGTATGCTGGTCGAGCAGGCCGCAGAGGCGTTTGCCTGGTGGCGAGGCGTACGGCCTGAAACCCGTGCCGTGATCGACCGCCTGACGATTGCGCTGGAATAAGCCATGGTTGCCAATGTCCTGATGCTGCACGGTATCAACCACAACATGTTTGGCAAGCGCGACCCGCGCCAGTATGGCACGGCAACCCTGGCCGACATCGACCAGGCCTTGGAGGCGCTGGGCGCGGAGCTGGGGGCAAGGGTCGAGAGCTTCCAGAGCAACTTCGAAGGTGCCCTGTGCGAGCGTATCCATCGGGCCTTTGACGACCGGGTGGATGCAGTGCTTATCAATGCCGGGGCGTGGACGCATTACAGCTACGGTATTCGTGATGCACTGGCCATTCTTGAGGTGCCGGTGGTTGAAGTGCATATGTCGAACATCCATGCTAGGGAACCGTTTCGGCACCATTCGGTGTTTGCCGAGGTGGTGCGTGGGCAGATCTGCGGGTTTGGTGTCGAGACTTACCTGCTGGCGTTGCGTGCAGTCATGCGCATGCTCTAGGTCCCGGCTCCCACGGGGCCGCTCACGGCCCCATGGATTCATTGCCAACCAGAAGGACGCGTACCTTGGCCAATCCGGCAGCCCCCTATACCTCGCGCCAAGCCACCTGCATCGCCTTGCTGGTCGCCATCACCTTCTTCATGGAAAACCTCGACGCCACTGTCATTGCCACGGCGCTGCCGCAGATGGCCAGTGATTTCGGCGAAAATGCGGTCAGCCTGAACATCGGCATCAGTGCCTACCTGCTGGCGGTGGCGGTATTCATTCCGCTGAGCGGCTGGGTGGCCGACCGCTTCGGCGCGCGACAGGTGTTCGCCGGGGCCATTGGCCTGTTTACCGTGGCGTCGCTGCTGTGTGGGATGGCCACCAACCTGCAAACCTTCATCGCCGCGCGGGTATTACAGGGTATTGGCGGTGCCTTGATGGTGCCGGTAGGCCGGCTGGTGGTGCTGCGTACCACCGAAAAGAAAGACCTGGTGAAAATGCTTGCGGTGATCACCTGGCCCGGGCTGGTGGCACCAGTCCTGGGGCCACCGCTCGGTGGCCTGATCGTCACCCATTGGTCGTGGCCCTGGATCTTCTACCTGAACATCCCCCTCGGGTTGGTGGCGATCGCGGCGGCCTGGTTACTGGTTCCGAATGCCCGTTTAGATGAAACGCGCCGTTTCGACATGCTGGGCTTCGTGTTTCTGGCTTCGGCTTGTGCGGCGTGGCTGGTCGGCCTGGAAATGCTTGGTTCACTGGCGGGGGGCAGCCTGGAGGGCGGGCTGACGCTGGTGTTGCTGGGTGGGGGGTTGAGCGGGTTGGCGATCCGTCACTGCAAGCGCCATCCTGCACCGCTGTTGCCACTGGAGACCTTGGCTATCCCCACGTTCAGGGTCAGCATCGTGGGCGGTACCTTGTTCCGCCTGTCGATCAGCGCCTTGCCGTTTTTGATCCCTCTGCTGTTGCAGATCGGTTTTGGCCTGTCGCCAGTGGATGCCGGGCTGCTGGTGCTGGCGATCTTCGCGGGCAACCTGGCGATGAAGCCGTTCACCACCCGCTTGCTGCGCCGTTATGGCTTTCGCCGGGTGTTGCTGGTCAATGGCGTGATTGGCGTTGGATGCATTCTGGCTTGCCTGGGCTTGCAGCCAGGCATGCCGTGGTACTGGATGGCGGTGGTGCTGTTCGTGGGCGGGCTTTCGCGCTCGATGCAATTCACCACCTACAACGCTGTCGGCTTTGCCGAAGTGCCCAAGCAGCAGATGGGCGAGGCTTCGACGTTGTTCAGCATGTGCTTCCAGCTGGCGATGGCCTTGGGGGTGGCGGTGGTGGCGCTGCTGCTACGCGTAGCGATGATGGTGCGGGGGGGCGAGAGTGAGATGTCAGTCAGCGACTTTCACTGGGCGTTGATCGGCGTTGCATTGATCGCCTGTGTCGCGTTGGTGGATGCCATCCGCTTGCCGAGCAACGCCGGGGAGCACGTGCTGCGCACTTGATCGTTGAAGGGTCCGGCTACAAGGCATCACGCAGCTGGATGACACCGTCGAGCGCCAGCGCCTGGGCCGAGTAGCACAGGCCGATGCGTCGGCGCAGGTCCAGTTGTGGCATAGGCTCGCTGTGTACGCCACGGTGCTCGGCCGCCAGTGACTCCGGCACGATCGCGGTGCCCAGGCCTGCGGCGACCAGCTCCAGGGCCAGGGCAAAGCTATCGGCCTCTGCCACAGGCGTGCCGCTGTAAAACGGTTGCAGGCGCTGATGGCTGGGCTGTGCAGGGCAGGTGATCCACTGGGCCTTGGTGGGGGCCTGCGGTGCGGTCGCCAGGACGAACCGGTCGCTGTGCAGCGGCAGAAACAGTTCATCCTCACAACGCAGTTCCTCGCTGGCGAGCCGCACTGCGCCCATGCAGCCGGTCACCAGTTGCAGGCGCACCGGAGGCTGGAGGGCTGCCGCTGCCAGCACCACCTTGCCCAGCACCGCCGCGCTCACATCCTGCTCGACACCGATCTGCAACGGCGTGCGTTCACGATCCCCTTTGAAGCGCCCAAGCAGGCGGTTGGCATCGGCGACCATGCGCTGCGCCTCGGGGTACAGCGCCCGGGCATCCTCTGTTACCTCAACGCCGCGGGCCTGGCGAACGAACAGCGTGGTGCCCAGCGCTTCTTCCAGTGCCTTGATGCTGCCGGAAAGCGCCGGTTGGCTAAGGTGAATCGAGCGCGCGGCGGCGGTGATGTTGCGCTCTTCGAACACGGCGATGAAGGCACGAAGCTGGCGATAGTCCATAGGGTACCCATAAGTGATGCCGATGGCTGTGAAAGGAATTTCCCATTTTTCGCAAGAAAAACAGGTTTCTATACTGGCTCTACTTCTTACCCATAGGCAAATCGGATAACAGGATGGTGACCATGACCAACACCCATAAACCCTTGGTAGTCATTACCGGCGCCAGCTCCGGCATCGGCCTGGCCACCGCCAGGCTACTGTCCAGCCGTGGCCACGCCTTGCTGCTGCTTTCGCGTCGCCTGGCGCCGATGCAGCAACTGCAGTTGCCAAACACGCTGGCACTGTCGGTTGATATCACCGACCGCACTGCGGTGCAGGCCGCCGTCGCCGAAGCCGAAACGCGCTTTGGGCCGGTAGACGCGATCATCAACAATGCGGGGGTGATGCTGTTGGGCAACATCACCACCCAGGACCCGGAGCAGTGGGACCGCATGCTCGACGTCAACGTGCGTGGGCTGCTCAACGGCATCCATGCCGTGGCCAGCGGTATGGTCGAGCGCAAGCACGGCACCCTCATCAACGTCAGCTCCGTGGCCGGTCGCAAGGCATTCCCCAACCATGTCGCCTACGTCGGTACCAAGTTCGCCGTCACTGGCCTTTCGGAAAACCTGCGTGAAGAACTGGCGCCGAGCAACGTGCGGGTGATCACCATCGAGCCAGGCGCGGTCGATACCGAGCTGCTCAGCCACACGACCGATGATGCCATCAAGGCCGGCTACAACGACTGGAAGCAGGAAATGGGCGGGGTACTCACGGCCGAGACCATTGCCGAGACCATCGGCTTTGCCTACGGCCAGCCTCAATCGGTGTGCATTCGGGAAATCGTGGTGTGCGCTACCCGCCAGCAGGCGTGACGGGTAACGCGGGGTGCATCACGCACCGCTGACCAGTTGGTGCGCCAGCTGGTTGTGGCGCTCCAGCACGCGGGGCAGGTCGACGGTGGTCAACTGGCCGTCCTGGACCACCACACGGCCGTTGATCACGCTGGTGTGCACCTGGGTCGGGGTGCAGAACACCAGTGCCGCCAGCGGGTCGTGATGGCCGCCGGCATAGGCCACGTGGCCCAGGTCGAAGGCGACGAAGTCGGCGACCATGCCGGGCGCCAGGGCGCCGATGTCATTGCGGTTGAGCACCTTGGCACCGCCCAGGGTGGCGATTTCCAGGGCTTCGCGTGCGGTCATGGCGTCGGGGCCGAAGCCTACCCGTTGCAGCAGCAGGGCCTGGCGCACTTCACCGATCATGCTGGCGCCATCGTTGGACGCCGAACCATCGACCCCCAGGCCCACCGGCACGCCGTGGTCGCGCATCTTGCGCACCGGGGCGATGCCCGAGGCCAGGCGCATGTTCGAGCAAGGGCAGTGGGCGACCCCGGTGCCGGTGCGGGCGAACAGCTCGATGCCGTGCTGGTCGAGCTGCACGCAGTGTGCATGCCAGACATCATGACCGACCCAGCCGAGGTCTTCGGCGTATTCGGCGGGTGTCATGCCGAATTTCTCGCGGCTGTAGGCGATATCGTTGACGTTTTCGGCCAGGTGGGTGTGTAGCGACACCCCGTATTGGCGCGCCAGCGCGGCGGCTTCGCGCATCAAGTCGCGGCTGACCGAGAAGGGCGAGCAGGGCGCCACCACGATACGGCGCATCGCGCCATGGCTGGCATCGTGGTAGTCCTCGATCAGGCGCTGGGACTCCTTGAGGATGTCGGCCTCCTTTTCCACCACCGCGTCAGGCGGCAGGCCGCCCTGGCTCTGGCCCACGCTCATGCTGCCGCGCGCGGCGTGGAAGCGCATGCCGATTTCGGCGGCGGCATGGATGCTGTCGTCGAGCTTGCAGCCGTTGGGGTAGATGTACAGGTGGTCGCTGGAGGTGGTGCAGCCGGACAGGATCAGTTCGGCCATCGCGGTCTGGGTCGACACCGCGATCATTTCGGGGGTAAGGCGTGCCCAGATCGGGTACAGGTTGGTCAGCCAGTTGAACAGCTCACCGTCCTGGGCAGCAGGCACCACGCGGGTGAGGCTCTGGTACATGTGGTGGTGGGTGTTGACCAGGCCCGGGATCACCACTTTGCCGGCCATGTCCAGGATGACATCGGCCTGTTTTGGCAAGGTGTCGCTGGAGCCGACCTGCTTGATCAGGTTGCCTTCGATGAACAGGCCGCCGTGTTTGATTTCGCGGCGTTCGCCGTCCATGGTGACCAGGAGTGCAGCGTTTTTGACGAGGAGGGTTTTCTTGCGGGTTGCAGATGACATGGCTAAGGCCCGTCGCAATACGCATCGGCGTTTACCGATGTCGTAGGCGAATGGTTATGTAATCAGAATTCCTGAAAGTTGTATACATTGACCGGTTATTGATGAATATGGATCATTTAATTTGTGAAATATGACCAGAAATAGGAATTCATTTTGCCAATAGACTGACAGCCTCTTTTCTGGAGCCTGTCTTGATGTCTGTTCATGAATCCAGCCTTGGGGCTGCCACTGCCGGCCGAAACGTTGCTATCAGCATCGCCATCCTGGCCTTCTCGGCATTCCTGATCGTCACCACTGAGTTCCTCATTGTCGGGTTGCTGCCCGCGCTCAGCCAGGACCTGGGGATATCGATCTCGATGGCGGGCCAGTTGGTCACGCTGTTTGCCTTTACCGTCATGCTTACCGGCCCGGTCTTGACAGCCGCACTGGCCCATCTGGACCGCAAGCGGTTGTTCATCACCATCCTGCTGGTGTTTGCCGCAGCCAATGCGCTGGCTGCGGCATCGAACAGTTTCTGGGTGCTGGCTATCGCGCGGGTGATTCCGGCTTTGGCATTGCCGGTGTTCTGGGGCACGGCCAGCGAAACGGCCGGGCACCTGGCCGGGCGTGATCGCGCGGGGCAGGCCATCGCCAAGGTTTATCTGGGCATCTCGGCGGCGATGTTGCTGGGCATTCCGCTGGGTACCGTGGCGGCCAATGCCGTGGGCTGGCGTGGCGCGTTCTGGATACTGGCCGCGCTGTCGCTGCTGATGGCGTTGGCCATGGGGTTGTGGATGCCGCGAGTCGCCCGCACGGCGAAAATCGATTTCATGCAGCAGGCGCGCATTTTCAAGGAGCGCTATTTTCTCGCCAATGTGCTGCTGTCGGTGGTGGTGTTCACTGCGATGTTCACCGGCTACACCTACCTAGCCGATCTGCTGCAGCGGGTTGTCGGCGTCGCACCGGCACATACCGGCTGGTGGCTGATGGGCTTTGGCGCAGTCGGCCTGTTTGGCAACTGGATCGGCGGGCGCGCAGTGGACCGTTCACCGCTCTGGGCGACGGCGCTGTTCCTGCTGCTGCTGGCCATAGGTATGGCGGCGCTGGTGCCGCTGGCAGGTTCCGGCCTGGCATTCTGCCTGGCACTGGCGGTGTGGGGCATTGCCAACACGGCGCTGTACCCCGTCAGCCAGGTGCGGGTGATGGGTTCGGTGACGCATGCCCAAGCCTTGGCCGGTACCACCAATGTGTCGGCGGCCAACGCTGGGATCGGCCTGGGCGCCGTGCTCGGTGGCATGACCATCCCTGGTTTGGGTATCGAGTACCTGGGCTACATGGCCGCCGGTGTCGCGCTGTTGGCGCTGGGCCTGGTGCCGCTGGTGAGCAGCCTTTCGCGTCAGCCCGCTGTGCTGGCACGGGTGCCGTGAGGCGACAACCGGGGCAGCAGATAGTCACGCAAGGCGCGCACCTTGGGTAACCCTTCGCGGCTTTTCAGCCACACCAGGTTCATCGGCAGGCCGTCGGTGGCCAGGGCCGGCAACACCTCCACCAGGCGCCCTTGATCGAGGTGTTGCTGGGTCAGCCAGGTGGGCAGCTGGCCGATGCCATGTCCGGCCAGCACGGCTGCAACTTCCCCCTCGCCGTCGCCCACCGCGATGCGCGGCTGCACGGTGCGTCGCTCCATCTCGCCAGGTTGGCGGCCCTTGAAGAACCATGGGCTGACCATGCCGTCGGTGTGGCCATAACCGATGCAGTGATGGTGTTCCAGGTCGCGCTCGTCTTGCGGCACGCCGTGCTTTTCCAGGTAGGAGGGGGCGGCACAGAACATCAGGCGCTGGGCACCGAAGTACTGGTGGCCGAGCGCGGCCGGCCATGCATCCGGGCCTCCGATGCGCACGACGATATCGATGCCTTCGTGCACCGGGTCGACAAAACGATCGGAAAACGACACATGCGGCTGCAGCAGAGGGTGCAGGCGGATGAAGTCGAGGATCAGTGGCAGCACATGCAAGCGACCGTAGGAGGCGGGCAGCTCTATTCGGACTTTGCCGTGGGGTTGACTATCGCTGGCGACCAGTGCGTGCTCGACCTCTTCCAGGTCAGTCAGCACCGAGGTGCAAGTGCGGTAGAACACCACGCCCGCCTCGCTGAGCGACAGGCTGCGGGTGGTGCGATTGAACAGGCGTGCGCCCAGGCGAGCCTCCAGCCGGGCCACGCTCTTGCTGATGGCCGAGCTGGTGAGGTTGAGCCGCTCGGCGGCTGCGGTGAAGCTGCCCATATCGGCGACGGCGACGAAAACATCGATGCCTTTGAGGCGTTCGGAGGAGTACATGGCCGGCCTTTTGATGAATTGGGTTTGATTGTCGGTGCTGCATTATTCAATGCTGACAACCAAAATTCATCAATGGTGTGAGCCTGTAACGTCCTCTTCGCGGCGATTAGGCGCCTCGAAGAGGACGGCACAGGCTACCTCAGTGCCCGATCAAACCGTCTCCCGGGTGGCCACACCATCCACCAACCGCGCAATCCCCAGCGGGTTGGCGCTTTTCAGCGCATCCGGCAGCAGTGCCTCCGGGTAGTTCTGGAAGCACACCGGGCGCAGGAAGCGGTCGATGGCCAGGGTGCCGACCGAGGTGCCTCGGGCATCGGACGTGGCCGGGTAAGGCCCGCCATGCACCATCGCGTCCGATACCTCTACGCCGGTCGGGTAGCCGTTCAGCAGCAGGCGCCCGGCCTTGCGTTCCAGCAGTGGCACCAGTCCGGCAAAGGCGTGCAGGTCGTCAGGCTCGGCAATCAGGGTGGCCGTCAGCTGGCCCTGCAGGTGGCGCAACGCCTCGGCCAGTTGCTGGGCATCGGCCACTTCCACTACGACGGTGGTCGGGCCGAATACTTCTTCCTGTAGCAGTGGGTCGCCGTTCAGCAGCAGGCTTACGTCAGCCTTGAACAGCTGTGGCCGGGCCTGGTTACCGGTTTGCGGCTGCCCGGCCAGATGCTTGATGCCTGGGTGTGCCAGCAGGTGCTGCACATCGTTCTGGTAGCTGCGCAGGGTTCCGGCATTGAGCATGGTCTGTGGACCCTGGTCGGCCATCCGCGCCACCAGCGTGTGCACGAAGTGCTCGAACTGCGGCGACCGAATACCGATGACCAGGCCCGGGTTGGTGCAGAACTGCCCGCAACCCAGCACCACCGAGGCGGCCAGCTCTGCAGCCACTTGCTCGCCACGGGCCAGCAGCGCCTGGGGCAGCACGATGACCGGGTTGATGCTGCTCATTTCGGCGAACACCGGGATTGGCTGCGGGCGCGCGGCAGCCATGTCGCACAGGGCGCGGCCACCCCGCAGCGAGCCGGTGAACCCCACTGCCTGAATGGCCGGGTGCTTGACCAGCGCTTCGCCCACGCCGGCACCGTAGATCATGTTGAACACCCCTGCCGGCATGCCGCTGCTGGCCACGGCGCGGTCGATGGCTGCGGCGACATAAGCGGCCGTGAGCATGTGCCCGCTGTGCGCCTTGAACACCACGGGGCAGCCCGCTGCCAGCGCCGAGGCGGTGTCACCCCCTGCGGTGGAGAAGGCCAGTGGGAAGTTGCTGGCGCCGAACACGGCCACCGGGCCCACGCCGATGCGGTACTGGCGCAGGTCCGGGCGTGGCAGCGGGGTACGCTGGGGCAGGGCGCGGTCGATTCGGGCGGCGTAGAAGTCGCCACGGCGTACCACCTCGGCAAACAGGCGCAACTGGTTGCTAGTACGGCTGCGTTCGCCACGGATGCGGGCTTCGGGCAGTGCGGTTTCGCGGGTGACATGCTGGATGAAGTCGTCGCCCAGGGCGTCCAGTTCGTTGGCGATGGCGTCGAGGAAGGCGGCGCGCTGTGCCGGGCGGGTACTGCGGTAGGCCGGGTAGGCAACCTCGGCAGCCTGCACGGCAGCCTCGATTTCGTCGCCGGTTGCCTGGTGGAAGGCGTACGGCAGCGGCTCGCCGCTGTGGGCGTCGAAGCTGTTCAGCAGCACGTCCCCGTTGCCGCTGAGTTGGCCGGCGATGTGGTTCAGGCGATGTTCGATGGACATTTCGGTTCCCGTTGGCAATGACAGTCGTTGCGCTGGGACTGTAGGCGGCTAACGGGAGGCTGAATAATGATTAATGCGGATCGGGTGATAACGAACGGTTATCACCCGGTGCTCAGCGTCACTCGGCCATCTGCAACTCCGGCAGCTTCACCCGGAACGCCTTGGTCAGCCCCATCAGCACCACCAACCCCATGCCCATCCAGCACAGGCCGATGGTGAACGACAGGCTGGTCAGGCTGCTCCACAGCCACAGGGTGCTAAGGAAACCCAGGCCGGGAATGGCGCCATACAGCAGGTAGTTGCGGCCACCGCGTAGCTTCTGATCGACCAGGTAGTGCTTGACCACCGCCAGGTTTACCGCCGAAAAGGCGAACAGGGCGCCAAAGCTGATCATGTTGGCCACGGTGTCGAGGGTGATGACCAGGGCGATGAGGGACAGCAGGCTGACCACCAGAATGGCAGTCGCCGGTACGCGCTTTTTCGTCACCAGCTGGCCGAACGCACGCGGCAATGCGCCGTCGCGGCCCATGGCGAACAGCACGCGTGAGACGCTGGCTTGGGACACCATGGCCGAGGCGAAGCAGCCGGCCACGTAGGTGGCGGTGAACGCAGTTACCAGCCATTCGCCGCCCACACGGCGCATGACATCCACCGAGGCCGAGTCCGGGTCGGCAAAGCTGCCCCAGTCGGGGAACACCATTTGTGCGCAGTACGACACTACCAGGAACAGCAAGCCGCCGATCAGCGACACGGCCAGGATCGCCACGGGAATGCGGTAGGTCGGGTTGTTGGTTTCCTCAGCCATGGTCGACACCGCGTCAAAGCCGAGAAACGACAGGCACAGCACGGCGGCGCCCGTCATGATCAACGGCACGTTGAAGCCTTCGTGATGGAAGGGGGCCAGCAGCGACACCGGCTCCGCCTGTCCGTTGAGCTTGAGCACGGACAGGGCGACGAAGACGATGATGAACACCAACTGCGCTACCACCAGGATCCAGTTGACGCGGGTGATCGACTCGATGCCGATCAGGTTGAGGAACGTGACCAGGGCAATGGAGCCCGCCACCCACACCCAGGCGTGGATCGCCGGAAAGTATTCCGACATGTAGATGCCGATCAGCAGGTAGCTGAGCAGCGGCAGGAAGATGTAGTCGAGCAGCAGCGTCCAGCCGGTGATGAAGCCGATGTGGCTGCCGAAGGCTTTGCGCGTGTAGGTGTAGACCGAGCCGGAGTAGGGGTGGGCCTGGACCATGCGGCCGTAGCTGTAGGCGGTGAGCAGCATGGCGGCGAGGGTGAGCAGGTAGGCGGTGGGCAGGTGCCCTTTGGTCATCTGGGTGACCAGCCCGTAGGTGGTGAAGACGGCCAGGGGCACCATGTAGGCCAGGCCGAACAGCACCAGGGCGGTCATGCCCATGGACTTACGGAAGCGGCCGGTGCTGAAGCCGGGGTGTGACGGTGCATGCGAAGCAGGCGAATGGGCTGTACTTGTTGTTGTATGCATTGCTAACTCCTGGAAAGGGATGCAGGGCACCGCAGTACGCGAGCAGGCTCGCTACCGGTGGGGGGTGTGCAAGGAGGTCGAGCGCAAGGCTCGCAGCGCTGGGGCGGTTTGATGCTCCCACACCCTGTGGGTGCCCGGAATCACCCTTTGGGGTGAGGGGGCGCCCCTTGGCCGACTCACCCCAACGGGTGATTTCGGTACCTGCAGCGGCGTGGGAGTATCTGGTCAACAACGCACCGCACTGGCGGCGGTGCCACTGAATAGAAACGGCAGGCCCACAGTGACTAATCAATTGCTTTCAGAACAGTGGTTCGAGCACCTGGCCAAGGTCACCGAGGCCATCGGCCGCCCGGGCTTCGCCGACAACCTGTTTGCTGCACTTGGCGTGATCCGGTCGATCCAGGCGACCACGGTGTACCTCTACCCGCACGACGGCATGCCTTGCGCGCTGTTCGAGCAGGACGACAAGGCGCCCTGGCAGCCCGAGGGCAATGTCAGCCGCTACCTGTCGGGCTTCTACCTGCTCGACCCGTTTTACGGTGCTTGCGTGGAGCAGGTCGCGTCCGGTTGCTATGGCCTGTTCGAAGTGGCCCCCGACCACTTCGAGGTCAGCGAGTACTACCAGTCGTTCTACCGCCACTCGCACCTGGAAGATGAGCTCAACTACATCCTGCAGGTGGCGCCCGGGCAAAGCCTGGCGGTGTCGCTGGCGTTTACCGACAAGCTCGATACACAGACCCGCGAGCTGTTCGGGCGCGTCACGCCCTGGGTGCTGGCGGTACTCGGCAAGCACTTCGCCGGGCTGGACAGCCGCGCCGGGCGTTTCGAGAACATCCTCGAACAGCGCATCCACGCTGCGCTGAACAACTTCGGCAGCTCGTTGCTGACCGAGCGTGAATGCCGTATTGCCCAGCTGATCCTGCGTGGCCACTCGACCAAGTCGCTGGCCGAGCGCCTGGGTGTTTCGGAAGACACCATCAAATCGCACCGCAAGAACGTCTACGCCAAGCTCGACATCGGTACCCAGTCCGAGCTGTTTTCCCTGTTCATCGACGCGCTGGCCAATGCCCAGGGTGTGCTGGGCAAGGACCCGCTTGAAAGCTACATGGGCAAGCTGCGCTGAGCGACGGCTGCCCTGCAACCCCACCGCAAAGGAAAACCAACAATGAACGCGCCTTTCGCCCCGCAACGCCAGACCCGTGACTACCAGGCAGCCGACGCCGCACACCATATCCATGCCTTCCTCGATCAGAAGGCGCTGAACGCCGAAGGGCCGCGGGTGATCGTGGGGGGCGAACGCATGCACCTGTGGGACAGCGAGGGCAAGCGCTACCTGGATGGCATGTCTGGCCTGTGGTGCACCCAGCTCGGTTATGGCCGCCGTGACCTGACGGCCGCCGCTGCCACGCAGATGGACCAGCTGGCGTACTACAACATGTTCTTCCACACCACCCACCCGGCGGTGATCGAGCTGTCCGAGTTGCTGTTCAGCCTGCTGCCGGGGCACTACAGCCACGCGATCTACACCAACTCGGGCTCCGAGGCCAACGAGGTGCTGATCCGCACCGTGCGCCGCTACTGGCAGGTGGTGGGTCAGCCAAGCAAGAAAATCATGATCGGCCGCTGGAACGGTTACCACGGTTCGACCCTGGCGGCCACTGCACTGGGCGGCATGAAGTTCATGCACGAAATGGGCGGGTTGATTCCGGACGTTGCGCACATCGATGAGCCGTACTGGTACGCAGAGGGTGGCGAGCTGACCCCGGCCGAGTTTGGCCGCCGTTGCGCCTTGCAGCTGGAGGAAAAAATCCTTGAGCTTGGCGCCGAGAACGTTGCCGGCTTTATTGCCGAGCCGTTCCAGGGCGCGGGCGGCATGATCTTCCCGCCGGAAAGCTACTGGCCGGAAATTCAGCGCATTTGCCGCCAGTACGACGTGCTGCTGTGCGCCGATGAGGTGATTGGCGGCTTTGGCCGCACCGGCGAGTGGTTTGCCCACGAATACTTCGGCTTCGAGCCCGACACCCTGTCGATCGCCAAGGGCCTGACCAGTGGCTACGTGCCCATGGGCGGCCTGGTGCTGAGCAAGCGCATTGCCGAGGCGTTGGTAGAGCGCGGTGGGGTGTTTGCCCATGGCCTGACCTATTCCGGCCACCCGGTGGCGGCGGCGGTGGCCATTGCCAACCTGAAGGCGCTGCGCGACGAAGGCATCGTGCACCAGGTGAAGGACGACACCGGGCCCTACCTGCAACGCATCCTGCGCGAGGTGTTCGCTGACCACCCGTTGATCGGCCAGGTGCAGGGTGCCGGACTGGTGGCGGCGTTGCAGTTTGCCGAGCACAAGCCAACGCGCAAGCGTTTTGCCAACGAGAACGACCTGGCCTGGCAGTGCCGTACGTTCGGTTTCGAGGAAGGGGTGATCATTCGCTCGACCCTGGGCCGGATGATCATGGCCCCTGCCTTGATCGCCAACCACAGCGAGCTGGATGAGCTGGTGGAGAAGACGCGGATTGCCGTGG
This sequence comes from Pseudomonas sp. yb_9, assembly GCF_043103635.1. Lineage (NCBI taxonomy): Bacteria > Pseudomonadati > Pseudomonadota > Gammaproteobacteria > Pseudomonadales > Pseudomonadaceae > Pseudomonas > Pseudomonas sp. yb_9. The sequence goes on along the minus strand of NZ_JBICKA010000007.1, from coordinate 62,884 downwards.
ACCGCACGGCCCGGTTGGTCGGCAAACTCTAACCCGCTCGCAAGCCCGACACATTTCTCTGTGGGAGCGGCCGAGCCCGCGAATCAGCCGCCGCAGTGCATGGCACCGGCTTCGCCGGTGTTCGCGGGTAAACCCGCTCCTACAGGAGACGCGCAGCCCTTCACCAAAAGACTGCTCCAAAGGTTTAAGGAGTACAAATGTACACCCTCGAATTCTGGCAACAACGCGCCTCGGACCTGTACCTCCCGTCGCAGGCACTTATCAGCGGCAAAGCCGTCCACGCCCAGGATGGCGCCACCTTCGCCGCCATCAACCCCGCCACCAACGCCGTACTGGCCCAGGTCACTGCCTGCGGCCAGGCTGAAGTCGACCTTGCAGTGGCCAGCGCCCGCCGGGCCTTCGAGCAAGGCCCGTGGCCACGCATGGCCCCCGGCGAGCGCAAGAAGGTGCTGCTGCGCCTGGCCGAGCTGATCATGGCCCATCGCGAAGAACTGGCCTTGCTGGACTCGCTGAACATGGGCAAGCCCGTCATGGATGCCTACACCATCGATGTGCCGGGCTCGGCCCAGGTGTTCGCCTGGTACGGCGAGGCGCTGGACAAACTCTACGACCAAGTGGCACCCACTGCACCCAACGCGCTTGCCACCATTACCCGGGAAGCGCTCGGTGTGGTCGCCGCCGTGGTGCCCTGGAACTTCCCGCTCGACATGGCCGCCTGGAAGCTGGCCCCGGCGCTTGCGGCCGGCAACAGCGTGGTACTCAAACCCGCCGAGCAATCCCCGTTCTCGGCCCTGCGTCTGGCCCAGCTGGCCCTGGAAGCGGGCTTGCCGGAAGGTGTGTTGAACGTGATACCGGGCCTGGGTGAGCAGGCGGGGCAGGCGCTGGGCCTGCACCCCGACGTAGACTGCCTGGTATTCACCGGCTCTACCCAGGTTGGCAAGTACTTCATGCAGTACTCGGCGCAGTCCAACCTCAAGCAAGTGTGGCTGGAATGCGGTGGCAAAAGCCCCAACCTGGTGTTCGATAACTGCCAAGACCTGGACCTGGCGGCGGAAAAGGCCGCCTTCGGCATTTTCTTCAACCAGGGCGAGGTATGCTCCGCCAACTCGCGGCTGTATGTGCAGCGCTCGATCCATGACGAATTCGTCGAGCGCCTGCAGGCCAAGGCACGCCAGTGGATGCCGGGTAACCCGCTGAACCCGGCAAGCCGCGCCGGTGCCATTGTCGATGCCGAGCAGACCGGCCGCATCGAGGCCGCCATTACCCGCGCCGGGCAAGAGGGCGCCAGGTTGGTGTGTGGCGGTCGGCGTTTGACTGTCGAAGGCTCGGACAACTACATCGAGCCGACCATTTTTGCCGGTGTCGAGGGGCGCATGCGCCTGGCGCGGGAGGAAGTGTTCGGGCCGGTGCTGGCGGTCAGCGCCTTCGACACGGAAGAAGAGGCGGTGCGCCTGGCCAACGACAGCCTGTATGGCCTGGCTGCCTCGGTGTGGAGCGATGATTTCAATCAGGTGCACCGGGTGGCGCGGGCGTTGAAGGCCGGCACGGTGTCGGTGAACACGGTAGATGCGCTGGATGTGACGGTGCCGTTCGGCGGGGGCAAGCAGTCGGGGTTTGGCCGCGACTTGTCGCTGCATTCGTTCGACAAATATTCGCAGCTCAAGACCACCTGGTACCAGCTGCGCGCCTGATGCGTTGTTCATGAACTGCGTCGCCTGCTTCGCGGGTTCACCCGCGAAGAGGCCAGCGCAGGGCAGCGATCAGGCCTTGCTGTCGAGCAAGCGCTGATACCGCGACAGGCTCTCTTCCAGGTGTTTGCGCAGCGCCGTGCGCGCACTGGCTACGTCGCCCATGCTGATTGCCGACAGGATTGCCCCGTGTTCACGGGCGATTTTCTTGATATGCGCCTGGCGGTTCTTGCCGGTGACCTGCCCATGCTTGAGGTTCAGGTCGAGGATGATGTCCGGCCCCAGCGCCTCCAGCAGTTGGGTGAAGTGCGGGTTGCTAGTGGCGCGGGCAATCGCCAGGTGGAACTCGAAGTCGGCCTTGGCTTCTTCCTCTTGCGTGGCGCCGTCCAGCGAGTTGAAGCGGTCGAACGCCTCGGTGATCGCCGCCATGCTCGCAGGGCTGCGGCGCTCGGCGGCGCGGGCGACCGATTCGGTCTCGATGCCCAGACGCAGTTCAAGGATCTGCGCTGCAGCGCGTACATCATCGACAACGCTGTCGATGGCGAAGCCGATGCGCTTTACATCCTGCTCGACCACGAATACGCCCACACCCTGGCGAGCGATCAGGCGCCCGCCAAGGCGCAGCGAGGCCACCGCCTCGCGGATGACCGGGCGGCTGACGTTGAACTCTTTGCACAGCTCCTGTTCGGACGGCAGTTTGTCGCCCGGGCCGTAGGTGCCGTTGTCGATCCGGCTGGAAAGCTCCTGGATCACGGTTTCCGCCAGGTTGGCGCGGCGCGTGCCTAACGACGCATTCATAGAAGGGTTGCTCCTGAAACTGATTGGCTCATCACGGTTGATTCTCCGACAGGTTGCGCGCAGCCCTGATGCCCCTTGCGGCGGGATCCGTAGCCAACCAGCGGTGATGTTGTCGGCATATGTTATCAAACATCTTACTAGTCAGGCTCACGCCCTGCTTTTTGATTGCGTGCATCGCTTGTCGCCGGAAAGATTATTTTACCTTCTCCCGTAGCATACACCCATTGACAGTTGCCTGCTGACTGTTATCTTACAAGTGCGATGGCGTTCCGGCCAATTCGCATGCGGTAAGCGATGTCGAGGTTCGTCCAACCACTACTGGGAGCTGAGCATGAATAACAACAAAGGAGGGCGTACAGCCCTCGCGACCGCGGTAACATTGCTGATGGCCATGGGGACGGCACACGCAGCAGACAGTGAAATCGTCAGGATCGGCTTCGCCGGCCCCCTGACCGGGCCTTCGGCGCACCAGGGACAGGACGTCGAGCATGGCATCCAGATCGCGGTGGAAGAGGCCAACCAGCAGCAGCTGAAAATCGGTGACAAGGTGGCCCGGTTCAAGCTGGTTTCCGAAGACGATGTCGCCGACCCGCGCACAGGCACTGCGGTGGCGCAGCGGCTGGTGGACTCGAAAGTGGCGGTGGTGATTGGTCACTACAACTCTGGCACCAGTATTCCCGCTTCGAAAATCTACGCCGCCGCCGGCATTCCGCAAATCTCGCCTTCGGCCACCAACCCCACCTTGACCCGCCAGGGTATCCCCTCGGTGTTTCGCACCGTCAATGACGACGCCACCCTCGGCCGTTATGCCGGCAATTACCTGGTCAGCCAGCTCAAGGCCCAGCGCATTGCCATCTTCGATGACCGCACTGCGTATGGCCAAGGCCTGGCCGATGAGGTGACCAAGGCGGTCAAGGCGGCGGGTGGCAACGTGGTGGTGCGCGAGTACACCAATGACAAGTCGACCGACTTCAATGCTATCCTCACCACGGCCAAGGCGCAAAAGGCCGATGCAGTGTTCTTTGCCGCCCTCGACTACCAGGCCGCCCCGATGGCCAAGCAGATGAAGAACCTGGGCCTGAAGGCGCGCTTCATGAACATCGGCAACCTGCCCAACGATTCGTTCAGGCAGATGGCCGGCAGCGCCGCCGAAGGCACCTACGCCTGGAACTACGGCACGCCGTTGCAGGACATGCCCAAGGGCGCGGCTTTCGAGCAGAAGCTCAAGGACAAGTTCGGCGTGGGCGTGGTGCAGTCGTCGCCCGCCGCCTATGACGCCACCTGGGCGGCAATCAACGCCATGGTCAAGGCCGGTTCCGACGACCCCAAAGTGTACCTGCCTGTGCTCAAGAGCCAGAGCTACGAAGGCGTCACCGGCACCATCGCCTTCGACGACCAGGGCAACCTGAAGAATCCGGCGGCCACCGTGTTCCAGTTCGCTGACGGCGGCTGGAAAACCCTGTCGGTCGAGCGCGACTAAGCAGCACCTCATAACAAGCAGGCGCCGGCCTGCGACATAACAAGAAGACTTTTCCCACCTGCCAGGCCTGTTGGCGTGTGGCGCTGAGCCGCCGCGCGCCGACGACAACGCAGTTTCGAGGATTCAGCGCGTGGACGGTAATTTCGATATCTTGTTGCAACAGGTCCTCAACGGCCTAGTGCTGGGCAGCATCTATGCCCTGGTAGCCCTGGGCTACACCATGGTCTACGGCATCATCGGCCTGATCAACTTCGCCCACGGCGAGGTGGTGATGGTTGGCGCCATGGTGACCATTTCGGTACTGACAATGCTCGCTGGCGCAGGCTTTGCCCCCGGGCTCATTACCTTGCTTCTGGCGATCATGGCCGCCGCGGTGGTGTGCATGCTGCTGGCCCAGGGAATGGAAAAGTACGCTTATCGGCCCTTGCGCAAAGCCCCGCGGTTAACCCCGCTGATTCTCGCCATTGGCATCTCCATCGCCCTGCAGAATCTGGCGATGATGATCTGGGGGCGCGGCTACAAGACCTTCCCTGAAGTGGTCGAGACGCAGCCGGTCGACGTGTTCGGCGCCACCATCACCAACGTGCAGCTGTCGATCATGCTGATAGCCGTGGTGATCATGCTTGGCCTGTGGCTGCTGGTGGACAAAACCCGCCTGGGCAAGGCCATGCGCGCCACCGCGCAAAACCAGGAAGTGGCCGGGTTGATGGGCATCAACATCAACCGCGTGATCAGCGCCACCTTCCTGATCGGCGCCAGCCTGGGTGCCATCGCCGGGGTAATGCGTGCGATCAACTATGGCCAGGCCGATGCCTACATGGGCTTGCTGCTGGGCCTGAAGGCGTTCTCGGCGGCGGTGCTGGGCGGTATCGGCAACCTGTTCGGCGCCATGGCCGGCGGCCTGTTGCTGGGGCTGATCGAGTCGCTGGCAGCGGGCTACACCGGCCAGATCACCGGCGGTTTCCTGGGCGCCAACTACCAAGACATCTTCGCCTTCGCGGTACTGATTCTGGTGTTGCTGTTCCGGCCAAACGGCCTGCTTGGCGAACGCCAGGCCGACCGGGCGTGAGGAGGCGGTCATGAAAAACCTCAAGACCCAGTACCTGCTGTTGATCCTCGGCTTCATTGCCTTGCCGTTCCTGATCGAGGCCATCCCCATGCTCGGCCCCACCTGGGTGCGCATCCTTGGCTTTGCCATGCTCTACGTGCTGCTGGCGTTGGGCCTGAACATCGTCATCGGTTACGCCGGGCTGCTCGACATGGGCTACATCGGCTTCTACGCCATTGGTGCCTACCTGTACGCACTGCTGGCCTCGCCGCACTTGCAAATGGCCGGCCTGATCGAGGCTGTGCTGGACTGGCCGGTGTGGGTGATCATCCCGCTGGCAGCCGTGGCCGCAGCCATTTGCGGTGTGCTGATCGGGGCGCCGGTGCTCAAGTTGCGCGGCGATTACCTGGCTATCGTCACCCTGGGTTTCGGCGAGATCATCCGCATTTTCATGAACAACCTGGACCAGCCGGTGAACCTCACCAACGGCCCCCAGGGCATCAGCAACATTGCCCCGCTGCACGTCGATTTCGGGCCATGGGCCCATGCGCCGGATGTAGGTGCGGCACCGGTGCTGTCGTTGCAGCAAAGCTGGAGCTTGCTCGGCCTGCAGGTTTCGCCGGTGATCAGCTACTACCTGTTCTTCCTGTTCATCGTCATCCTCTGCATCGTGCTGTCCAAGCGCCTGGAGGTGTCGCGCATCGGCCGTGCCTGGATGGCCCTGCGTGAAGACGAAGTGGCCGCCGAGGCCATGGGCCTGAACAAGCGCAACCTCAAGTTGCTGGCGTTCGCCATGGGCGCGACCTTTGGCGGGGTGTCTGGCGTGCTGTTCTCCAGCTACCAGGGCTTTGTCAGCCCCGAATCGTTCACCCTGATGGAGTCGATCATGGTGCTGGCCATGGTAGTGCTCGGCGGCATGGGCTCGATCCGTGGCGTGGTGCTGGGGGCGCTGATCCTGTCAGTGATGCCCGAGCTGTTCCGCGACCTGGTCAACTGGATCCAGCCATGGGTGATGGACAACGTTACCTTCATCAGCCGCGACATCCTGCGCAACGTGCTGGATGCCTCGACCCTGCGCATGCTGGTGTTCGGCCTGGCGCTGATCCTGGTCATGCGTTTCCGGCCCGAAGGGCTGTGGCCATCCGACCGCCGCCGTGCCGAGCTGCACGAGGGTGAAGCGCAAACAGAGCCCCCGCCGGTCGTTGCAGTACCTCAACAGGCACCCTTCGAACTCCCGATCAAAGAGGCTGACAAGGCATGAGCGATATCCTTCTCGAACTGCATCAGGTCAGTAAATTCTTCGGTGGCCTGCAGGCCCTGCACGGCATCGACCTGAATATTCGCCGTGGCGAGATTCGCGGGCTTTTGGGCCCTAACGGTGCTGGCAAGACCACCCTGTTCAACGTGCTTACCGGCCTGTACCGGGCCGAACAGGGTCGTGTGATGTTCGACGGCAAGCCGCTGCGCATCAGCAAGCCGCACAAGGTGGTGGAGGCGGGTATTTCCCGCACCTTCCAGAACATTCGCCTGTTCCACAACATGACCGCTCTGGAAAACGTGATGATTGGCCGCCATGTGCGCACCCGCAGCGGTGTGCTCGGCGCCATCCTGCGTACCCCGGCCTGCGTGCGTGAAGAGCGCGAAATCCGCCAGGCCGCCCGTTACTGGCTGAATTACGTGGGCATCGGCCACCTGGCCGGCGAGTTGGCCAAGAGCCTGTCCTACGGTGACCAGCGTCGCCTGGAAATCGCCCGGGCACTGGCCACCGAACCCAAGCTGATTGCGCTCGACGAGCCGGCTGCAGGCATGAACGCCTCGGAAACCGAAGGCCTGCGCCAACTGATGTGCAAGATGCAGGCGGATGGCAAAACCGTGTTGTTGATCGAGCACGACGTGAAACTGGTGATGGGCCTGTGCGACCACATCACCGTACTTGAATTCGGTCGCAAGATCGCCGACGGCTTGCCGGCCGACGTGCGCAAGGATCCACGTGTGATCGAGGCTTATCTGGGTGCAGAGGCAGTGGCATGAAGAACATTCTGCAGGTGAGCGACCTGAAGGTCAGTTATGGCGCCATCCAGGCCATCAAGGGCATCGACCTGAGGGTGGGCGAGGGTGAGATGGTGGCGCTGATCGGCGCCAACGGCGCGGGCAAGACCACCACCTTGAAAACCCTGGCCGGGCTACTGAAACCGAGTGCCGGCAGCATCACCTTCGATGGCAAGGCGCACGCGGCGATCAAGGGCCACGACCTGATCCGCGAAGGGCTGGCGCTGGTGCCGGAGGGGCGAGGGATCTTTCCCAAGCTGACGGTGCACGAAAACCTCGAAATGGGCGCCTTCAGCCGGCGCGACGGCAAGGACGCCATCGCTGCCGACATCGAGCGCATGTACGGTATCTTCCCGCGCCTGAAGGAACGCGCCTTCCAGCTGGCCGGCACCATGTCGGGTGGCGAGCAGCAGATGTTGGCGATTTCCCGGGCATTGATGGGGCGGCCCAAGCTGCTGTTGCTGGACGAGCCGTCCATGGGGTTGGCGCCGATCATCGTGCAGAAGATTTTCGAAACCATCGTCGAGGTGGTCAAGGGTGGGGTGACGTTGCTGCTGGTGGAGCAGAACGCCCGGCTGGCATTGCAGACCTGCCAGCGCGCTTACGTGATTGATGGTGGGCGCATCAGCCTGGAAGGCTGCGCCAAGACCTTGCTGCATGACGACCAGGTGAAGAAGGCCTACCTGGGCGAATGATTCACTCACAATGACAAGAGCGTCTGTCCTGGGGGTGAGCGTTTGTATCGCTGGCCTCTTCGCGGGCTTGCCCGCGAAGAGGCCGGTAAGCCCATGCCTGATTTTCGCCCTGGCGAGGCACACCAAAATGCTTAAATGTGTGGCGCGCTGTGAGCCGTCACTCCTGCCGCAAACTCAGGTTTCAGATGCCCCTGCTCATCCAGCAGATAAGCATCCATCACCTCCCGCACCACCGGCCCTGCCACCCGGCCCCCAGCCTCACCGTTCTCGATCATCACCGCCACCACCACACTCGGGTGGTCGGCCGGTGCAAAGCCGACAAACAAGGCGTTGTCACGGTGCCGCTCCAGGGTCTTGTTGCGGTTGTAGCGCTCACCTTGCTTGATCGCCACCACCTGCGCGGTACCACTCTTGCCGGCAATCCGGTACTGTGCCCCCGCTGCCGCCGCACGGGCGATGCCACGCGGGTCGTGCATGACCATCTGCATGCCCTGGCTGACCTGGTCCCAGGCATGTTTGTCGTGCAGCACGATGTTGGGCATCGGGTTAGGGTCGACTGGCGCATCGCCGCCCACGGTCATCGCCAGGTGGGGGCGGTGCCACACCCCTTTGCTCGCCAGCAGGCTGGTGGCCTGGGCCAGTTGCAGCGGGGTGACCTGCATGTAGCCCTGGCCAATGCCCAGGATCAGCGTTTCGCCCGGGAACCATGCCTGGCGGCGCGTGGCGCGCTTCCACTCGGCCGACGGCATCAGCCCGGAGGCTTCCTCGAACATGTCCAGTGACACCTTCTGGCCCAGCCCGAATTCGGCCATGTAGTCGTGCAGGCGGTCGATGCCCAGCTTGTGCGCCAGGTCGTAGAAGTAAGTGTCGTTGGAGCGCATGATGGCGGTGTACATGTCCACCCAGCCGTCGCCGCTGCGGTTCCAGTTGCGGTACTTGTGGTCGTAGTTGGGCAGCTCGTAGTAGCCCGGGTCGAATACACGGCTACCCGGGGTGATCACGCCGCTGTCGAGGCCTGCGATGGCTACCTCCGGCTTCACCGTCGAGCCTGGGGCATACAGGCCGCGCAGCACGCGGTTGAACAGCGGGCGGTCGATGGAATCGCGCAGTTCGGCGTACTGCTTGAAGCTGATGCCTTTGACGAACAGGTTGGGGTCGAAGCTGGGGTTGCTGACCATTGCCAGTACATCGCCATTGGCCGGGTCCAGCACCACCACCGAGCCGCGGCGGTCGCCCAGCGCTTTTTCTGCGGCTATCTGCAGGTGGGCGTCCAGGGTCAGGACGATGTCCTGGCCTGGGGTCGGGTCCTTGTGGTTGAGCACGCGCATCACCCGGCCCTGGGCGTTGGTCTCGACCTCTTCGTAGCCCACGTGGCCGTGCAGCTGGCTTTCGTAGAAGTGTTCGATGCCGGTCTTGCCGATCGATTGGGTGCCTCGGTACTCGGTACTGTCGAGGACCTTGGCCTCTTTCTCGTTGATACGCCCCACATAGCCTACCGAATGGGCGAAATGTTCGGCCAGCGGGTACTCGCGGATGAACTGCGGCTCAACCTCCAGGCCTGGCAGGCGGAACTGGTTCACGGCCACCAGGGCGATCTGCTCTTCGCTCAGGCCCACCATCAAGGTGACGGGCTCGAACGGTTTGCGGCCCCGGCGCAGGTCCTTGTCGAACTGCTTGCGGTCGTCGTCGGTCAGGCCCAGTACCTGGGTCAGGGCATCGAGCACCTTGGCCGAGTCGCCACCGGCCCGCTCGCGGGTCATGGTCAGGTCGAAGCTGGGTTTGTTGTCTGCCAATACCACGCCGTTGCGGTCGTAAATCAGCCCGCGTTCGGGGGCGATGGGCAGTACGTGCACGCGGTTGTTTTCCGACACGGCTGTCTGCTGGTCGTGCTGCAGCACCTGCAATACGTACAGCCGTCCCACCAGAACGGCACACAGGCTGAACACCAGGGCGGCGCAGGCCAGAAGCCGGCGGTTGACCAGGTGCTTTTCCTTTTCGTGGTCCTTGAGGGGGATGGGCTGTGGCATCGGGGCTCTTCTTTCTACGGGTATCGCGTTGGCCGTGCGGGCGCGCGAACGGGCGGGGGATGCTACGCAACACGCCCCGCAGCCTCAAGGTGAGTGGAGCCCATCAGAAAGCGCGTAGGGGCTGTGTGCCCCGTGATCAGGGCGCTGGCGCACATCATGAAGATTTGTTCATGGCTAACCCTGGGTGAAGGGGATTGGGGGCGATTCTGGTGTATTTGTGGATCCATAGATAAAATTTGTGCGATAAACGAACAAGAAATCATTTATAGGATAAATGTATAAGCTGTTGAAAATACGTAATAAAAATTTATTTTAGTCGTTTTATTTCTTTGTTAACCGCGTTTCACCCCGAGCCTCCACCTTCGAAGTGATTGTTTGTGGATCCACTATCTGGTTGATTAGCGCCTGACAACGGCCGGAGCCCTCCAGCCGTATGCGACAACAATTACAAAAAGGGTCCAGTCATGAGTGGTTTTCCAGGGCTACGGAACCGTCAGGGTTCCTTGCGCTTTGCCTGCGTGTGCGTATCTGTTCTCCCACCTGTGAACCGGCAGGTGACCTTATGAATGCCGATCTCAAGCAACGCCTGGACAATGACCCGATGGGCCGCTTCCAGTGCCTGGCCATTGGTATTTGCATCATCCTCAACATGATCGATGGCTTCGACGTACTGGTGATGGCCTTCACGGCTGCCTCGGTGTCTGCCGAGTGGGGCCTGAACGGGGCACAGGTAGGGCTGCTGCTCAGCGCCGGCCTGTTCGGCATGGCGGCCGGCTCGTTGTTCATTGCGCCGTGGGCCGACCGCTTTGGTCGCCGCCCGCTGATCCTGCTGTGTTTGGCGCTGTCTGGTGTCGGCATGCTGCTTTCGGCGATGAGCCAAACCCCGTTGCAACTGGCGTTGCTGCGTGGCCTGACCGGGCTGGGCATCGGCGGCATCCTGGCCAGCAGCAACGTGATTGCCAGTGAGTACGCCAGCAAACGCTGGCGCGGGCTGGCGGTGAGCCTGCAGTCCACCGGCTACGCCCTGGGCGCGACGTTGGGCGGCTTGCTGGCGGTGTGGCTGCTGGGGCAATGGGGCTGGCGCTCGGTGTTCCTGTTTGGCGGCATTGTCACCGTGCTGGTGATCCCGCTGGTGCTGCTGTGGTTGCCGGAGTCGCTGGACTTTCTGCTGGCACGTCGCCCGGCCAATGCGCTGGCACGGGTCAATCGCCTGGCCGTTCGCCTCGGCCAGCCGGCGCTGGCACAACTGCCAACACCCACTGCAAGGGAACAGGGCGCCGCCAGCGGCTTCCGGCAACTGCTGGCGCCTGCCATGCGCCGCACCACGCTGGTGATCTGGCTGCTGTTTTTCCTGGTCATGTTCGGCTTCTACTTCGTCATGAGCTGGACGCCGAAACTGCTGGTCGCCGCTGGCCTGTCGGCACAGCAGGGCATTACCGGCGGGGTGCTGCTGAGCGTCGGCGGCATCCTCGGTGCGGCGCTGATCGGCGGCCTGGCTTCGCGTTGGCCGCTCACGCGGGTGCTGGCGTTGTTCATGCTTATCACCGCAGCGCTGCTGGTGTTGTTCGTGGCCAATGGCGAGTCGGTCAGTGCGGCGCTGGCGCTGGGGCTGCTGATCGGGCTGTTTTCCAATGGCTGCGTGGCCGGGCTGTATGCGTTGTCGCCGGTGGTCTATGACGCTTCGGTACGTGCGACAGGCGTGGGTTGGGGCATCGGCATCGGGCGCATGGGGGCGATCCTGTCGCCCACCGTGGCCGGTGTGTTGCTCGATGGTGGCTGGCAACCGCTGCACCTGTACGGGGTGTTCGCCAGCGTGTTCGTGCTGGCGGCAGGGTGCTTGCTGTTGCTGCGACCGGTGGCCAAGCCGGCACCTGCTCTACCTACCGATGCATTGAGCCACTAAGTGCCGCCCGGCCTGGCCGGGCACCTGAATGCAGCTTATCGCCCCAGGTGTCTGTTGGTCTGGGGCTGGCGGCTGCGCCCAAGTAAAGCGGAGAACAATAATAATGATGCACACAACTTGCACGCTGGCCCGTTCGGTCCTGGCGGTATCGCTGGCGCTTGGCCTGGGTTTGCCGGCCTGGGGCGAGGAGGGAGGCTTCCTTGACGATGCCAAGGCCGGGCTGACCCTGCGCAACTATTACTTCAACCGCGATTTCCGCGACCCGGGGGCGGCCAAGAGCAAGGTCGAAGAATGGGCCCAGGGCTTCATCTTCAAGTTCAGCTCTGGCTACACCCCGGGGGTGATCGGTGTTGGCCTGGACGGTATCGCCATGTTCGGTGTGAAGCTGGACAGCGGCGGTGGCACCAGCGGTTCCGAATTGCTGCCGGTGCACGATGACGGGCGTGCAACCGACGATTATGGCCGGGCAGGGTTGGCGGCGAAGCTGCGTATTTCCGCGACCGAACTGAAGGTTGGTGAGCTGCTGCCCGACATCCCTCTGCTGCGCTACGACGATGGCCGCCTGCTGCCGCAGACATTCCGTGGGGCGATGCTTGATTCGCGAGAGATCGAAGGCTTGAGTCTGCAGGTCGGCCAGTACCGTGAAGTAAGCCTGCGCAACTCGTCCGACATGCAAGACCTTTCTGCCTGGGCCGCGCCCGGGGTCACCTCGGACGGCTTCAACTACGCCGGTGCCGAGTACCGCTTCAACCAGCAGCGCACACTGATCGGTGCCTGGCATTCGCAGCTGGAGGACATCTTCCAGCAAAGCTACTTCAACCTGCTGCACAACCAACGGGTGGGGGAGTGGACGTTGGGGGCCAATCTTGGCTATTTCATCGACCGGGATGACGGCCAGGCGCGCATCGGCGACATCCAGAGCCGTACGGGTTACGCCTTGCTGTCGGCCTCGCACAGTGGCCACACGCTGTACCTGGGGTTGCAGAAGGTCAGTGGCGACAGCCAGTGGATGTCGGTGTATGGCAGCAGTGGCCGTACCTTGGGCAACGACATGTTCAACGGCAACTTCAGCAACGCCGACGAGCGCTCGTGGCAAGTGCGTTATGACTACAACTTTGCCGCATTGGGGGTGCCAGGGCTGTTGGCCATGGTGCGTTACGGGCATGGTGAGAACGCGACCACGGCGGCCGGCCGCAATGGCAAGGAGTGGGAGCGCGATACCGAAGTGAACTACACCTTCCAGAGCGGGGCGTTGAAAAACCTTAACATCCGGCTGAACAACGCGACCAACCGGCGTAGCTTCAACAGTGATTTCGATCAGACCCGCCTGATTGTCAGCTATCCGCTGTCGCTATAAAGCTTTTACCGCGCCGCCTTTAAGGCATTGGGGCTGCGCAGCAGCCCCAATGACACGCCGCACCGTCTCTCGTATTGCCCGAACAAACCAACAGCACCTCCCCGCCATACGCTAAGATGCCCGCTCATGTCCCTGGAAGTAGCCCAGATGAGCAAGCCTGGTCAAATGGTGCTGGTCGCGTTGCGCAAGATGATCGCCTCGGGCGAGCTTGCAGCTGGCGAGCGCTTGATGGAAGTCCCCACCGCCGAACTGTTCGGCGTGTCACGCATGCCGGTGCGCATGGCGTTTCGCACCCTTGAGCAGGAAGGTCTGCTGGTGCGTTTTGGCGGTCGGGGTTTTCAGGTGCGTTCGGTCAGTGCCGATGACATCGCCGGCGCCGTCGAGGTACGCGGCGTACTGGAAGGCCTGGCTGCCCGCCAGGCTGCGGAACGTGGCCTGTCAGCCCAGGCCCGCGAAGCGCTGCAACGTTGCCTGGTCGAAGGCGACCAGTTGTTCGACAAGGGCTTCGTCACCGAGGAAGACCTGCAGGCCTACCACGACCTCAACATGCGCTTTCACCAGGTTATCATCGAAGCCAGCCACAACCCGGCCATCGCCGATGCCCTGGCGCGCAACGATCACCTGCCGTTTGCCTCCGTCACAGCGCTGGCCGTGGACCGCCACGACCTGCCCCGCGAATACCGGCGCTTCAACTTCGCGCACATGCAACACCATGCGGCGTTCGATGCCTTGGTCAATCGCCAGGGCGCCCGCGCCGAAGCCATCATGCGCGAGCACGCCAACGCCACCTTGCGCTACGCCGAAACCTTCGGCGGGGCAACGGTGGAAGAGGGCATGAAGGTGATTCTGCCCTCGTCGTAGGCCGGTTCAGATATCCAGCACCAGCAGGGGTGTCTTCGAGCGCGAGCAGCAGGGCGTGAACTGGTCGTTCAGCGCCTGCTCTTCGTCGGTCAGGAACATGTCGCGATGGTCTGGCGTGCCTTGCAGCACGCGCGTCAGGCAGGTGCCGCAAATGCCCTGTTCGCACGACACCGCAACCTCGATACCGTGCTGTTCCAGTACCTGCACCACCGTCTGGTCGGCAGGCACCTCGAACACCCGGCCGGTGCTGCCGACCTGTACCGAGAAGCTGCCGTCGTTGCTGGCATCCACCGGCGCTGCGGCAAAATATTCCCGATGCAGGCAAGCCTCCTGCCAGCCCAGGCCCCTGGCGCTGTCCAGCACATGCTGCATGAAACCACCTGGCCCACACACATACAGGTGTACATCCGGCTGCGGGTTATCCAGCACCCGGGCGATGTCCAGTGCCGTTTCCGGCTGCTCGTCAAAATGCACGAACAGGCGGTCGGCGAAAGGCGCTTTACGAATGCGTTCAACAAAGGCGGCACGCTCACTCGAGCGGGCGCAGTAGTGCAGTTCGAAATCCCCACCGCTTTGCGCCAGCTGCTCGGCCATGCATAGGATAGGGGTAATCCCGATACCTCCGGCAAACAGCACACTGCGCCGAGCCCCTTCCGCCAGCGGGAACAGGTTGCGGGGTTCGCTGATGCGCAGGCGTGCGCCGGCCTGTACCTGCTCGTGCAGGCGGCGTGAACCACCCCGCGAGGCCGGGTCGTTGAGCACACCGATCAGGTAGCGGTGGCGCTCTTCGGGGTGGTTGCACAAGGAATACTGGCGCACCAGCCCATCGGGCAAGTGCACATCTATATGTGAGCCCGCGCTGAACGCGGGCAGCAGGCTGCCATCCGCTGCTGCCAGCTCGAAGCTGCAAATGCCCTGCGCTTCATCGTTGCGGGAAACCACTATGGCATCGATCATCTTGGCTTCTCCTCAGGCAGGGGTAGCGCTGGTGGCAATCAGTTGTGGTTGCGGCATGCGCTCTTTGGCAATCAGCCGCTCCAGGATCTTGCGCGACTGCACGCCACCGGCATCGATGTTCAGCTTCAGCAGGTTGCGTTCCGGGTAGGCCAACAGGTTCTGTTGCTGGCGCTCCAGCATCTCCAGGTCTTCGCTGAAGATCTTGCCCTGGCCTTCCCGGATGTTGTCGGTCAGCGCCTGGTCCTGCGCCGCAAAATTGCGCGCCATGCCCCAGAAGTACCAGATCGAGGTGTCGCTCTCTGGCGTGATGAAGTCCACCACGATGCTCGACGCCTTATGCTGCGCCTGCGCGTGGTAGCCCCCTTTGCCGGCATGCGCCACGCCCACTTCGATCAGCACATGGCTGGGCGGGGTGAAGCGGCAGATCTGCCAGCGGTCCACCGGCACATCGTCTGCCAGCCCGTTGCCACGCAGGGCCATGCGCCAGAAGGGCGGGGCCATGATGTTTTCCATGTGCCGGGCGGTGACCACTTCGTCGCCGGTGACGGTGGTGACGGGCGGTGCCTCGTCGATTTCTTTCTGGCCGATGCTGGAGGCGTGCACGTAGGTTTCGTGGGTGAGGTCCATCAGGTTGTCAATCATCAGGCGGTAGTCGCAACCGATATGGAACAGCCCACCGCCATAGGCCCACTCTTCATTGACGGCCCATTCCAGGTGCGGGATCAGCGCCGGGTCGGCCAGCGCCTGGTCGCCGGGCCAGACCCAGATGAAGCCATAGCGCTCGACGGCGGCGAAGGTTTTGTTGCAGGGAAAGCCCCGTACCCGCTGGCCCGGCATCGACACGGTCTTGCCATCGCAGCCCATCACCAGGCCGTGGTAACCACACACCAGGTTGCCGTCTTCAACGTAACCCAGCGACAACGGCGCACCACGGTGCGGGCAGAAGTCCTCCACGGCGGCCACGCGGTTTTCCTGGGCGCGGTAGAACACGATCTTCTCGCCGCAGATCTGTCGGCCCAAGGGTTTGGTGGCGATTTCGTCGGGGGTGCAGGCTACGTACCAGGTGTTTTTGGGGTACATGGGGGAGGCTCTCCGGGTTTTGTTTTTATTTAATGGATCCATTAGAGCCAGGCCTGCCTTCCTTGGTCAACACAAAAATCTATGAATAACGATGTTATGGGCGATTATCGGATTTATAATGGATCCATAATTGATGGCGTACCGCGTTCCCTGTGGGAGCGGGTTCACCCGCGAACACCGGCGTAGCCGGTGCCATACACCGCGTTGCGCCTTCGCAGGTAGTCGCGTATCGCCATTCGGGTGGTGGCGATGACCACGGCCCTCACGACGGATTTCGCATCGAGTGGTGGTATGTCACCGCCAACCTCAAGGACGCCCAGGGGCGCGACTGGGGCGCGCAGTGGACGCTGTTCCGCTCGGCACTGCGCCCCGGCCCAGAAACCGCTGACTGGAACAGCCCGAACCTGTGGATGGGGCATGCGGCTTTGACCGGCCCGGATGGGCATCAGTCTGGCGAAAGCCTGGCGCGCGGTGGTATCGGCCAGGCCGGCGTGCACGCCCAGCCGTTTCGGGCGTGGATTAATGACTGGGTATTGCAGGGCAACGATGGCATCGAAAGCCTGCGGATGAGCGCCAGTGGTGAAGCGTTCCGCTACGACTTGCGCTTACGCAGTGAGCGGCCCTTGGTGCTGCACGGCGACCAGGGTTACAGCGAAAAATCTGGCAAGGGGCAGGCTTCCTATTATTACAGCCAGCCTTTTTACCGCGTGCACGGGGACGTGGAGCGTGATGGCCTGTGCATTGCTGTCACTGGTCAGGCCTGGCTGGACCGGGAATGGAGCAGCCAGCCGCTGGCTGCCGGGCAGGCGGGATGGGACTGGTTTTCCCTGCATCTGGACAGTGGCGCCAAGCTGATGCTGTTCCAGGTGCGCGAGGCCCAGGGTGAAGCGTATCGCGCCGGCACTTGGGTAGGCCCGCAAGGAGAGGTGGAGGCGCTTCATGGGGAGCAGATCCAGATGCAGGCGCTTGCTTTGGTGACTCAGAAAAATGACAAGCAGGTGCCAACGCGCTGGCGGGTGCAGGTACCAGCGCATGGGGTAGATATACACGTGGATGCAGTGGAACCGCAGGCATGGATGGATACGCGGTTTCCGTATTGGGAAGGGCCGGTGCGGTTGACGGGGAGTGCGGGTGGGCGCGGGTATCTGGAGATGACCGGATACTAGCCTCAGCCCATTCAATCCTTGATCAGGCCCCTTAACACGGTCCGTGCTTCCTCGGTACGCAAACAGTCGATAAACAGCCGGCTCTCCCGCGCCACCGTCGCCTCCAGCTCGGCCCGCTGGCTGTCCTTGAGCAGCCGCTTGCTGATACGCAGCGCCGCCTGCGGGTAGCCTTGCAGCTGCTGCGCAAGCCGCCGGGCGGCGGCCAGGCACTGTTCGCCATCCTCATGCAGCTCGTTGGCCAGCCCCCAGGCCACCATCTGTTCGCCATTGAGCAGTTCATTGCCCAGCAGCAAGCGGGCCGCACGGGCCTGGCCAAGCAAGCGAGGCAGCAGCAGGCTGGAGCCAAACTCCGGGCACACACCCAGTGGCGCGAACGGCATGCGCAGCTTGGTCGAACGGCTGACAAGCACCTGGTCGCAATGCAACAGCAAGGTGGCACCAATGCCGATGGCCGCGCCACTGACTGCCGCGATCAGCGGCTTGTCCAGGCCCATCACCACCCGCATCAGGCGAAATACCGGGCTGTCCAGATCACCGGGCGGGTTGTCGAGAAAATCGCGCAGGTCGTTGCCCGCGGTGAAGCACTGCGGCCCACCGGTGATGATGATTGCCTCCACACCCGGGTCTTCACTGGCCGCCAACAGCAGGTCACCCAGCCGCTGGTACATGGCCGTGTTCAGTGCGTTGAGCTTGTCGGGGCGGTTGAAGGCCAGGGTCAGCAGGCCCTGGTCCAGGTCGCGTGTGATCAGGTCGTTCATGGCAGCCGCTTTTGTTGTTGTGGGCAGGAGAGCCAAGGGTTTATCACGCACGCCGGCTTGTTGTACAGTCGTTCAGTCCAGCCCCCGAACCGAGAGCCGCCCATGAACCAGGAAGCCCGCTACCACCGCATGCTGCCGGAATTGCGCAAAGCCAACCTGGTCGAAGCGACCCTGGTGTGCCTCAAGCGCCATGGCTTCCAGGGGGCTTCGATCCGCAAGATCTCGGCCGAGGCGGGGGTTTCGGTAGGGCTGATCAGCCACCACTACGCCGGCAAGGACGAACTGGTGGCCGAGGCCTACCTGGCGGTTACCGGGCGGGTGATGGGCCTGTTGCGTGAAGCCATGGCCCAGGCCGCGCCCAATGCCCGCGAGCGGTTGTCGGCGTTTTTCCGCGCTTCGTTCTGCGCAGAGTTGCTCGACCCGCAACTGCTTGACGCCTGGCTGGCGTTCTGGGGCGCGGTCAAGACAGCTGATGCAATCAACCAGGTGCACGACCATTCCTATGGCGAGTACCGCAAGGAGCTGAGCCAGCTGCTGGCCTCGCTCGCCGGGGATGAGGGCTGGCAGGGCTTCGATGCCGACCTCGCCGCCATTAGCCTCAGCGCCTTGCTCGACGGCCTGTGGCTGGAGTCGGGGCTCAACCCCGGCACCTTCACGCCCGAGCAGGGCGTGACTATCTGCGAAGCCTGGGTCGATGGCCTGCAAGCCGGTGGTCGGCGCCGTTTCAGCCTGCCCGAGGGCTGTTGATCGCCTGTTCAGTAACGAGTACGCTGCTGGCGCGAGTGTGTAGAACAACACCAATAAAAAGAGACGACACGCAATGACGCCTCGGGTATTGATCGTCGATGACGATCCGCTTATTCGTGACTTGCTGCAGGCCTATCTTTCCCAGGAAGGCTACGACGTACACTGCGCTGATACGGCAGAAAAAGCCGAAGCCTTGCTCGGCAGCCAGGATGTCGACCTGGTGCTGCTGGATATCCGCCTGCCCGGCAAGGACGGCCTCACCCTGACCCGCGAGCTGCGGGTGCGCTCGGAGGTGGGCATCATCCTCATCACAGGGCGCAACGACGACATCGACCGTATCGTTGGCCTGGAATGCGGCGCCGATGACTACGTGATCAAACCGCTCAACCCCCGTGAGCTGGTGTCGCGCGCCAAAAACCTGATCCGCCGCGTGCGCCATGCTCGCGAAGTGCACCCCGTGCCGGCCTGTGCGCAGTCGCTGAAGCAGTTTGCCGACTGGGCGCTGGACACCGACCGCCGCCGCCTGATTGACGCGCGCGGGGGGCAAACCCTGCTCACCCACGGTGAATTCCAGTTGCTCAGCGTGTTTCTGCGCAACAGCGGCCATACCCTCAGCCGTGATCAGTTGATGGACCAGATTCGCAACCGTGAGTGGGTGCCCAACGACCGTTCCATCGACGTGCTGGTCGGCCGCCTGCGGCGCAAGCTGCACGATGACCCGGCCGAGCCGCAACTGATCATCACCATCCACGGTACCGGCTACCTGTTCACTGCCAGCGTGGCAGCATGACCCCCCGCGCCTTGGGGGTGGCGCTGGTGCTGCTCGCCGCGCAGGCCGGTGCGGCCGAGACGGTGCGCTATTGCGACTACCCGGTGTACCCGCCGATCTCCTGGAGCGATGGCCACCAGGTGCGCGGCCTGGCGCCGACCGTAGTGCGCGAGCTGTTCACCCGCATGGGCTACGACGTGCAGACGGTAGTGCTGGGCAACTGGAAGCGCTGCCTGATGGACGCCGCCGCCGGGCGAGTGGACGTGGTATTGGCCTACAACAGCGACCAGCGTGACCAGCGCATGCGTTTTTCCACCGAGCCGGTGGTACGCGAAGAGGTGGCGGTGTTCTACAACCGCCTTCGGCCGGTTCGGTTCCAGCGCGTGGAGGACCTTGCGGGCTACCGTGGCGGCCTGCTGTACGGTGAAAGCTACGGCGCCGAATTCGACCGCTTCGTGGCCCGCCACCAGAACATCGAGCGTGTGTCTTCCAGCCAGCAGAACTTCGGCAAGCTGATCCGTGGGCGCATCGATTATGTGATCCAGGAGCGGCGCACCGGCCAACTGTTCATCGAGCACCTGCCCGGGGCGCAGGATATCCGCGTATTGCCCAGCGCCCTGAGCGTGGACTACCTGCGCGTTGCGGTGTCGCGGCGATCACCCCTGAACCGGCACATGGACGAAATCGACGCGCAGTTGCAGCGTATGAACCAGGCCGGAGAGATCGCGCGCTGGCTGGAGCAGAGTGAAGTCACCTACAGGGACATGATCAACCTGCCGGTGGATGCCCGATGATCCCGCTGCGCGCTGACGGCCTGCTGCGCCGCCTGCTGTTGTTCATCCTGTTGTTCAGCTTGTGCTTCACCGTGCTGGCCAGCGGGGTGCAGCTGTACTTCGAGTACCGCCGCGAGATGCGCGACATTGACGCGCGTATGGCGCTGATCCGTGCCGGCTACCTGGCCAGCCTGGAGCGCAGCTTGTGGGACCTGGACGAGGCGCAGCTGGACACCCAACTGCGCGGCCTGGTGGACTTTTCCGATGTGGCCCGGGTGCGCCTGGTCAGCGACGACTTCCAACTGCAGCGAGGGGCGGCCGAGCCCAAAGGGCCGCTGCGCGTCGAGCGCTTCCCGCTCGACTTTCAGCCCCCTTCGGGGCCTGCCAGGCACCTGGGTGAGCTGGAAGTGACCATTGACCTGGGGGCCGTGCATCAGCGGCTGTATGCCACCGGCTTGACCAGCCTGCTGTGGATGGGCGTGTTTTTGTGCGGGTTGGCGGTGGCGCTGTCGGGGCTTTTCTACCGACTGGTCACCCGCCATCTGCAAGTGATGGCCGAGTTCGCTCGCCGTATTGGCGCCGGCCAGTGGCAGGAGCCGTTGCGGCTGGGCCGTCGCCCTTCATCGCGCCCGGATGAAATCGACACGGTGGCCAATGCCTTGGACGATATGCGCCGCGCCATCCTCAGCGACATCGAGCGCCGCGAGCGTGATCGGCTTGAACTGCAGGACAAGCGCGACGAACTGCAGGCCATGGTCGAGCGGCGTACCGCCAGCCTGGCCCGGGCCAAGGACGAGGCCGAGGCTGCCAACCTGGCCAAGTCGCGCTTTCTGGCGACCATGAGCCATGAGCTGCGTACGCCGCTTAACGGCATTCTGGGCATGGCCGAATTGTTGCGTGGCGGGCGGCTGGAGTTGCCTGACCGTCAGCGCGTCGAGGCCTTGTACAAGGCCGGCGAGGGGCTGCTGGCGATTCTCAACGAGGTGCTGTATTTCGCCCGGCTCGAAGAAGGCGAGAGCCGGGCCGAGCGGGTGGATTTTTCCTTGCGCCAACTGTGCCAGGAAGTGTTGACGCTGCTTGAGCCCATGGCCAAGGACAACGGCGACACGTTGCACCTGCATATCGATGAGCAGCTGGGCGAGTACCAGCACGGTGCTGAGCAGTACCTGCGTCAGGTGCTCAGCAACCTGCTGGCCAATGCCATCAAGTTCACCGAGCACGGCCAGGTGCAGCTTGGGGTGCGGGTGCTTGCCAGTAGCGAACACGCGCAGCGCTTGCGGCTGTCGGTCAGTGACAATGGCATCGGCATCGAGCCCGCCGTGCAGGCGAAAATCTTCGACCGCTTCGTCCAGGCCAGCGAGGCCGTGGCCCGTCGCTATGGCGGCACCGGCCTGGGCCTGGCGATCTGCAAGCACCTGGTGGAAAAACTGGGCGGCAGCATCGGCCTGGACAGCGTGCCGGGGCAGGGCAGTTGCTTCTGGTTCGAGCTCGAAATGGCCCACGGGCAACCCGTGCCGGGCCGGTCACCCGCCATGCCGCCCATGCCCAGCCTGGATATCCTGGTGGTCGAAGACGTGGCACTGAACCGCGAGGTGGCGAGTGGGTTGCTGCTGCGCGATGGCCATCGGGTGAGCTTTGCCGAAGACGCCGGGCAGGCCCTGCAGGTTTGCGCGCAGCTTCGCTTCGACCTGATCCTGCTGGACGTACACTTGCCGGGCATGAGTGGGGTGGCACTGTGCCAGAGGCTGCGTGCCTCGCCCGGACCGAACCGCGCCAGCCGGATTCTGGCGCTGACGGCCGGGGTGCAACCGGGGCAGGTATCGGGTTATCTGGCGGCCGGCATGCAGGGGGTATTGGCCAAGCCGTTGCGGTTGGAGACCCTGCGCAAGGCGTTGGCCGAAGTGGCGCCCAGCGAAGGGGGCGGCACTGACGCAGACATGGACTGGTCGCTGCTGGAGACCCACCGTTCGCTGCTGGGTGAGCAGAAACTGCAGGGCTTGCTGAAGGTGCTGCGCCAGTCACTGGAGCAGCACGCCACGGCACTGACCGAGGCGCTGCTGGCCCAGGACGATACCGAAGTGCTGCACCTGGCCCATCGTTTGGCCGGCAGTTGCGACTCCCTGGGCTTTTCTGGCCTGGCGGTGCTATTGCGCTGCCTTGAAGAGGCGGCCCGGCAGCACGACGAACAGGCGTTGAAGGCGCTTGGCGAGCCATTGGCAAGCCAGCTCGGTCAGGCCCGCGCCACCCTGGAGCAGCTGATCCAGGGCTGACGTACAAAAAACTTACGACTTTTTACATCTTCGATCCGTTCGTACAACGGCGCCTTACATCTGTTTCCAATAATCCATGGCAACCGTGCTGTACGCGGTCCATGAGGCTTACTGGAGACAAGAACAATGACATGCCCTAGTGCTCAGCCCTTCCTTCGTACCACCCCGCGCACCGGCCGTAATGGCGAGGTGCACCATGACTGACACCCACGAGAAGATCCAGCTCACCCGCGCACTGAAAAGCCGCCACATCTTCATGTTGTCGCTGGGCGGGGTGATCGGCACCGGCCTGTTCATGGGCTCGGGCGTGACCATCAACCAGGGTGGCCCGGTGGGCGCGATCCTGGCCTACCTGGTGGCAGGCTTGCTGATGTATCTGGTGATGGTCTGCCTGGGTGAGCTGTCGGTGCAGATGCCGGTGTCCGGCTCGTTCCAGGCCCACGCCACCAAGTTCATCGGCCCCGCCACCGGCTTCATGATCGGCTGGGTGTACTGGATGAGCTGGGCCACTACGGTGGGCCTGGAGTTCACCGCCGCCGGCATGCTGATGACCCGCTGGTTTCCCGAGGTGCCGATCTGGTACTGGTCGGCGCTGTTCGTGGTCGTGCTGTTCGGCCTCAACGCCTTGGCCACCCGCGCTTTTGGCGAGGCGGAGTACTGGTTCTCGGGCATCAAGGTGGCGACCATCCTTGGTTTCATTGTCATTGGCTTGTTGGTGATTTTTGGCGCCATCCCGCTGAGCAGCGGGGCACCGGCACCGATGCTGGACAACCTGGTGGGCGAGTCGCTGTTCCCACACGGCCTGTCGGCAGTCTTCGCCGTGATGATGACCGTGGTCTATGCCTTCCAGGGGTGTGAAATCATGGGGGTGGCAGCCGGTGAGACCGAGCACCCGGAAAAGAGCATCCCGCGGGCCGTGCGCAACGTGGTGTTCCGTGTGCTGATCTTTTATGTGCTAGCGATTGCCGTGCTGTCGGCCATCGTGCCGTACGAGCAGGCCGGCTTGATGGAAAGCCCGTTCGTACAGGTGTTCGACATGGTCGGCATCCCTTACGCCGCCGACCTGATGAACTTCGTCATCCTTACCGCCATCCTGTCAGTGGGCAACTCCGGGCTGTATGCGTCCACGCGCATTCTGTGGGCCATGTCCAAGAGCGGCATGGCGCCGAAAAGCCTGTCGCCGCTGAGCAAGCGTGGTGTGCCGCTGCGGGCGCTGAGCATCACCCTGTGCTTTGCGTTGATCTCGTTGATGACCAGCTTCATTGCCGCCGACACCCTGTTCATGGTGCTGATGGCGGTGAGCGGCATGTCCGGCACCGTGACCTGGATCGTCATTGCCCTGGCGCAATACCGCTTCCGCAAAGCCTACCTGCGTGAAGGTGGGCAACTGCAAGGGTTGAAGTACAGGGCGCCGCTGTACCCGTTGGTGCCGCTGCTGTGCATCACCTTGTGCAGTTCGCTGTTTGTGTTCCTGGCGCTGGATGAAACCCAGCGGCCGTCGCTGTACTGGGGCTTTGGCTTCATTGCCCTGTGCTATGCGGCGTACTTCTTTGTCAATCGCCGTCGGCAGGGGGCCTTGGAGGCAAGTGCACCGGGGATTTGATGCCGTAGTCCGTTGGTTGCTGGTGTTCGTCGCAGCATGTTTGTTGCCCGTGAGATCGAGCGCCGCCCGCGCGGCGCATCGCGAGCTACGCTCGCTCCTACGTTTGTTTCGGGCCAGTAACGCCTGTGGCAGGCGCGCGCGACCGCCTTGTTTATACGATGCGATATCGCGCCGTGCGCCAAGGCGTACGCGCGCGAATCCCCCAGGAATAATTGGCCTGAAACAAACGTAGGAGCGAGCGTAGCTCGCGATGCGCCGCGCGGGCGGCGCTCGATTTCACAGTCGGTAAACATGTCGCGGCATGCACAACAAAAACTGAGTTGTGCGAAGTTGTAACAGCCCATCCCGCCTTGCTGAACACTCGTTTAGTATCTCCCTCGTCAGCCCCTCAAATAGACACAACAATACCGAGGCCCACATGACCACCCCGTCGTCGTCTCTGTTGAGCAAGGTCGAAGCCGGCGTTGCCTGGATCACCCTCAACCGCCCCGAGCAGCGCAACGCGCTGGATATCTCCACCCTCAAGCAGCTGCACGCCTTGCTCGACAGCCACAACGGCGACCCGGCCGTACGCGTGGTGGTATTGACCGGCAGCGGCCGCAGCTTCTGCGCCGGTGCCGACCTGGCCGAGTGGGCCGCCGCCGAGGCCGCAGGCACCCTGGAAACCTATGGCTGGACCGAAACCGCCCACGCCCTGATGTTGCGCTTGCACAGCCTCGACAAGCCCACCCTCGCTGCCATCAACGGCACCGCCGTGGGCGGGGGCATGGACCTCAGCCTGTGCTGCGACCTGCGCATAGCCGCCGCCTCGGCGCGCTTCAAGGCCGGTTACACCAGCATGGGCTACAGCCCCGATGCCGGCGCCAGCTGGCACCTGCCTCGGCTGATCGGCAGCGAACAGGCCAAGCGCCTGTTGTTCCTCGATGAACTGTGGGGCGCCGAACGCGCCCTGGCAGCCGGGCTGGTCAGCGAAGTGTGCCCTGACGAACAACTGCCCGCCGTAGCCGCCGACCTGGCCGGGCGCCTGGCCAACGGCCCGACCTTTGCCTACGCGCAAACCAAGCGGCTGATCCGCGACGGCGCCCGGCGCACCCTGCCCGAACAGCTGGAAGCCGAGCGCCATGCCGGCCTGCTGTGTGGCCGTAGCCAGGACGGCGCCGAGGCGCTGCAAGCCTCGGTTGAACGTCGCGCCCCCCGTTTCACCGGCCAGTAACCCGATACAGACCCTGACCAGGACCTTCGCAGATGAATTTCCAACTGACCCAAGAACAAGAAATGTTGGTGGAAGCGGTACGCAGCTTTGTTGCTAAAGAGCTGCAGCCCCATGAGGAAGCGGTGGACCGTGCCGATGCCGTGCCCCCGGAACTGGCCGCGCAGATCCGTGGCAAAGCCCTCGCTGCCGGGTTCTACGCCTTCAACATGCCCGAGGAAGTCGGCGGCGGTGGCCTGGACTACCTGTCCCAAGCGCTGATCGAACGCGAGCTGTCCAAGGTGTCCTGGGCGCTGCATGTGTTCGTTGCCCGGCCTTCGAAAATCCTCATGGCCTGTAAAGATGAGCAGATCAACGACTACCTGCTGCCCTGCGTACAGGGCGAGAAAACCGATTGCTTCGCCCTCACCGAGCCGGGGGCCGGCTCTGATGCCAACGCCATCAAGACCCGCGCCGTGCGCCAGGGCGATGACTTTGTCATCAATGGCAGCAAGCACTTCATCAGCCACGCGGGCCATGCCGACTTCGCCATTGTCTTTGCCGTCACCGACACCTACGAGCACAACGGGCGCAAGCGCAACGCGGTCACGGCCTTCCTGGTGGACCGTGGTACGCCGGGCATGACCATCCGCCGTGGCCCCAAGTGCGTGAGCAACCGCGGCTATCACACGTATGAGCTGTTCTTCGACGATTGCCGGGTGCCGGCCAGCAAGGTGCTGGGTGAAGTCGACAAAGGCTGGGAAGTGGCCAACGCCTGGCTCACCGCCGGCCGGGTGATGGTGGCCGCCAACTGCGTAGGCCAGGCCCAGCGGGCCCTCGACCTGTCGCTGCAATGGGCCGCCGACCGCAAGCAGTTCGGCCAGGCCATTGGCAGCTATCAAGGTGTGTCGTTCAAGCTGGCCGACATGGCCACGCAGATCCGCGCTGCGGAAATGCTCACCCTGCACACTGCCTGGAGGATGGACCAGGGCAGCATGACCGATGGCGAGGCCGGCATGGCCAAATTGTTCGCCAGTGAAGTGCTGGGCAAGGTGGCCGACGAAGCCGTGCAGATCTTCGGTGGCATGGGCCTGATGGATGAAGGGCCGGTCGAGCGCATCTGGCGCAATGCGCGCATCGAGCGCATCTGGGAGGGCACCTCGGAAATCCAGCGGCACATCATCGCCCGTGAACTGCTGCGCCCGCTGTTGCGCTGACCGGCCTGGAGAACGCACATGTCGCAATCGATTCGTGACAACCTCAAGCGCCTGCTGGCGCCCCGGCACCTGGCCTTCGTGGGCGGGCGCAGCATGGCGCGGGCGCTCAAGCGTTGCGCTGAAGGGGGCTTTGGCGGCGAGCTGTGGCTGGTCAACCCGCAGCACGAAAGCCTGGAGGGCATCCCTTGCGTAGCGCGTGTGGCCGACTTGCCCTATGCCCCGGACGCGGTGTTCATCGCCACCAACCGCGAGCTGACCTTGCAGTGTGTGGCCGAGTTGGCTGCACGCGGGGCCGGTGGCGCCATCTGCTATGCCTCGGGCTTTGCCGAATGTGGCGAGGAGGGCCGCCAGTTGCAGCAGTGCCTGCTTGATGCTGCTGGCGACATGGCTTTGCTCGGCCCCAACTGTTACGGCCTGCTCGACTACCTGCACGGGGCCGCCCTGTGGCCGGTGGCCCATGGTGGTAAACAGGTGGAAAAGGGTGTGGCGATTCTCACCCAGAGCGGCAACTTTGCCTACAACCTGTCCATGAGCGACCGCTCGCTGCCGGTGGCCTACATGGCCTCGGTCGGTAACCAGGCGCAATTGGGTGTGGCCGAGTTGATGGACGTGTTGCTTGACGACCCACGGGTAACGGCGATCGGCCTGCATCTGGAAGGCCTGAAAAACGTGCCGGGCTTCGCGCGTGCCGCTCACAAAGCGCTGCAGAAGGGCACGCCGATCATTGCCCTGAAAACGGGCGTGTCGCAGATCGGTGCTGAACTGGCGCTCAGCCACACCAGCTCGTTGTCCGGCTCCGATGCCTTGTACGACAGCCTGTTCCAGCGCTTGGGGGTGATCCGTGTCAGTGGCCCGGTCAGCTTTGTCGAAACCCTCAAGGCCGCCGCTTGCGGGCGTCTGCCGGCAGGCGGTGAACTGATCGCGCTGGCCTGCTCAGGCGGCGATGCCGGCCTGATTGCCGACTATGCCGAACGCAACCAGCTGAATCTGCCAAGCCTTCAACAAGAACAGGTGACTGCACTGGCCGACGTGCTGCCAGCCTATGCCAACCTGGTCAACCCGCTGGATTTCACCACGGCCATCTGGGGCGATGAAGCCGCCCTGCAACGCATGCTCGACAGCACGATGAGCGGCGCAGCCGATGCGGCCATGCTGGTGCTGGATTACCCGGCAGCATTTACCGGCGAACGCAAGGAGTGCGACCTGTTGCTGGGGCTGTACTGCGATGCGCTGGAACGCCACGGCAAGATTGGCTTCGTTACCTCGGCCTTCCCGGAGCTGCTACCCGCCAGCGCACGTGAGCGCCTCCATTTACATGGCATCGCTGCCTTGCAGGGTGTGGAGGACGGCTTGGCGGCCTGGGGCCGCATCGTCGGCTACCAACGCAACCGCCAGCGGCTGCTGGAACAGGGCGAGACCGCACAGGTCCCGTTATGCCCGCAGGCGCTCACGGGCGAAAGCCAGTTGCTGGATGAATGGCAATCCAAGCAAGCGCTGCGGGCCTTTGGCTTGCCGGTGCCAGCGGGCGTACTGAGCACGCCCGAGCGTGCCGTGGCAGACGCCGCACGCGTGGGTTACCCGCTGGTGCTGAAGGCCGTCAGCGCGCAGTTGCCACACAAGACCGAAGCCGGTGCGGTGGCGCTGAACCTGCGCGATGCTGCTGCGCTGGAAGCCGCACTGGTGCAGATGCGCCAGCGCATCGCCGCCTACGCCCCGCACGTAGCATTCGACCAGGTACTGCTCGAACCCATGGCCGAGCCGCCGCTGGCCGAGCTGATCGTTGGCATCAAGCGTGAGCACGACTTCGCCCTGGCGCTGGTGATGGGTGCCGGAGGCGTGTTGGTCGAGCTGCTCAAAGACAGTGTCAGCCTGTTGTTGCCCACCACCGACAGCGCCATCCGTGCCGCACTGCTGAATCTGCGCAGCGCCAGCCTACTGCAAGGCTTCCGTGGTCGCCCGGCTGCGGACCTCGACGCCCTGGTTGCAGCCATCCGCGCGGTGGCCGACTACGCCTGCGAAAACGCCGGGCACCTGCTGGAACTGGATGTGAACCCATTGATGGTGGGTGCCCGCGGCACCACTGCGGTCGACGCGTTGATCCGTCTCGGCCAGGCGTAAGGAGAACGACATGAATAACCACAGCATGACTGCCGGTCAGGCGCTGGTACGGCTATTGGCCAATTACGGCGTGCAGACCGTGTTCGGCATCCCCGGCGTGCATACCCTGGAGCTGTACCGTGGCCTGCCGGGCAGTGGCATCCGCCATGTGCTGACGCGCCACGAGCAGGGCGCCGGTTTCATGGCCGACGGCTACGCGCGGGTCAGTGGCAAGCCTGGGGTGTGCTTTGTCATCACCGGCCCCGGCGTGACCAACGCCGCCACCGCCATCGGCCAGGCCTATGCCGACTCCATCCCGATGCTGGTGATTTCCAGCGTCAACCACACCGCCAGCCTGGGCAAGGGTTGGGGCTGCCTGCACGAAACCCAGGACCAGCGCGCCATGACCGCGCCGATCACCGCGTTTTCCGCTGTGGCCCTGCGCGGCGAAGACCTGCCCGAGCTGATCGCCCGCGCCTGGGCCGTGTTCGACAGCGAACGGCCGCGCCCGGTGCACATTTCGGTGCCACTGGACGTGCTGGCCGCGCCGGTAAGCCGCGACTGGAGCAATGAGGTGGTGCGCCGCCCCGGCCGTGGCCAGCCGTGCCGGGAAACCCTCGACCGGGCGGCCCTGAAGCTGGCGGCGGCCAAGCGGCCGATGATCATCGCCGGCGGGGGGGCGCTGCACGCTGCCGAGCCTCTGGCGCAGTTGAGCACGCGCCTGGCGGCACCGGTGTTCACCAGCGTGGCCGGCAAGGGCCTGCTGCCACCGGATGCGCCTCTCAATGCCGGCTCTAGCCTGTGCGTGGAGCCCGGTTGGCAACTCATCAGCGAGGCCGATGTGGTGCTGGCCGTGGGCACCGAAATGGCCGACACCGATTTCTGGCGCGAGCGCCTGCCGATCACGGGTGAACTGCTGCGCGTGGACATCGATCCGCGTAAGTTCAACGACTTCTACCCCTGTGCCATGGCCCTGCACGGCGATGCCCGGCAAACCCTGTGCGGTTTGCTCGACCACCTGCCGGAGCTCGCCCGCGAACCGGCTCAGGCCCACGAAGCCGTGGCCAACCTGCGCCAGGCCATTCGCAACGGGCATGCGCCATTGCAGGCCACGCACCAGGCCATTCTGGACCGCATTGCCGCCGTGCTGCCCGACGATGCGTTCATCAGCAGCGACATGACCCAGCTGGCCTACACCGGCAACTACGCTTTCGCCAGCCGGGCGCCACGCAGCTGGCTGCACCCCACCGGCTACGGCACCCTCGGCTACGGCGTGCCGGCCGGCATCGGCGGCATGCTCGCCACCGATCACCGCCCAGGCCTGGTGCTGGTGGGTGACGGCGGTTTTCTTTACACCGCCCAGGAACTGGCCACTGCGGTCGAAGAACTGGACCGCCCGCTGGTCGTGCTGCTGTGGAACAATGACGCCCTCGGTCAGATCCGTGACGACATGCTCGGCCTGGACATCGAGCCGGTCGGCGTACTGCCGCGCAACCCGGACTTCATCGGCCTGGCCCGCGCCTTTGGTTGCGCAGTGCGCCAGCCGCGAGACCTGGACGCGCTGCAGGCCGACCTGGCCATTGGCTTCGCCACACCTGGCGTGACCTTTATCGAACTCAAACACACCTGTGTGCGCTAAACCGCGCACAACACCCATAACAAGAGAAACCACCATGCCATTTCGCCGTACCCTTCTGGCCGCTTCCCTGGCCCTGCTGATCACTGGCCAGGCTCCGCTGTACGCCGCGCCGCCGCTGTCGATGGACAACGGCACCACCGCCTTGACCGTGCAAAACAGCAACGCCTGGGTCGAAATCAGCGCCAGCGCCCTGCAACACAACATCCGCACCTTGCAGGCCGAACTGGCCGGCAAGTCCAAGCTGTGTGCCGTGCTCAAGGCCGATGCCTATGGCCACGGTGTCGGCCTGGTGATGCCGTCGATCATTGCCCAGGGCGTGCCCTGCGTGGCGGTGGCGAGCAACGAGGAAGCCCGCGTGGTCCGCGCCAGTGGCTTCACCGGGCAACTGGTGCGGGTACGCCTGGCCAGCCTCAGCGAAGTGGAGGACGCCTTGCAGTACGACATGGAAGAACTGGTGGGCAGTGCCGAATTCGCCCGCCAGCTCGACGCCATCGCCGAGCGCCATGGCAAGCCGTTGCGCATCCACCTGGCGCTCAACTCCAGCGGCATGAGCCGCAACGGGGTGGAGATGAGCACCTGGTCCGGCCGTGGCGAAGCGCTGCAGATCACTGACCAGAAACACCTCAAGCTGGTCGCGCTGATGACCCACTTTGCGGTGGAAGACAAGGACGATGTGCGCAAGGGCCTGGCAGCGTTCAACGAGCAGACTGACTGGCTGATCAAGCACGCCAAGCTCGACCGCAGCAAGCTCACCCTGCACGCCGCCAACTCGTTCGCTACGCTGGAGGTGCCGGAGGCACGCCTGGACATGGTGCGCACCGGTGGCGCGCTGTTCGGTGACACGGTACCGAGCCACACCGAGTACCAGCGTGCCATGCAGTTCAAGTCGCGTGTGGCCGCCGTGCACAGCTACCCGGCCGGCAACACCGTCGGCTATGACCGCACCTACACCCTGGCCCGTGATTCGCGGCTGGCCAACATCACCGTTGGTTACTCCGACGGTTACCGTCGGGCGTTTACCAACAAGGGCCATGTGCTGATCAATGGCCACCGCGTACCGGTGGTGGGCAAGGTGTCGATGAACACGCTGATGGTCGATGTCACCGACTTCCCGGATGTGAAAGGGGGCAACGAAGTGGTGCTGTTCGGCAAGCAGGCCGGGGGCGAGATCACCCAGGCCGAAATGGAAGACATCAACGGCGCGTTGCTCGCCGACCTGTACACCGTGTGGGGCAGTTCCAACCCGAAGATCCTCGTCGACTGAACCCGCCATTGAAGGGAGATTGCCATGCGCTACGCCACGCTCACCCAACGCATCGCCGGCGACGGGGCTGCGGCCTGGGACATTCACTACCGCGCCCTGGCGCTGCAGGCCGAGGGCAAGGACATCCTGTTGCTGTCGGTGGGTGACCCGGACTTCGACACCCCTGCGCCGATTGTCCAGGCGGCCATCGACAGCCTGCGAGCGGGCCACACCCATTACGCCGATGTGCGCGGCAAGCTGGCCCTGCGCCAGGCCATCGCCAACCGCCACCGGCAGCGTAGCGGCCAGGCGGTCAGCGCAGACCAAGTGACCGTGTTGGCGGGTGCCCAGTGCGCGCTGTACTGCGTGGCCCAGTGCGTGCTGGACCCGGGCGACGAGGTGATCGTTGCCGAGCCCATGTATGTCACGTACGAGGCCGTGTTCGGTGCTTGTGGTGCCAAGGTGATACCGGTGCCGGTCAAGCCGGAGAACGGTTTTCGCGTCTGCCCGCGAGACGTGGCCGAGCGCATCACGCCGCGCACCCGCGCGCTGGCCCTGAACAGCCCGCACAACCCCTCGGGTGCAAGCCTGCCCCGTGCGACCTGGGAAGCACTCGCCGAATTGTGCATCGCCCATGACCTGTGGCTGATTTCCGACGAGGTATACAGCGAGCTGCTGTACGAGGGTGAACATGTGAGTCCAGCCAGCCTGCCGGGCATGGCTGAACGTACCGCCACCCTCAACAGCCTGTCGAAATCGCATGCCATGACCGGCTGGCGGATGGGCTGGGTGGTCGGTTCGGAGGAACTCGCCACGCACTTGGAAAACCTCGCCCTGTGCATGCTGTACGGTTTGCCTGACTTCATTCAGGACGCTGCGGTGGTGGCCCTGGAGCAGCAGCTACCAGAACTGGACGCCATGCGCGAGGCCTATCGCCAGCGCCGAGACCTGGTGTGCGAGCAACTGGCTGGCTGCCCGGGCCTCAAGGCGTTGAAGCCCGATGGTGGCATGTTCGTGATGGTTGATATCCGCGAAACCGGCCTCAGTGCCCAGGCCTTCGCCGACCGCCTGCTGGACAGCCAGGGCGTGTCGGTACTGGCCGGCGAAGCCTTTGGCCCCAGCGCCGCCGGGCATATTCGCCTGGGGCTGGTGCTGGGCAACGAGGCGTTGGTCGATGCCTGCCAGCGCATCGCACGCTGTGCCGGCGAGTTGATGCAAGGCTAAGCGACGGCGGCCAAACATCCTGTTTTGTGCAAGGAGAACACAAGTGAATGTACTGATCGTCCACGCTCACCCCGAGCCACAATCGTTTACCGCCGCACTGCGCGACCAGGCCGTGGAAACCTTCCGTGCCCAGGGCCGCCAAGTGCAAGTCAGCGACTTGTACGCCATGGGCTGGAACCCGGTGGCCAGTGCCGAAGACTTTACCCATCGTGAGAACCCGGACTATCTGGTGTATGCCCTGGAGCAACGCCAGGGGGTCAAGCGCGGTGCCATTGCCGAGGACATCCAGCAGGAGCTGGACAAGCTGCTGTGGGCTGACCTGCTGGTGCTTAACTTCCCGATCTTCTGGTTCTCGGCGCCGGCCATGCTCAAGGGCTGGATCGACCGGGTGCTGGTGTCAGGGGTGTGCTATGGCGGCAAGCGCTTCTACGACCAGGGCGGTTTGGCGGGCAAGAAGGCGCTGGTGACCGTGACCCTCGGCGGGCGCGAGCACATGTTTGGCGAAGGGGCGATTCATGGGCCGCTGGAAGACATGTTGCGGCCGATTCTGCGGGGTACCCTGGCCTACGTGGGGTTCGAGGTGTTGCCCCCGTTCGTGGCCTGGCATGTGCCGTACATCAGCGATGAGGCGCGCCAGGGCTTCTTGCAGCAGTACCGACAGCGGCTGGAGCAGCTCTCGGATGATCAGCCGCTGGTGTTCCCGCGGTTGGCGCAGTTCGATGAGGCGCTGTACCCGCTGACCTGATCTTTCTCCTGTACCAACCCTTGGGGCCGCAACGCGGCCCCAACCTGTTATCGGCATACGACATTGCGCAAACCTGGCAATGCCGTATGCCAAAAACGACCACCCACACATTCGGGGTATGTTCCCCCTCGGCAAATCCCCCGATAGTGAACCCAACGGCTCGAACCGGAGCATTCACACGATGGAGTTGCCATGCGCAAGGTACTGAAGGTGATGGGTGGTCTGCTGCTGGTGTCTGGCGCCAGCCTCGCCCAGGCGGCAGCGGTAGACAGCGGCAACACGTTGCGGTTGTACAACTGGACCGACTACATCGGCGAAACCACCTTGGCCGACTTCGAGAAGGCCACCGGCATCAAGGTCATCTACGACACCTTCGATGGCTACGAAACGGTGCAGACCAAACTGCTCACCGGCCGTTCCGGCTACGACCTGGTCATGCTCAACGCCTCCCTGGTACCCCCGCTGATCAGTGCCGGCGTGTTCCAGGCGCTGGACAAGCAGCAGCTGCCCAGCTGGCACAACCTCGACCAGCAAGTCGTCAACAACCTGCAAGGCTATGACCCTGGCCTGAAGTACTCGGCGCCCTACACCTGGGGCAGCTCGGGGGTCACCTACAACGTCGACAAGATCACCGCACGCATGCCCGACGCCCCCATCGGCTCGCTGGCCATGCTGTTCGACCCCAAGATCGTCTCGCGCTTCGCCGACTGTGGCGTCACCCTGATGGACGCGCCCACCGAGGTCATCCCGCTCGCCCTGCAATACCTGGGCAAGGACCCGCGCAGCGCATCTGCGGCCGACCTCAAGGCCGCCGAACAACTGCTGCTGAGCATCCGCCCCTACATTCGCAAGTTCGACTCGGTCAACTACCTCACCAGCCTGCCCAACGGCGATGTCTGCCTGGCACTGACCTGGTCCGGCGACTACGCCACCGCCCAGGCCCGGGCGGTGGAGGCGAAGAAGGACATCAAGCTGTCGTTCTTCATCCCCCAGGAAGGCTCGTTGATCTGGTTCGACAACCTGTACATCCCCAAGGATGCGCCGCACACGGCCAACGCCCACCGCTTCATCGAGTTTTTGCTGCAGCCGCAGACCATGGCCAAGGTCACCGACTACATCCACTACGCCAACAGCAACGCCGCCGCCACTGCACTGGTGCGTGACGACATCCGCCAGGACCCGGCGATCTACCCAGATTCATCCACCCGCGAACGCCTGTTCGCGCAGAAAACCCAGAGCCCCAAGGACATGCGCGCCATTACCCGGGTCTGGAGCACGGTCAAGACCGGTTTCTGAATACTGCCCAACGATTCCCGCCAAGGAGCTGCCCATGGCCACCCCAAGCAACGCATTCGCCATCGCCCACGACCCGCTGGTGGAAGCCGACAAGGCCCACTACATGCACGGCTACCATGTGTTCGACGAACACCGCGAGCAAGGCGCACTGAACATCGTCGCCGGCGAGGGCGCGTACATTCGCGACACCCACGGCAACCGCTTCCTCGATGCCGTTGGCGGCATGTGGTGCACCAACATCGGCCTGGGCCGTGAGGAAATGGCCTTGGCCATCGCCGACCAGGTTCGCCAACTGGCCTATTCCAACCCGTTCTCCGACATGGCCAACGATGTGGCCATCGAGCTGTGCCAGAAACTGGCGCAGCTGGCCCCTGGCGACCTGAACCATGTGTTCCTCACCACCGGCGGCTCGACCGCTGTCGACACCGCTTACCGGCTGATCCAGTACTACCAGAACTGCCGCGGCAAGCCACATAAGAAGCACATCATTGCCCGCTACAACGCCTACCACGGCTCCACCACCCTGACCATGTCGATCGGCAACAAGGCCGCCGACCGGGTGCCGGAGTTCGATTATCACCATGACCTGATCCACCACGTCTCCAACCCCAACCCGTACCGCGCGCCGGACGACATGGACGAGGCCGAGTTCCTCGACTTCCTGGTGGCCGAGTTCGAGGACAAGGTCCTGTCGTTGGGCGCTGACAACGTGGCAGCGTTCTTCGCCGAGCCGATCATGGGCTCGGGCGGGGTGATCATTCCACCCAAAGGCTATTTCGAACGCATGTGGCAGCTGTGCCAGACCTACGACATCCTGTTCGTCGCCGACGAGGTGGTGACCTCGTTCGGGCGCCTGGGCACCTTCTTCGCCAGCGAGGAACTGTTTGGCGTTACCCCCGACCTCATCACCACCGCCAAGGGCCTGACCTCGGCCTACCTGCCGCTGGGCGCGTGCATTTTCTCCGAGCGCATCTGGCAGGTTATCGCCGAGCCGGGCAAGGGCCGTTGCTTCACCCATGGTTTCACCTACAGCGGTCACCCGGTGTGCTGCACGGCGGCGCTGAAGAACATCGAGATCATCGAGCGCGAGCAGTTGCTGGATCACGTCAAGGACGTTGGCAGCTATCTGGAACAACGCCTGCAAAGCCTGCGCGAGTTGCCGCTGGTGGGCGATGTGCGTTGCATGAAGCTGATGGCCTGCGTCGAGTTCGTGGCCGACAAGGCCAGCAAGGCGCTGTTCCCGGATGAGGTTAACATTGGTGAACGTATCCACAGCAAGGCCCAGGCCAAGGGGCTGCTGGTACGCCCGATCATGCACCTGAACGTGATGTCGCCGCCGTTGATCATCACCCATGCGCAGGTGGATGAAATCGTCGAGACCCTGCGCCAGTGCATCATCGAAACCGCGCGCGAGCTCACCGCGCTTGGCCTGTACCGGGGCCGATGAGCCTGGCGCAAAGGGCTGTGCGGGGGCGTGCCTGGCAGGCTAGACTGCCGGGCATGACCCAGGCCACCCCCGACACCCCGCTTACCCTCACCATGGGCGCGCTGCAGCAATGGCATGCAGCGTTGCAGCGCGCGCTGGCCAATAGCGAAACGCCTGAGGCGCTGGAGTATGTGGCCGCTGCCATCGGCCAGCTGGTACAGGTGGAATCGATGATGATCAGCCTGGAGTGCCAGGGGCGGGCGCCGCAGCTGTTGTACCAGCAAGGCATCCCCGAACTGCACCGCGCCGCTGTGCTGGAACGCTACTTCAGCGCCGGTTACCTGCTCGACCCGTTCTGCCTGGCGGTGCAAGGCGGCCTGGCCGAAGGCTTTTACCACCTGCAGGAAATCGCCCCCGACAACTTCTTCGACAGCGACTACTACAAGACTTATTACCTGGCCACCGGTTGCAGCGAAGACAGCTACTACATCGTCGACCTCAGCGCGGGTCGCAAGCTGTCATTGAGCCTGTTCCAAGGTTGCAGCGGTACGCCCCTGAGTGCCGGGCAGGTCGACCTGCTGCGGGCGCTGGAGCCGATGGTGCGCGAACTGCTGGGGCGCTATGCCCGACACAACCTGGAGCCTGGCACTGCATCGGTTGAGCGCGGCGGCTTGCAGGCGGCATTTGATAGCTTTGGCTGCCAGGTGCTCACTGACCGCGAGCGCGAGGTGGCACACATGATCTTGCGCGGGCATTCGGTGAAGTCGACTGCGCTAGAGCTGGGTATCTCGCCTGAAACGGTGCGCATGCACCGCAAGAACCTGTACCTGAAGCTGGAGATCAACTCGCAGTCCGAGTTGTTTGCGCGGTTTATCGACTGGTTGCGCGGCGATCACCTGGAAATCTAGAAGCTATCGCCGCCCCTGTGGGAGCGGGCATGCCCGCGCAACAGGCACTGCGGTGGATGGCACGGGCTCTGCCGTGTTCGCGGGCTTGCCCGCTCCCACAGGGATCGCGTCAGCTTTGAAATTTCGGGTTGGTTACGAAGCGGCCAGCCGGGCCTCCAGTGCGGCAATATGCGCCTGCAGCCGTTCATGTTCCTGGCGCTCGGCGCTGATGTCTTCGAACACGCTGATCAGGTGTTCCGGCTCGCCATTGGCATGG
The DNA here is from genome assembly GCF_043103635.1 of Pseudomonas sp. yb_9. NCBI lineage: Bacteria > Pseudomonadati > Pseudomonadota > Gammaproteobacteria > Pseudomonadales > Pseudomonadaceae > Pseudomonas > Pseudomonas sp. yb_9. The sequence continues at coordinate 25,615 of NZ_JBICKA010000007.1, read as the reverse complement.
CGCTGCAACGAGGTGCGGGCGCGCACCCAGATGTACGCGCCGTTTTTGTGGCGCACGCGTTTTTCTACCTCGTAACGCTCGGTTTCACCGGTCAGCATGCGTTGTAACAGCTGCAGGTTCTGCGCCAGGTCGTCGGCGTGGGTGATCTGCTGGAAGGTCATGCCGTAGAGCTCTTCGGCGCGGTAGCCCAGCAGCTCGCACAGGCTGTTGTTGACCCGCTGCCAGGTGCCGTCCGGGTCGATGTAGGCGAGGGCGCCCCAGGCGAGTTCGAAGATCGCCCGGAAGCGTTCCTCGCTTTGGCTCAGCGCCTGTTGGGCCACCTGACGTTCGGTGTTGTCCATGCTTATACCGACCATTTTCACCGAGCGCCCAGCGCTGTCGCGCACTACGGTGGCGCGGGAGGAAATCCAGCGTACTTCGCCATCGGGGCGGGTGATGCGGAAGTCGCACTCACAACCCGTTCCTTCGGCTACCGCCTCGGCGTACATCGCCTGCATGCGCTGCACGTCTTCGTCGGGCAGGTGCTTCCAGAAGTCTTCGTTGTGGTGCACCGGCCAGCCGTACACCTGCTCGACGTTAGGCGAGTAGGTGACTTCGTCGCTGATCAGGTTCCACTCCCAGGTGACGATGCGCGCGCCTTCCTGGGCCAGCTTCATGCGCGTTTCGCTCTCCATGATCTCGGCGGTCAGGCGCCGGCGCAGGTCGGTCATCGGCAGCTCGACCACCTGCGGTTGCTGGATGTTCTGCAGGGCTTCGTCGCCATAGCGCAACCAGATCCAGTTGACTTTGAGAAAGTCGGCCAGCTTGCGTAGGTTGTCGTAGTCGATCTCGCCGCCACGGGTCCACTTGTGCACCGCGGTGCGCGAGATGCCCAAGGCCGTGCCCACGGCTTGCAGGGTCAGCTTGTGATGCTCAAGCAGTTCCTTGAGGCGGAAGGCGAAGCTGTTTTCCAACATCGGCAGGGTGTCCTGATCTGGGCCAAGAGCCTGCCAGTATACGCAAGCCGTCAACTTTTGGTTGACGGCCGTTGCAGCGGTCACTTACAGATCCAGCACCAGCCGCGCTGTACGGGCGCGCGAGACGCACAGCATGATGCTCTGCTGGGCAGCCTTCTCCTCGTCGCTCAGGTACTGGTCATAATGCTCGGCCTCGCCCTCCAGAATGGCGGTCTCGCACGTACCGCACACGCCTTCGCGGCACAGGCACTCGACCTTGGCGGCCTTGGACTTTTCGATGGCCTGCAGAATGGTCATGCCTTCTTCCACCTGCAACTCCACGCCCGACTGCGCCAGCACCACGGTAAAGGCGCTGCCGGTAACGGGGGGGGCGGCAAACTGTTCCCAATGCACGCGGTGCTCGGCAATGCCGGCCTGGGCCGCGCAGGCGATGACCGCGTCAATCAGCGGTTTGGGGCCGCACACGTACAGGTGCGCTTGCTCGTCCAGCCCTGCGCACAGGGCGGCGAGGTCGAGCTTGCGGTCGAGGCTGTCGATGTAGAAACGGGTATTGGCCGCGTGCGGGCCACTGGCCAACTGGTCCTGAAACGCGCCATGCTCCGGTGCGCGGAAGGCATAGTGCAGCTCGTAGTCGGTGCTGCCACCTTCCAGTTCATGCAGTTGCGCCAGGAACGGGGTAATGCCGATACCGCCGGCAATCAGCACATGGCGGCCAGCAGAAGGGTCCAGGGCAAACAGGTTGTTGGGCGACGAAATGGTCAGGCGGGTGCCGACTTCCACCTGCTGGTGCATGAACGCCGAGCCGCCCTTGGACTGCTCTTCCAGGCGCACGCCAATCTGGTAGCTGCGGGTGTCGCGCGGGTCGCCCATCAGCGAGTAGGCGTTGCTGAACTGGCTGCCGTCGGCGCCTTGCATCTGCACGATGACGTGGCTGCCACCGGTGAAGGCGGGCATCGCCGCGCCGTCTTCGCGGGCCAGGGTAAAGCGCTTGATCAGCGGCGTGGCGTGTTCCACGTCGGTTACGCGGACGCTGAACATTTCATAAGTGTTGGCCATGGTTCACCTCGACTGCCGGGGTGCGCGGCAGGCCCTGCCGCGCACCTTTACGTGCCAAAAAACGTGGAGGGGTTGCCATCAATCGTCGAGGTGGGCCACGGCGATCAGGTTGTGGAAGTGGGCGATGCCGTGCTCGCTCATGCCGCTGCGCTCGCGGTCGGCCATGATGCGGCCCTGGCCACGGTAGCCACGCGATTTCAGGCCCTTCTGCACGCTTTCGACCAGGCGCAGGTCTTCTGGGCGGAACACTTCGCGGTACCAGTCGATCAGCTTCTGCTGCTCTTCAGTGATGTCCTTGTTGAGGAAGTAGATGTCGTAGTGCTGCAGGGTGGTTTCGGCATCGACCGGGAACTCGTAGATCACGGTCATGAAGTTGGCCCCTGGCGGCACGTTGAACATGGTGCACGGCCAGGCCCAGAAGCCGGCGAACGACGGGTCCTTCACGTTTTCGTCGAACTTGAACGACTGCTCCGAAGGCTTGGCCAGGCCGTACTGCAGGGTCCAGTTGCCGTGCAGGCTGTGGCTGTACTGGCCAACGTCCACCGAGTCGGAGAAGCCTGGGTGCGCCGGGGCGCAGTGGTAGCACTCCAGGTAGTTGTCGACGATCGACTTCCAGTTGGCCGGGGTGTCGCTGACGAAGCGCGCGGCCAGGTGCAGGTCGTCGATTACCGCGCAGGCTTCACGCATGCGGGCTTGCATACCTGGCAGCTGGTCTTCGACGGAGCCGGCGTCCATGTCCATGTTGATGAAGATGAACCCAGCGTATTCTTCTACGCGCAGCTGCACCAGGGTGGAATTTTCCTTGTCGAAGTTGACCACGTTGTCGCAGTTGCGGGCGTGGGCCAGTTCGCCGTCGAGCTTGAAGGTCCAGGCGTGGTACGGGCAGGTGATGACGTTCTTGGCCTTGCCGCTGCCGCTGAGCAGCTGGTGGCCACGGTGCGGGCAGACGTTGTAGAACGCACGCAGCACGCTGTCACGGCCGCGCACGACAATGATGCTTTCGCCAATCACTTCGCGGGTGATGTAGGCGTTGTTGTCTGCCACTTCGCTGCGGTGGCCCACGCAGATCCAGCTGCGGGCGAAGATGGCTTCTTTCTCGTGCTCGAACACGGCGGCCTGGGTGTAGAAGTTGGCCGGGAGGGTGAAGGCCTCGTCGGCATTCGCGCAGAAATCGGCGGGCAGGCGTTTGAAGTCGTTCATGACAGGTATCTCACAAGCTCGGTTTATAGTTGTTGGTTAACGCGTATCTGCTGGTTAACAGATCAGGCAAAAAAATTTGCAGTCTTGCAAAGGGGCTGTGGTGCAGCCCCGATGATTCAATCAATGCACGGCAGCGGCGCTGCGTGGGGCATGCTCGGCGGGTTCCTCTCCGGCCATGCGTGCAGCTTCTTCCTCGATGACGTGGGCCGACACTTGGCCGTAGTCAGCGATCATCCACTTGAAGAAGCCGTAGATCTTCACCAGCAGAATTACCATGAACGGGATCGCGGTCAGCACCACGGCCGTCTTCATGGTCGACAACGACGCCTTGGCGAACAGCATGGCCAGCGGCACCAGGGTCAGCACCACGCACCAGAACAGACGGTGGGTTGGCGTCGGGTCGTCGCCTTCACGCAGGTTGCGGGTGCTGGTGGCGGCCACCGCGTAGGCTGCGGCATCCATGTGCGAAGCACAGAAGATGGCCATGATGAACAGGTACACACCGAGGAACACCTGGCCCCACGGCAATGCCAGCAGCAAGTGCGTCACGGCCGATTCGCCGCCTTGTTCAGCGAGCATCTTCGGTACATCCACCGCGCCGGTGATGAACTGGTGCATGCTGTAGCTTTCCAGCGCGCCGAAGAAGAACCAGCAACCGAAGCTGCCACCCAGCAGCAGGGCCAGTACCACTTCCTTGATCTGCCGGCCACGCGAAACGCGGGTGACGAACATGGCCACGCCGGGTGCGTACGACACCCACCACAGCCAGTAGAACACCGTCCAGTTGCGGGTGAAGGCGCCGTCGCCGGCCGGGTCGGTGAACAGGCTCATGTGCACGTAGTTCTGGATCATCAGGCCAATCGAGTTGGCGGTGTTGTTGATGGTGAACTGGGTCGGGCCGACCAGCAGGATCACGGCAGCAAACACCAGCGCGCCGATGCACACCATCTTGCTCAGGCGCTGCAGGCCGCCATCGATACCGATGTACGAGCTGAGCGAGAACATCACCGCCACGCCACCGATCACCATCAGTTGCACGGTGAAGGTGTCCGGGGTGCCGGTCAGGTCATGCAGGCCACGGGTGAGGGTGGAAGCGGTCAGGGCCAGCGACACGGTCAGTGCGCCCATCATGGTCAGCAGGAAGATCAGGTCGACGCTGCGGCCCACCGGGCCGGTGGCCTTGAAGCCGGTCACCGCTTCGACGATCGAGGCCAGGTTCAAGCCGCTCTTCTTGCGTACATGGAAGTGATAAGCCATGGCCAGCGAAGCCAGGGCGTAGATCGACCAGGCGCTGATACCCCAGTGGAAGAACGAGTAGCCGACGCTGTATTCCAGTGCCTTCGGGGTGGCGGCGGCGATGTTCAGGCCCGGGGTCTGGTAGTAGTAGGCCCACTCCATCACACCCCAGTAGAGGGTCGACGACCCCATGCCGGCGCAGATGAACATGAACACCCAGGTGGCGGTGGCATATTCTGGCTTGCCACTGCCCAGGCGAATGTTGCCGTACTTGCTGAAGGCCAGATACAGCACGGCCAGGGTACTGGCGAACACCAGCACCTGCACGCTGGTACCGAAGGTGCGGGTGGACAGTTCGAACAACTGGTTGGCGGCGCTTTCAGCCTGGGCGGGGAAGGCTGCAAGGCCAATCACGGTGAGCAGTACGGCAATCAGGCTCACGGTAATCAGGAACACATCAATCTTTTTATTCTTGTGCGACATCATCGTCTCCTGGACGTTGGCGTACTTGTTATACCCGGCAGGCATCCGGGGTGTTGCGGTGCTGCTCCTTCCTTGGTTGTTAACCTTTAGTTTACTAGAATCTAATGGTTAACAGATTTTGCATACAATCCACGCCGCTCGCAAGAGGCAAGCGGCCGATTGTCAGACAGTTCTGACAATCGGCCCCTGTGTATCAGGCTTCGACCAGTGCGGTAATGGCCTGGCCCACTTGTTGGGTGGACTGCTGGCCGCCCATGTCGCGGGTCACCTCACCGGCGGCGATGACCTGCTCGATGGCCTTGAGGATGTCGTCGTGGGCGGCGCGGTAACGTGGATCGGCGCCGTCGTTGCCGAGGAAGTCCAGCATCAGTGCGCCCGACCAGATCATCGCGATCGGGTTGGCGATGTTCTTGCCGTAGATGTCTGGCGCCGAACCGTGTACCGGTTCGAACAGCGACGGAAACTTGCGCTCGGGGTTGAGGTTGGCCGACGGTGCGATGCCGATGGTGCCGGCGCAGGCCGGGCCGAGGTCGGACAGGATGTCGCCGAACAGGTTCGAGGCTACGACCACATCGAAGCGGTCGGGCTGCAGCACGAAGCGGGCGCAGAGGATATCAATGTGCTGCTTGTCCCAGCTGATTTCCGGATAATTGGCCGCCATGGCGGCGGTGCGCTCGTCCCAGTACGGCATGCTCACGGCCATGCCGTTTGACTTGGTGGCCGAGGTGACGTGCTTGCGCTCGCGGGTCTGTGCCACATCGAAGGCATACTTGAGGATGCGGTCGACACCGCGGCGGGTGAACACCGACTCCTGCAGCACGAACTCGTTGTCGGTGCCTTCGAACATGCGGCCACCCAGGGAGGAGTATTCGCCTTCGGTGTTTTCGCGGATGACCACGAAGTCGATGTCACCTGGCTCACGGCCAGCCAGCGGGCACGGCACGCCCGGGAACAGGCGCACCGGGCGAATGTTCACGTACTGGTCGAAATCGCGGCGGAACTTGAGCAGCGAACCCCACAGCGAGATGTGGTCCGGCACCTTGTCTGGCCAGCCCACGGCACCGAAGTACAGGGCGTCGAAGTCCTTGAGCTGTTCGAACCAGTCGTCCGGCATCATCTTGCCGTGGGCCAGGTAGTAATCGCAGCTGGCCCACTCGAAGAACTCGAAGCTGATGTCCAGGCCGTGCTTGCGCGCAGCGGCCTCGACCACGCGAATGCCTTCTGGCAGTACTTCGTTTCCGATGCCGTCGCCAGGGATTGCCGCGATTCTGAAGGTCTTGCTCATGGGGTGCACTCGTTGTCTAGGGAACAGGTGCTGGCCATGCTATAAGGGCTTGCTTCGGAGATAATCTGGCCAATCATGGATTCTTGGAACACGCTACGTGAATAATCTGCCCAGTCTGGACGACCTCAACATTTTCCTGCAGGTGGCCAAACGTGCCAGCTTCGCGGCCGTGGCCGACGAGTTGGGTATGTCGGCGGCGTACATCAGCAAACGCATTCGCATGCTCGAACAAACCCTGGAGGTGCGGCTGCTGCACCGCACCACACGGCGGGTAACGGTGAGCGAGGAGGGCGAGCGGGTGTATCAGTGGGCGTTGCAGATTTTCGATGCCGTGCAGCGCATGGGCGATGACATCAGCGCCCAGCACCGCGAGCCGGCCGGCCAGCTGCGCATAGCCAGCAGCCTGGGGCTGGGGCGGCGCTTCGTGGCGCCGGCCTTGTCGGAGCTGGCCGAACGCTACCCGCGACTGGACATTCGCCTGGACGTGCACGACCGCCTGGTGGACCTGATTGCGGAGGGCGTGGACCTGGACATCCGCGTGGGTAATGCCATTGCCCCCAACCTGATTGCCAAGCCGCTGGCGCGCAACCGCCGGGTGCTGTGCGCCGCGCCGGCCTACCTGGCGCGGCGCGGTGCGCCCAAGGTGCTGGGCGACCTGGCCAGCCATGATTGCCTGGTGATCAAGGAGCGCGATCACCCGTTTGGTGTGTGGCAACTGATGGGGCCTAACGGCGAAGAAAGCGTGCGGGTGACCGGCGGCCTGTCGACCAACCATGGTGAGGTGGCGCACCAGTGGTGCCTGGACGGGCGCGGGATATTGCTGCGTTCGTGGTGGGATGTGCACGACAGCCTGCAGGACGGGCGCCTGGTGCAGGTGCTGGAGGACTATCACCAGCCGGCGGATATCTGGGCGGTGTATACCTCGCCGCTGGCCAGTTCGGCCAAGGTGCGGGTGGCGGTGGACTTTTTTCGGCAGTACTTTGCCGAGCGTTACAGCTTACCGGGCTAACTTCTGCTGGCTGGCACAAAATCTTAGCGCTTGCGCGATCCCTGTGGGAGCAACTCACAAGCGGGCTTGCACGCGAACACCGGCGCAGCCGGTGCCATGTACCGAGTCGCCTGCTTCGCGGGCAAGCCCGCTCCCACAGGGTCCCTGCTAAATCAATGGGTTCGCTCGTGTATACCTCCCGGTATATGGACAGCCCATCACCTTGCCGCATAGCTTAACCCCTCGACGGGGCGCACCTTGCACACGCTATAACAACAGCGATGCCCCGGGACCTTTCAGTCCTGCCAACCCGACAACTCTAAAAATGAGGCGGCAAATGGAAAGCATCGGCACCTATGTCATCTACGTCATCATGGTGTGCGCGGTATTGGGTGCGGTGGCATCCATTTACAATCCCGAGGGCGAGCTGGGCCAGGAGTTCATCGCCGGCCTGCACAGTATCGGGCCCATCTTCATCCCGGTAGCGGGCATCATGGCGGCGATCCCCTACATTTCGGCGGGCATCAGCCATGTGATCGCGCCGCTGTTCCTGGCCATCGGTGCCGACCCCGGCATTGCCGGCCCCATCTTCATCGCCTCGGACATGGGCGGCTACCAGCTGGCCAAGGCCTTGGCGCAAAGCCCCGAAGGCTGGATCCTGGGCCTGATTACCGGCTTTCAGTGCGGCGCCACGATCATCTTCGTCATCCCGGTGGGGCTGGCCATGTTGCGCAAGGTCGACCACAAGTACATGGCCCTGGGGATCATGGCCGGGCTGCTGACCATCCCGCTGAGCATCATGATCATCGCCATGGCCATGCAGGCCCTGGGCCTGAGCGTGCGCCCCGACATCGCCACCACTGGCGCCGCCACCCAGGCGCTGCACTTCACCTGGGCGATGCTGCTGCGCAACCTGATGCCGCTGATCCTGTTCTGTATCGCCCTGGCGGCGGCGTTGCGCTATTTCCCGACGCTGATGGTGTACCTGTTCCTCAAGCTCGGCCAGTTCATGTACATCGCCGTGGTGCTGGTGCTGGTGGCGTCCATCGTGCAGTACTTCACCGGCCTGTTCAGCCACCTGTTCGGCAATTGGGGGTTCGCGCCAATCATTGCCGACGCCGACGACCAGTTCCGTGCCCTGGAAATAGCCGGCTACATCGGCCTGATGCTGTGCGGTGCGTTCCCCATGGTGCACCTGCTCAAGCGCTTCCTGGCGCGGCCGATCGAGCGGGTGGCCTCGCGCTTTGGCATGTCCGGTGTCGGTGCGGCCGGGGTGCTGGCGGCCTCTGCCAATATCCTGGCCATGTTCCGGCTGGTCAGCGAAATGCCGCCCAAGGACAAGGTGCTGGTGATCGCCTTTTCGGTGTGCGCCGCCTTTACCTTTGGCGACCACATGGCCTTCTCGGCCAACTTCCAACCCTCGTTGATATTGCCGCTGATGATCGGCAAACTCAGTGGTGGCCTGATCGCCATGCTGCTGGCCAGTTGGCTGGCGGTGCCCAAGGCGCAGGAGATGGGGCGCCAGGATGATGCCGCCGGTGCGTTCAAGGTAGCGGCCGAGCCGTCCTGAGCCAAAAACGTCATGCACATGATCTGGAGCGTCCAGGGCGCCCCGGATTTTGTGTTTTTTGCCAATCAAGCCGGTAAGGTCGCACAGGCCTTCCGTGCACGAGAGCGCGGTGAACAATGACAAAAGATGAGGCGAAGGGGCTGGCGGCGGTAATCGAGGCGACCGGCAGCGAGCAACTGGGGCCGGCGCTGGATGCCTGGCTGCGGGGCACGCTGGCGTTCGACATGAGTTGCGCTTACCTGTTCCAGTTCAACCAGCCTGCGCTGTTGGTGCATAACGGCTACAACCATTCGGTAACCGAGCGCACCCTGAATGCCTACGTGCGAGGCGGTTACCTGCTCGATCCTTTCTACGTTGCCTGCGTCAACGAGCATCCGGCCGGGGTGTGGCGCATGAGCGAGCTGGCGCCTGACTGCTTCTTCTCTTCGGGCTTTGCCATCTCCAAGGATATCCACCCTTGCGTGTCGTCCGACTACGGCACGGCGATTGAAGAGGTGGGCTTCATCATGCCGTTGCGGTCCCAGGTGGCGATGGTCTATTCGCTGATGCGCAACCACGGCAGTGGCGATTTCAGTGCTGCGGAAATGGACCTGCTGGCGGGCATGGTGCCACTGCTGGCGTCGGTGTTCGGCCAGCATTGCCGGTTGCGTTATGCCGATTGCCTGCGCGCTACGCCGGAGGGGGCGGTGTTGGAGGATGCTTTTGTCGAGATCCTGCAAGGGCAGTTGACCGAGACTCAGCGCCTGATCGCCAAGTTACTGTTGCAGGGGCACAGCAATGCGTCGATTGCGCGGCAGCTGAGTATTTCTGATGGGACGGTGAAGGTGCACAAGCACAACATCTACCAGCGTCTGGAGATTTCCACCAACGCCGAGTTGTTCCGCCTGTTCATCGACTACCTGGCCAAGGCCTGATAAAGCAAAGGGCTGCAACGCAGCCCTAGGATGTGAAAGCAGCAGGTTATTTGAACAGCGGGCTCAGGTGCTCGCTCAGGTAGATGCCCTGCGGGTCAAGCTGCCGGCGCAAATTACGGAAGTCCTCAGCCCGCGGGTAGATGGCGCTCACATCCTCACCGGTCAGGAAGTGCAGCTTGCCCCAGTGCGGCCTGGCGCCATACGAACGCAGAATCTGATCCACCGCCCGCAGGTAGTCCCAGTAATCGGTACCCGGTTGGCCAGACACCGAAATGGTCACGCTGTCCTGCTCGAAGAACGGGCTCATCCATGCGCCATCGCCGGCCGTGAAACGGTACTCGATGGGGTAGATGGCCTCGGGGAAGTCCTCCAGCATCAGCTTGCGCACTGCGCGCAGCGCTTCCTTGCTGTGTCGTAGCGGCACGGCGTATTCCAGTTCGTGGAAATTGGGCAGGTACTCGATCGGGTACACATCCGAGCTGTACGCCACTTTTTCGAATTCGCTTTCCCAGGCCGGGCGGTCGGTAATGTCCATGACCTTCACTTCGCACACGTCGGTAGTGCGCCCGGTGGTGGAGGTCGCGGCAGTATCGGGCAGGCAATAGCAGTGGCGGCTTTGTTCGTACGGGCACCAGAAGAAGCTGAAGTGGCGGTGCGTGCGCGCCAGTTCATCGTGCTTTTCCATCACGCTTTCGAAGTCTTCGCGCCAGATGCGCTCGTGCAGGTTGAAGCTGTCGGTTACCTGCAAGGTCAGTTCCGAAACGATGCCCAGCACGCCAAGAGAAACCCGGCCAGCCTGCAACAGGTCGGGGGTGCTTTCGTCCACCACAAGGATTTCGCCATTGGGCTGCACCAGCTTCATGCCAACGATGGACGAAGCCAGATTGCCCAAGGTAAGGCCGGTGCCGTGGGTGCCGGTGGTCAGGGCGCCGGCAATCGACTGGCTGTCGATGTCGCCCTGGTTGACCATCGACAAGCCCGCTGCACGCAGTGCCTTGCCAAAGGCATTGATGGTGGTGCCGGCGGCAGCGGTGACGCGCTTTTTCTCAGGGTCGATGTGGCGCACGCCACTCATGTTGGCCAGGCTCAGGTGCAGGCCATTGGTCAGCGCCACCGGGGTAAAGGAATGTCCGGAACCGGCCACACGCACATTCATGCCATTGCTGCTGGCCTGGTTCACCATCGAACACAGTTCGTCTTCACTGGCTGGCGCCCCGCGTGCTGCACGGATGCAGGACTGATTGCCGGCCCAGTTGCGCCAATGCGCGTGTTCCAGGCCAAATTCGTTGATGTGCATGTTGTTGGAAGAGGTGGTCACGTTGGTCTCTCCTGCTGGTTGTTCTTCTGCTCAGATGGCCGTGTAGCCGTTGTCGGCAAACAGGTGTGCGCCGTTGACGAAACTGGCGTCGTCACTGGCCAGGAACAAGGCTGCGCTGGCCACTTCCGAAGGCTCGCACAAGCGCCCCTGAGCGGCTGCAATGGCCTCTTCGCTCACATCCACGCCATGGCGGCGCAGCATGTCGATCTCGCGCAGGCCGTGGGCGGTGGCGATAAAGCCTGGGCAAATGGCGTTGGCGCGGATGCCCCGGTCACGGAACTCCACGGCGATGGCCCGGGCGAACATGTGCGTGGCGCCCTTGCTGGTGCAATACAGCACCTCCATGGGTGTGCCCACCACAGCCGAGATGGATGAGGTGCAGACGATGCTGCCGCCACCGGCGGCCAGCATGCCCGGCAGGACGGCGCGGGTGACCAGGAACATGCTTTTCACGTTCACTGCCATCACCCGGTCCCACTCTTCTTCGCTGGTGTCCAGAAAGGGCAGGGCCGCGAGGATGCCGGCGTGGTTCATCAGCACGGTAATGTGCCCGAAGGCTTGCTCTACAGCCGCCACTGCCGCCTTCACTTGCTGTGCGTCCGACACATCGGCCGCCGCGAAAATAACGTCGTGGCCTGCATCGCGCAGTGCCCGGGCTACCTCGGCGCCCTTGCTGTCTGGCAGGTCGACAATGCCCACCCGAGCCCCTTCAGCTGCAAACAGCTGCGATGCAGCCAGCCCGCAGCCCCCCGCGCCACCAGTAATCAGCGCTATCTTGCCGTTGAGACGTCCCGCCATGTTCGACTCCCGTTGTTTGTTATTGATCTGTTCTTGCAGCCCGGGCGTTTCGCGATTCGCGTGGCGGAGCATGAAACAGAACAACGGGAACATCCATATACCGATGGGTATACGGGCGGCGGGCTAGTGGTTTTGCCGTTCGATCAACGTCAGGCACCGCTGCACGACCGGGCTCACATCACCCTTGCGGCGGCTGAGGATGATCGGGCTCACCGCGCCGCTATCCAGCAAACCTACATACTCGATATCGGTACGGTGCTGCTGTTGCACCGACGCCGGCACCAGGGTCACCCCCACGCCCACCGCCACCAGGCCAATGGCGGTTTGCAGTTCGTTGGCCCACTGGCTGACGCGGATGCTCATGCCGTGCTGGGCGAACAGCGCCAGTACGTGGTCGGCATAACTGGGCCGGGGGTTGGCCGGATAGAGGATGAAGGCCTCGCTCGCCAGCTGGGCAAGGCTAAGCGGGCTGCCCGCCAGCGGGTGGCCCTTGGGCAGCACGGCCACCAGCGGGTCCTCGCGCAATACCTGTTGCGCAATGGCCGCGTCATCGATGCGAATCCGCCCGAAGGCGATGTCGATGCGCCCGCTTTTCAACGCTTCCACCTGCTGCAGCGTGGTCATCTCGCTCAGGCCCAGTTCCAGCTCGCTGTCCTGGCGCAGCTCGCGGATCAGCTCCGGCAGCACGTTGTACAGGGTCGAGGGGGCAAAGCCGATGCCCAGCCACTGGCGCTGGCCCTGGCCAATGCGCCGGGTGTTGTCGCTGATATTTTGCAATTGCTGCAACACGGTGCAGGTCTGCTCATAGAAGAAGCGACCCGCCTCGGTCAGCCGCAACGGGCGTTCGCGCACCACCAGCAGGGTACCGAGCTGGTCCTCCAGTTGGCTGATCTGCCGGCTCAGGGGTGGCTGGGCAATGTGCAGCAGCTCGGCGGCGCGGGTGAAATTGAGGGTTTCGGCCAAGACTTTGAAGTAACGCAGGTGGCGCAGCTCCACAAGACCTCCAGGGTATGGTGGGAGATTCATTTGATATTGGACGGTCATCAGGGTCTCGCGCAATCCTTGAACACGCAAGTAAATGCACCATTCGGGATTGCCACTGGCAGCCCGACCTGACGGGACCTGGCTACAATGACAAGCGCGCTGATTGAACGCATAGAAGCAATTATCGTCGACCTGCCGACCATTCGCCCGCACAAGCTGGCAATGCACACCATGCAGCAACAGACCCTGGTGGTATTGCGTGTGCGCTGCAGCGATGGCGTGGAAGGTATCGGCGAGGCCACCACCATCGGCGGCCTGGCCTATGGCTACGAAAGCCCCGAGGGCATCAAGGCCAATATCGATGCGCACCTGGCGCCTGCGCTGATCGGCCTGGCGGCAGACAACATCAACGCTGCCATGCTCAAGCTGGACAAGCTGGCCAAGGGCAATACCTTTGCCAAATCGGGTATCGAAAGCGCGTTGCTCGACGCCCAGGGCAAGCGCCTGGGCCTGCCGGTCAGCGAGCTTCTGGGCGGCCGTGTGCGTGACAGCCTGGAAGTGGCCTGGACCCTGGCCAGTGGCGACACCGCCCGCGACATCGCCGAAGCCCAGCACATGCTGGAGATTCGGCGTCACCGTGTGTTCAAGCTGAAGATCGGCGCCAACCCGGTGGAGCAGGACCTCAAGCACGTGGTGGCCATCAAGCGTGAGCTGGGGGACAGCGCCAGTGTGCGCGTCGACGTCAACCAGTACTGGGACGAATCCCAGGCCATTCGCGCCTGCCAGGTGTTGGGCGACAACGGCATCGACCTGATCGAACAACCGATTTCACGCATCAACCGGGGTGGCCAGGTGCGCCTGAACCAGCGCAGCCCGGCACCGATCATGGCCGATGAATCGATTGAAAGCGTCGAGGACGCCTTCAGCCTGGCCGCCGATGGTGCGGCCAGCATCTTCGCATTGAAGATCGCCAAGAACGGTGGCCCGCGTGCCGTGCTGCGTACTGCGCAAATCGCCGAGGCCGCCGGTATCGCCCTGTATGGCGGCACCATGCTCGAAGGTTCGATCGGCACCTTGGCGTCGGCCCACGCCTTCCTCACCCTGCGCCAACTCACCTGGGGCACCGAGCTGTTTGGCCCGCTGCTGCTGACCGAAGAGATCGTCAACGAGCCGCCGCAGTACCGCGACTTCCAGCTGCACATTCCCCGTACCCCGGGCCTGGGCCTGACCCTGGACGAACAGCGCCTGGCGCGTTTCGCCCGTCGCTGATCAGCAAGCAAGGAGATAATCATGCTGTTCCACGTGAAGATGACCGTGAAACTGCCCGTCGACATGGACCCGGCCAAGGCCGCCCGGCTCAAGGCCGACGAAAAGGAACTGGCCCAGCGCCTGCAGCGCGAAGGTACCTGGCGCCACTTGTGGCGCATTGCCGGGCACTATGCCAACTACAGCGTGTTCGATGTGCCCAGCGTCGAGGCGCTGCACGATACCCTCATGCAACTGCCGCTGTTCCCGTACATGGACATCGAGGTGAACGGCCTGTGCCGGCACCCTTCGTCGATCCACAGCGACGACCGCTGATTCGCACCTGACTACCCTACAAGAACAATACGAGGTAAGCACGATGACCGTGAAAATTTCCCACACTGCCGATGTTCAAGCCTTCTTCAACAAGGTGGCTGGCCTGGACCATGCCGAGGGCAACCCACGCTTCAAGCAGATCATCCTGCGCGTCCTGCAGGACACCGCGCGCCTGGTCGAAGACCTGGAAATCACTGAAGACGAATTCTGGCACGCCATTGACTACCTCAACCGCCTGGGCGGCCGGAACGAGGCGGGCCTGCTGGCCGCAGGCCTGGGTATCGAGCACTTCCTCGACCTGCTGCAAGACGCCAAGGACGCCGAAGCCGGCCTGGGTGGCGGCACTCCGCGCACCATCGAAGGCCCGCTGTACGTGGCCGGTGCGCCGCTGGCGCAAGGCGAAGCGCGCATGGACGACGGCACCGACCCGGGTGTAGTGATGTTCCTTCAGGGCCAGGTGTTCGATGCCGATGGCAAGCCGCTGGCCGGTGCCACCGTCGACCTCTGGCACGCCAACACCCAGGGCACGTATTCGTACTTCGATTCGACCCAGTCCGAATACAACCTGCGCCGCCGCATCATCACCGATGCCGAGGGCCGCTACCGTGCGCGCTCCATCGTACCGTCGGGGTACGGCTGCGACCCGCAGGGCCCGACCCAGGAATGCCTGGACCTGCTTGGCCGCCACGGCCAGCGCCCGGCGCACGTGCACTTCTTCATCTCGGCACCTGGGTACCGTCACCTGACCACGCAGATCAACTTCGAGGGCGACAAGTACCTGTGGGATGACTTCGCCTACGCCACCCGTGACGGGCTGATTGGCGAGCTGCGCTTTGTCGAAGATGCCGCTGCCGCGCGTGATCGCGGTGTTCAGGGTGAGCGCTTTGCCGAACTGGCGTTCGACTTCCACCTGCAGGCGGCTGCAGCGCCGGAAGCCGAAGCGCGCAGCCATCGGCCGCGTGCGTTGCAGGAAGGCTGAGTTCTAGCCTGGATTCACCGTGTTTTGGCCTGGGCCTTTCCGTGCGGGGAGGGCCTGGGCTTTTTGCTGTCGGCCGCTTGTCATCTAGAATCGGCCTTTTACCCCGAGCCCGCACCATGCTCCCGATCGCACTGCTACAGACTACCGCCGACCAGGCCCCGCTGATCCGTAACCTCTATCAGTTCTATGCTTACGAGTCCTCCGACTGGGAGCAGGAAGACGTCGAAGTGGATGGTCGCTTCTACATCCACGACGAGCACCTGCAGCGCCACTGGCAGGACGACGGTTGGGGCGCCTACCTGGTGCTGGCGGACGGCTTCATCGCCGGTTTCGTACTGGTGGAACGCAGCGAGCTGCCGGGCATCGATGCCCTCGAACTGGCCGACCTGTTCATCCTGAAGAAATACCGCCGGCAGGGTATTGGGCAGGCGGTGGCGTTGCAGTTTTTGAGCGGTGAGGGCGACTGGTTGCTGCGCTGTTACGCACAGGATCCACCCGCGGTGGCGTTTTGTAACGCTGTGCTGGCGAACCTGTCGCGCCCGGCACGGGCGATTGCCTTGGACGATGAACCTGACTTGCTGAATTTCCTGGTGAGTGGCGCCCGCCATTGAGGCTTTATCCGTCTTCGTTCGTTCTTGAAGGGGAATAGCGAGATTTTTGTGAGTCACTTCACAAAATCGCCGTGAGCGGCATAATGCCATCAACGCATTCCAAGACCCGGCCACAGCGTGCTGGGATCCCTTCTCATGCCCCTCGAGGGTTCAGGTAAAGTTCATGTCGCTAGCTGCAAACCCCGACATCATGTACCGGCTGTTGATCCAGAGCGTGGTGGACTATGCCATCTACCTGCTCACCCCCGAGGGTATTGTCGCCAACTGGAACCCCGGTGCCCAACGTGCCAAGGGCTACCATGCCGATGAAATTGTCGGCCAGCATTACTCGTTGTTTTATAGCGATGCCGAGCGTGGAGCCGGGCTGCCGGCGCTGAACCTGGAGCAAGCGCGCAGCACCGGGCGCTTTGAAGAAATGGGTTTGCGCCTGCGTAAGGACGGCACCGCCTTTCACGCCCATGTGGTCATCGAAGCGGTGCACGACGATGCCGGGCAACTGGTGGGGTTCGCCAAGGTCACCCGCGACATTTCTGAGCGCCATCGCCAGGAGCAGGAGTTGTTACAGGCCAAGGAACTGGCCGAGCAGTACAGCCAGGAAATGACCAAGCTGTCTCAGTTCCTGGATTCGGTGATTGCCAACATTCCTGCCAGCGTCATTGTCCAGGACCTGGAAAGCCAGCGCATCCTGTTGGCCAACCAGCAGGCCGAGCGCCTGTTCGGCGGGCCGGGGCGCAGCATGATCGGCCAGTTGCCCGGTGACTGCCTTGCCCCCGCAGCGGCCGACTACCTTGAGCAGCAACTGGCGCGTGGCGCCCGCAGTACCAAGGGCCATGCTGCCGAAACCCGCGTCGACACGGCCCGCGGCCCGCGCACCCTTCGCAGCCGCACCTTGCTCAGCCAGAACCGCGAGGGCCAGGCTGACTACGTGCTGTTCGTCGCCGAAGATGCCACTGAAGAGTTGGCCGCCCATGCGCAGATCCACCACATGGCGCACCATGATGCGCTTACCGGGTTACCCAACCGAACGCTGTTCAACGAACGCCTGCGACAGGCCCTGGTGCGCGGCAGCGAAAACGCCAAGCTGACCGCCGCCTTATGCCTGGACCTGGACAATTTCAAGAACATCAACGACTCGTTGGGCCATGCCTTTGGTGACAAGCTTTTGCGGGCCTTGGGCAAGCGCTTGCGCCGAGAACTGCGTGAGCACGACACCTTGGCCCGTCTGGGCGGTGACGAGTTTGCCGTGGTGCTGACGGGCCTTGATGGTCGCGATGCCGCGTGCAACACCGCGCAGCGGCTGATCAACGCCATTTGTCCGCCGTTCCAGATCGAAGGGCATCAGTTCACGGTAGGGGTGAGCATCGGCATTGCTATCGCCCCCGATGACCACGACCAGGCCGAGCAGCTGCTCGGTTATGCCGACATGGCGCTGTACGAGGCCAAGCGCAATGGCCGCAACCGCTACGAGTGTTTCGACGTTGAGCTGGACGTCGCGGCCCGCCAGCGCCGCCTGGTGGAAACCGACCTGCGCACCGCACTGCATCTGGGCCAGCTGCAGCTGCACTATCAGCCGGTGGTCGACCAGCAGACGAGCAGCGTTACCGGTTACGAGGCGTTGCTGCGTTGGGAGCACCCGACCCGTGGCATGGTCATGCCCATGGACTTCATCCCCATCGCCGAAGAAACCGGGCTGATCCACGAACTGGGCACGCGTGCACTGAACCTGGCTTGCCAGGAAGCGGCCAGTTGGGACAGCGAGCAGACCGTGTCGGTCAACCTGTCGGCGGTGCAGTTCAAAAATGGCAACCTTGTCCATATCGTCGCCCTGGCGCTGGCCGACTCAGGCCTGCCGCCGCAGCGGCTGGAGCTGGAAATTACCGAATCGGTACTGCTGGGCAACAGCGAGGAAAACGTGCGCACCTTGCGTGCGTTGAAAGACCTGGGTGTGTCCATTTCGCTGGACGACTTCGGGACCGGCTACTCATCGTTGGGGTACCTGCGGTCGTTCCCGTTCGACCGGATCAAGATCGACAAGTCGTTCGTGCACGACATGTGCGACAGCCGCGAAGCAATGTCGATCATTCGCGCCATTACTGACCTGTCCAACAGCCTGATGATCAAGACCACGGCCGAGGGGGTGGAGTCGGAAGAGCAGATGCGACGGTTGGCGGCGGAAGGGTGTTCGCACTTTCAGGGTTACCTGTACGGGCGGCCGGCGCCGGCGAGTGAGCGCCTCAAGGAGGTCATTACGCCAGGCTGACGGCTTACGCGGTCTTACTCAAAATCTAAAAGCTTGTGCAATCCTTGTGGGAGCGGGCGTGCCCGGGAGCACCGGCGCAGCCGGTGCCAGCCACTGAGTTGATTTCTTCGCGGGCGCGCCCGCTCCCACAAGGCCCGTGTCGCGCTTATGAATTTCAGCTATTCCAATCCGGCGCAAACGCCGGGCTTACCAGCCGCTGGTCCTTCGGCAACCCGGCAATCGCCGCACGGTCTTCGTCATCCAGTTGCACGTCCAGCGCTGCCAGGTTGGCCATCTGGTTTTCGCGGCTGCTGGCCTTGGGAATCGCTGCCACGCCATCCTGGTCCAGCAGCCATTTCAGCGCCACCTGGCTGGGCAGCACGCCGTGCTTGTGGGCAATCGCCTGGATCACCGGCTGCGCCGCCGCCTGGCCACGGGCCAGCGGGGTGTAGGCGGTGAGCAGCAGGTCATGGCGACGGGCGTAGTCCAGCAGCGGTTGCTGGTCGAGCAGCACGTGGTACTCCACCTGAATGGCCGACAATGGCGCACCGAGTGTTTCCACCACCTGGCGCAACAGTCCAAGCGGGAAGTTGGCCACGCCGATATGCCGCGCCTTGCCTTCGTCACGCAGCGCTACCAACGTTTCGATGCTGCGGGCCAGGTCCCAGTCCTGGCCGGGCCAGTGAATGTGGAACAGGTCGACGTGCTCGGTGCCCAGCGCGCGCAGGCTGTCTTCCAGTGACTGACGCATGGCCTTGGGTTCCAGGCGGTCCCACCACACCTTGGTGGTCAGGTGGATCTGCTCGCGCGGCACGTCGCTGTCGCGCAGGGCCTGGCCGACAGCCGCTTCGTTGTCGTAAGCGGTGGCGGTATCGATGTGTCGGTAACCCACGTCCAGCGCCTGGCGCACGGCCTGGGTGCACTCGGTGCCAGTCATCGGCCAGGTGCCCAGGCCAATTGCGGGCAGGGCCAGGCCGTTACGGGTGGTGAGCCTTTGCATGTCAATTCCTTGTAGGGTGTGCAGGGGTAGCGTCGATGGTCGACGATCAGCACGGCACGGACCATGCGCGCGGAGCACAAAGTGGTCGATCAGCGAACAGAAAATGCTGTCGGCCTGGACAAGCGGCAATTGAACTTCCTTATGCTGCGTCATCTCTTCTAGAATCCGAACTGTTGTACCCGCCAGGCCATGCCTGTGCGGCCTTCCCTGGGCGCTGCCTGCTGGCGCGCCGTCATCGAGAGAGCCATGAGTTCCAGCACACCGCTGTCCGGCGTCAACCAACCTCTGCGTGGCATCGCCCTCGTTGTGGTGGCGACGTTTCTGTTTGCCAGCCACGATGCCCTGTCCAAATTCCTCGGCGGCCTGTACCCGATCATCATGGTGGTGTGGGCACGCTATTTAGTGCATACGCTGCTGATGGCCGGTATCTTTCTGCCCAAGTCGGGTATGAACGTGCTGCGCACCCGTCGGCCGCTGTTGCAGACACTGCGTGCCCTTAGCCTGCTCAGCACCAGCCTGTTGTTCACCACGGGCCTGCAATACCTGCCGCTGGCCGAGGCCACGGCAGTCAACTTCCTTGCCCCGGTGCTGGTCACCGCGTTGTCGGCACCGCTGCTGAAAGAGCGGGTGACGGTGGGGCAGTGGGTGGCGGTGGTGTTGGGCTTTATCGGTGTGCTGGTGGTGGTACACCCGGGGGGAGCAATGTTCACCCCTGCCATTCTGTACCCGTTCGGTTCGGCGCTGGGGTTCTGTTTCTACCAACTGCTGACGCGCATCCTGGCGGCGCACGACAGCCCGACCACCAGCAACTTCTATGCGGGGCTGTGCAACACCTTGGCATTAAGTGCGCTGGTGCCATTCTTCTGGGAAATGCCGCGTTGGGACCATGCGTTGCTGATGCTGGCGCTGGGGGGCTTTGGCATGACGGCGCACCTGCTGCTGACCCAGGCCTTCCGCCATGCGGCGCCAGCGTTGCTGGCACCGTTCAGCTACTGCCAGATCGTGTTTGCCGGGTTGCTCGGGTTCGTGATCTACAGCCAGGTGCCGGATACCTTGAGCCTGGTGGGTATTTCGGTGATTTGCCTCAGTGGGCTGGGGGCGGCGTGGATGCAGCGGCGTAAATGAGGCGCTCGCCGCTGCGACAATGTCAGGGCTGGTAGTCGCCCGCCTTGATGTATTCAGCGCCTGTGAGATCGAGCGCCGCCCGCGCGGCGCATCGCGAGCTACGCTCGCTCCTACGTTTGTTTCTGGCCAGTAACGCCTGTGCCAAGCGCGCGCGATCGCCTTAGTTTGCACGACGCAATATAGAGGCATGCGCCAAGGCGTCCGCGCGCGAAACCCACAGGAATAATTGGCCCGAAACAAACGTAGGAGCGAGCGTAGCTCGCGATGCGCCGCGCGGGCGGCGCTCGATCTCACAAGCGCCAAACTTCTTCAGTCAGGCACCTACCGAGCCATGAACTGGAGGATGCGCTCGCGCAGCCAGCGCTCGGCGGGGTCGTTGTCCTGGGCGCCGCTCCACACCATCGACAGCTCGGCCTCGGTGATATCGAACGGCGCCGGGTCGGCGCGCAAGCTGCCGTCGTCGGCCAGGGCGCAGGCGGCGTAGTCCGGCACCGTGGCGATCATCTCGGTATTGCGTAGCAGGGCACGCAGGCTGCCGAACTGCGGCACCGCCAGCACCACCTTGCGGCAACGGCCGATGCGCGCCAGGTCCAGGTCGATATTGCCGCTCATGTCGCCGGAGAACGACACCATCACATGCGGGCGGGCGCAGTATTCGTCGAGGGTCAGCGGGCCGGGCCTGTCGTCGGCACGCAGCACCCGCACACCGATGTTACGCAGCTTGCGGCGCTTGGCGGTGGCCGGCAGGTCGGTGGTATAGCTCACACCCACCGAAATTTCACCGCTGGCCAGCAAGCCGGGCATCAGCAGGAAGTTGGCACGCCGTACCACCACGCTGATGTCCGGGGCCTCTTCGCGCAAGGCCTGCAGCAGGGCCGGGAACAGGCCGAATTCGGCGTCGTCCGACAGGCCCAGGCGGAACACGTTGCAACTGCTGGCCGGGTCGAACTCGCGGGCTCGGCTGATGGCGGCGGAAATCACGTCCATGGCCGGGCCTAGCTCCCTGAAGATTTGCATGGCCCTTGGCGTGGGCTCCATGGCCCGACCGCTACGGATCAGCAGCGGGTCGTCGAACAGCTCGCGTAGGCGGGCGAGGGCGGCGCTGACGGTGGACTGGGTGATGAACAGTTTTTCACCCACGCGGGTCAGGTTGCGTTCGATCATCAGGGCTTCGAACAGCACCAGCAGGTTCATGTCGACGCGGCGCAGGTCGTTGCGGTTCATTGGGCTCGGGTTCCGGGGGTAGAGGGCTTGGCGATGTATTGAAGCATGGGGGCGGCCTGCTTGCCTTGTATGGATGTGCCGGCCAACGCCTGACAGAGCCAGCCTATCACCCCCTAACAGCCACTCTATTAGAAGTCTGCCCAAGCTCGGCTAGTCTTTCCCCTGGCCCCGCGAATTGCGCTAGGGGGCGGTGTGTCAGCACCTGCGTGCAAGACCGCACCGGCCCGCCGTGACAGCTTCGCAAGCCCCGTGTAGACCTGATGAGGGGTAGCACGAGCCCACGCGCTCGGCTGAAAGAACACCTGGCATAGACCGGAAATCTGGATAACCGACCCAAAGGTACCCGCAGATGTCGAACGAATCGAAATGCCCGTTCCATCAAACCGCAGGTGGCGGCACCACCAACCGTGACTGGTGGCCCGACCAGCTCAACCTGAGAATTCTTCACCAACATTCGTCCAAGTCCAGCCCTGACCCGGACTTCGATTACGCCAAGGCGTTCAAGAGCCTGGACTTCCAAGCCCTGAAAAAAGACCTGACCGCCTTGATGACCGATTCGCAGGACTGGTGGCCCGCCGACTTCGGCCACTACGGCCCGCTGTTCATCCGCATGGCCTGGCACAGCGCCGGTACCTACCGCATTGGCGATGGTCGGGGTGGTGCGGGCTCGGGTCAGCAGCGTTTCGCCCCGCTCAACAGCTGGCCGGACAACGTCAGCTTGGACAAGGCCCGGCGCCTGCTGTGGCCGATCAAGCAAAAGTACGGCAACAAGATTTCCTGGGCCGACCTGATCGTGCTTACCGGCAACGTCGCTCTCGAATCCATGGGCTTCAAGACGTTCGGCTTCTCGGGCGGGCGCGCCGATGTGTGGGAGCCCGATGAAGACGTGTACTGGGGTTCGGAAAAGGTCTGGTTGGGGGGCGATACCCGCTACGGCAAGGACCAGGTCAAGGCCCAGCCGCCAGGCCAGGGTGACCTGGTGGCCGAGCCGGCCAAACATGGCGAAGAGCAGAACCGCGACCTGTCGGCCGAGCGCAACTTGGAAAACCCGCTGGCCGCCGTGCAGATGGGCCTGATCTACGTGAACCCGGAAGGGCCGGAGGGTAACCCCGACCCGGTGGCTTCGGGCAAGGACATCCGCGAGACCTTCGGCCGCATGGCCATGAACGACGAAGAAACCGTGGCGCTGATTGCAGGTGGACACGCCTTCGGCAAAACCCACGGTGCCGGCCCCGCCGACAACGTCGGCCCCGAGCCGGAAGCCGCAGGCCTTGAACTGCAGGGCCTGGGCTGGGCGAACACGTTCGGCAGCGGCAAGGGCGGTGATGCCATCACCAGCGGGCTGGAGGTGATCTGGACGTCGACCCCGACGAAGTGGAGCAACGAGTACCTCAACAACCTGTTCAACTTCGAGTGGGAGCTGACCAAAAGCCCGGCGGGCGCTCATCAGTGGCGGCCAAAAGAAGGCAAGGGCGCAGGCACCGTACCGGATGCGCACGACCCGGGGAAAAAGCACGCACCGTCCATGCTGACCTCCGACCTGGCGCTGCGCTTCGACCCGATCTACGAACCGATCGCCCGCCGCTTCAAGGACAACCCCGAGCAGCTGGCGGATGCGTTCGCCCGCGCCTGGTACAAGCTGATCCACCGCGACATGGGCCCGCTGGCGCGTTACCTGGGCCCGGAAATGCCCAATGAAGAGCTGCTGTGGCAGGACCCGTTGCCCAAAGCTGAGGCATCCACTGTCAGTGAACAAGACATCGCGGCCCTCAAGGCCAAGGTTTTAGCATCGGGTTTGAGCGTGGGCGAGCTGGTTTCCACCGCCTGGGCATCGGCCTCGACCTTCCGTGGCTCCGACAAGCGCGGTGGTGCCAATGGCGCCCGCTTGCGCCTGGCGCCGCAGAAGGGCTGGGCTGCAAACCAGGGTGTAGACAAGGTGCTGGCGGCGCTGGAGAAGATTCAGGCCGACTTCAACAATGGCGGTAAAAAGGTCTCGATGGCCGACCTGATCGTGCTGGCAGGTACCGCCGCCGTTGAAAAGGCCGCCAAGGATGCCGGCTACAGTGGCAGCGTTGGGTTCCGCCCGGGGCGTGTCGATGCGTCCCAGGCGCAGACCGATGTCGAATCGTTTGCCGTGCTGGAACCGTTGGCCGATGGTTTCCGCAACTTCACCAAGGCTCGCTATAGCGTCAAGGCCGAGAAGCTGTTGCTAGACAAGGCCCAGTTGCTGACCCTGACCGCACCGGAGCTGACCGTGCTGATCGGTGGCCTGCGCGTGCTGGGCGCCAACCATGGCGGCAGCAAGCAGGGCGTGTTCACCGACAAGCCCGGCACCTTGAGCAATGACTTCTTCCGCAACCTGCTGGACATGGGCGTGGAATGGAAGGCGACTTCGGCAGACAACGAAAGCTTCGAAGGCCGCGATCGCAAGACCGGGCAGGTGAAGTGGACCGGTAGCCGGGTTGACCTGGTGTTTGGTTCGCATGCCCAGTTGCGGGCGTTGAGTGAGGTGTATGGCAGCAGTGATGGGGGGGATAAGTTCGTCCGGGACTTCGTTGCGGCCTGGCAGAAGGTTATGGAACTGGACCGCTTTGACCTGAAATAGCAGCGCTGGAAACGGGGGCGCGTTGCGTCCCATTCGCGGGCAAGCCCGCTCCCACAGGTACAGCGCCGCCTTTCAGGGCTGCGAAGAACCTGTGGGAGCGGGCTTGCCCGCGAATGGGCTGCAAAGCAGCCCCCAGGGGCAGTGGCCATCCCGCCAATTCCAGGTCGGATAGATACAAAAGCGTCCTCGTCGGTTCTGTTGCAATGCTTCTCAGGCGGCAAGCCTGAACCGCGTGCTCACAACGACAAGGAACCCCGACCATGCAAATGCCCAAAACCCTGAAAATCCGCAATGGCGACAAGGTGCAGCCAACCTTCTCGGCCCAGGAATATGCGGCCCGCCATGCCCGGCTGCGGGCCTACATGGACGAGCAGGACATCGAAGCGGCGATCTTCACGTCGTACCACAACGTCAACTACTACAGCGATTTTCTCTACTGCTCGTTCGGCCGCCCGTATGCACTGGTGATCACCCAGGACAAGGTGGTCTCGATCAGTGCCAACATCGACGGCGGGCAACCCTGGCGGCGCACGGTGGGCACTGACAACATCGTCTACACCGATTGGCAGCGCGACAACTTCTTCGTCGCCATTCAGCAGGCCCTGCCGCTGGCCTCGCGCATTGGCGTGGAACATGACCACCTCAACCTGCAGAATCACGGCAAGCTCAGCGCCTGCTACCCCAAGGCCGAGCTGGTAGACATCGGTGCACCCTGCATGCGCATGCGCATGATCAAGTCGGCCGAGGAACAGGCGCTGATTCGCCATGGCGCGCAGGTGGCCGATATCGGCGGTGCGGCGGTGGTAGAGGCGCTGCGCGATCAAGTGCCTGAGTATGAAGTGGCATTGCATGCCACCCAGGCGATGGTACGGGAAATTGCCAGGCGCTTCCCCGATGCCGAGCTGATGGACACCTGGACCTGGTTCCAGTCCGGGCTCAACACCGACGGTGCGCACAACCCGGTAACCAGCCGCCGTGTGGGCAAGGGTGAAATCCTCAGCCTCAACTGCTTCCCGATGATCGCTGGCTACTACACCGCGCTGGAGCGCACACTGTTCCTCGACCACTGCCCGGACGAGCACTTGCGCCTGTGGCAGGCCAACGTCGAGGTACACGAGGCCGGGTTGAAGCTGGTACGTCCGGGCATGCGCTGCAGCGATATCGCCCGTGAACTGAACGAGATTTTCCTGCGCCACGACCTGCTGCAATACCGCACCTTCGGTTATGGCCACTCGTTCGGCACCTTGAGCCACTATTACGGCCGCGAAGCCGGGCTGGAGCTGCGCGAAGACATCGACACGGTGCTGGAGCCGGGCATGGTGGTGTCGATCGAACCGATGATCATGCTGCCTGAAGGGCGATCGGGGGCAGGTGGGTACCGCGAGCATGACATCCTGATCGTCAACGACAGCGGCGCCGAGAACATCACCAAGTTCCCGTATGGGCCGGAGCACAACATCATT